>DASTGU010000102.1:0-72791 GCA_035718845.1 Gemmatimonadaceae bacterium | reverse complement strand
TGAGGGAATACGCTGCTACGAGACCCCAAACGGTCCCGCTGTCTTTCGACTTACCGCGCACATGCGGCGATTCGCAGATTCCTGCCGAATTTACCGCATGCCGCTTACCTACTCGATCGACGATCTATCAAAGGCCGCAGTTGAAACAGTCGCTGAGAATGAACTTCCGCACTGTTACCTGCGGCCAGTTGCTATCCGGACTGGCGAACAAATGGGTGTGTTGCCGCACGACACCCCGCTCGAGGTTTTCATCATCCCGTGGACGTGGGGTACCTATCTCGGCGCCGACGCGCTGAAGAACGGCGCCGATGTCTGCGTCTCGAGCTGGAGACGTCCCGCGCCCGACACGATACCAACACTCGCCAAAGCGGGCGGCAACTACCTCGGCGGACAGCTGTCGAAGATGCAGGCGCGTGTCGACAACTACGTCGAAGGCATCATGCTCGACTCGTTTGGGCACGTCTCCGAGGGGAGCGGCGAGAACCTGTTCCTTGTACGCGACGGCAAGCTGTTCACGTCGACGATTTCATCCGGCATTCTCCACGGCGTCACCCGCGATTCGGTGATGCAGATCGCGCGCGACATGGGCATCGAGGTTGTGGAAGGCTCGATTCCACGTGAGATGCTCTACATCGCTGATGAGCTCTTTTTCACCGGAACCGCCGCCGAGATTACACCGATTCGCTCGGTCGATCGCATTCAGGTTGGAGCGGGCAAGCCTGGCCAGATAACGCTGGCGATCCAGCGCCAGTACATGGGCATCGCCCAGGGAACGCTGGAAGATCGTTACGGCTGGCTGACACCGGTTCCAGTGCGTCAGTCGCCCTCGACAAGCTCGCGCAAAGTCAGAAGGGAACCCGTCGGCGACATGTCGGCATCGGCGGTTTAAGCTCGCAGCAGCCGGCTGAAAGCCGCCAGCCGCGGGCTGGTAGTTTTCTTTTGCAGTTGACAACCGGTAACTAGTACTGGCTAGAGATCGTCGGTATATAGAGAGCCAGACGTAACCTGTTGGTGTAGTACCAGTTGTATATTTTGGTGGGTTTGCCCGGGAGGAGTGCTTGATCGTTGGTTGTCTGGCACTGAATGCTTCGTTCGAGCCGTTGACGATGGTACCACTACGCCGCGCCCTGCGGCTGGTGATCGACGGAAAAGCAGAGATCGTCGAAGCGGATTCTGATCGAGTCGTTCGCTCCGAGAAGTTGACGCTGCCGCGTCCCGCGGTCATTCGCCTGACGCGCTTCATTCACGTTCCCCGTCGCTTCCGCCGCCAGGTCACGAACACCTTCCTGTTCGCGCGCGATCGCTATCGCTGTCAGTACTGCGGCCGCCTCCAGATCGAGCTCAAGCCGCGCGAGTCACTCACACGCGATCACCTGATCCCTCTGTCCCGCGGCGGCACCAACGAGTGGACGAACGTCGTTACCGCCTGCAGCCCGTGCAACACTCGCAAGGCGAACAATCTGCCGAACGAGATCGGCATGCATCCGATGCACGTGCCGGTCGAGCCGCACTTCGTGCACCTTAGCTGGGCCGTGCGTCGTCTCACGCCAACGCAGGCGAAGTACATCCGGATCTTCTACGGCGAAGAGACGCTGCACCATCTGGAAGATCTCGAGCACCGGCACGCGCAGAATCAGCAAGGGCAGCATCACGGGAACCACAAGGTTTCGTAACGACAAACTGAAAACGACCAGCTTGCGGCTTGCTGCTTTCAGCCAGCGGCTTCGAGCTGTTACAAAAAAAAACAAAACGGCCAGCGCTTTTGCTGGCCGTTTTTTTACTTAGCTCGGCGCCGCCGGCCGAAAGCAGCAAGCCGCCAGCTGGTAGTTCTTCATTTGCCGTTCACGGTCGGAACGTCCCCGTCCTCGCCTCGTAGTGCCGTTTCTCTCCGCCGAGCAGCCTGACGATCAGTGTGCGCACACCCCGGCCGATCGCAGTGCCGGGATTTTTCTTTCCGCTCACTGCCGGTTTGAGCTCACCGCGCAGCCAGCGATTTACTTCGTCGAGATCGCTCAGCGACAAAGTCTCGACGTCGAGGAGCAGATTGTAGTAGCCGCGCGCTCCTTTCGCTGGCAACGAGATCGCCGTCTTGTACGGACCCTCGACCGCGCTCTCGGCTTCGCTGACGTCGGCGTATTCACCCAGCGATTGCGGCTTGTTGTTCACCAGCCGCACTACCTGGTACTTCTTGCCGAGGACGTCGTATTTCATGACGACGTCCCACTCGAAGGCAGCTTTGAGATCGTCGAACCACCGGCCCGATTGCCAGCGCTCGAGCCGATAGTGTAGCCGCGCCGGAAAACCATTCGACAGCAAGTCGCGCATCGTTGCATCTGCGAGCAGTCCCGACGATGTCACCGACGGCGGCTCCTCCGCCCACGCATTTCCGGGCGGCGCCAGTATCTCGAGCCTCGCCTGCTGCGCCGCAAGAGGACGTGCAAGAGCCACGAGCGCCGTTGCGAACGCCGCCACTCTCATCCGCCTCGCAACAATTCCGCGACAGTGAACCGCCATTCGCCGCACTAGAATCGCCGGTGCACTCTGAGGAATACGTTGGCCGGCTCTTTCGAGCTCGACACCGCTTTTGCGGCATAAACACCAATGATTCCGAGATCGAGTCCGAGGCCGACATCCGTTCGAAACGTTCCGAACCGCGGGAAGCTGTGCGACGAGTACTGCAGCGTTCCCGACGGTTGTCCAACCAGCCAGCCGCGGCCGGCATCGACGAATGCGACGAGCGTCGGCTGCACGGTGAAGCCGATGCCGCGCAACCGAATCGGCCGCGCGTTCAGGAAATCGAGCAGCGACGAATGCACCTCCTGCCGATACTCGAGCTGCGCCAGCGCCACTCGCTCGCACTGCGCAGGATTGCCCACAGGGATCGTGATTCCATCGCTGCACTGCGCGACGTCGACCGTACCTGCTTCGTATTTCCGGAAGTCGAAGCCCGGTACGGTGCCGATCCCGCCGATTGAGAATCTCCGTTGCAGCGGCAGGTCATCGCCGTTGAGCCAGCCGCCCAGCACCAATCGCCCGTTGATCCACGTCGTCGGCGACAACCGGTTGTACCGCCGTAAATCGAGCAGGCCACGCCCGTAGCTGACATGCGGAGACGTCGGCGTCCGTGCGATCGGCGACGTCAAGCCAAAGTCGGTGATGTCGCCGACGCCGTGCTCGTACTCCATGGCGATCAGCCAGCCTGTCGATGGATTATCCTGATCGTTTCTGGTATCGACGTTGGCGCGCAGTACTCCGATGTGAAAACGACCGGCATCGAAAGCAGGATTCGCGCGCCACGGCTTGCCGTTCCCGAACACCGAGAAGACTCGCTGCGCATCGGGCGACGCCCAGCGCTCGTCGCTGAAATCGGCGGACAGACTGCTGTGCGCGCTCATGTTGTACGTGGCGTTCGCCATCGCGCCGTGCCGATTGTACCAGTCGCGGAAATCGCGGTGGCCGAAGAATGCTGCCAGTCCCGCATCCGGGTCCGGCAGGTGCCACGGCTCGACCGCCGCCATCACGTCATAGGACGACAATCCCAATCCGTAACCGCGTCCGCGGCCGACACGCACGTCGAGCCCCGCGCGGTGCCCGAGGTTCTGATTGTCCCAGTGAAAAGTGTTGGCGCTCCGAATGATCCCGAGCACCGACGCATTGATCTGGGCCGCGCCAAGACTGTCGTGAAATACGGGACCAAAGAGAACCGGCAGGCCCTCGACTCGGTTGTACGTTTTGCCTGAGCTCAGGATCAATCCGCTGCTTCGGCTTGTCCGCGCCCACCAACCGTAGTGATCCGGCAGCGTATCAGTCGCGGTCGTATCCGGATTTTGCGCGATGGCGGGAATCGCCAACAGGTACATGGCGCACGTCGCCAAAAGTGCTCGAATCATCACCCGCCTCCGACCTCCCGCTTCCCGCTTCCCGAGCCAATGCCGAGTCGTTTCATGCGCCGATAGAGATTGGGCCTGTCCGTTTGAAGACGTCGCGCCGCGTCGGCGACGTTCCCGCCGGCATCGGCCAGCGCGCGCGCAATCACCGTCCGCTCGAAGCTGTCCAGTCTGTCTGCCAGTGAGACCGGTCCGCGCGCGCTATCACTCGCCGTCGATACACGCTCACGCGCCTGCGTCGGCGTAGTCACCGGTTGCTCATCATCTCTGTCGACGATCAACACGTCTTCCACCTGCTGTCCCGTCATCTCGGCACCCGGATGCAGAATCGCCAGTCGCTCGACGATGTTTGCCAGCTCGCGCACGTTGCCGGGCCACGGGTAATCGCGCAGCAGCTGCAGCGCGTCGCTTCTCCAGCGCGGCTTGGCCTGACCACTTCGCTGGAGAAACTGCTCTGAGAAATGCTCGACCAGCTCGAGGATGTCGTCCCCGCGCTCCCGCAGTGGCGGAATCGCCAGCGGAATCACCTGCAGCCTGAAGAACAGGTCTTCGCGAAATGTCCCCGCCTTCACCGCGCGCTGCAGATCGTGATTGGTAGCCGAGATAATCCGCACGTCGGTTCTGATTACGCGGTTCCCACCCACGCGCTGAATCTCCTGGGCTTCGATTGCGCGCAGCAGCTTCGCCTGCGCGTCCGGACCCAGATCGCCGACCTCGTCGAGAAACAGCGTCCCGTGATGTGCGAGCTCGAAGCGCCCGATTCGGGTCTGTGTCGCGCCGGTAAATGCACCGCGCTCGTGTCCGAACATCTCGCTCTCGACGAGATCCTTCGGAATCGCCGCGCAGTTGACACGCACGAACGGCTTGTCGCGCCGCGGACTGGCGTCGTGAATCGCGCTCGCCACCAGCTCCTTGCCGGTGCCCGATTCGCCGGTGATCAACACTCGCGCATCCGTCGGCGCCACGCGGGCGATCATCTGCCGCACGTTCCGCATCGCCGGACTGTTGCCGACCATTTGCCCCGAGAATCCCATCTCGGCGCGCAGCTGCCGAGCGACCCGGCGAGTCTGTCGCAGCTCCAGCGCCGACGAAACCGCCAGCAAAACACCCTCCGGTGTCAGCGGCTTCTCCAGAAAGTTGAACGCGCCGAGCTTGGTTGCCTTGACGGCGTCTGCGAGACCGGCGCGGCCGCTCATCATGATGACGGGCAGATCAGGGGCAACCTCTCTGAGCCTGGCCAGCGTCGCCATGCCGTCGAGATCGCCCGGCATCATCAGATCGACCAGCGCCACGTCCGGCTCCGTCTCTTTCACCCGCGCCACCGCATCGACTCCGCTCGGCGTTTCCGCGACTTCGTAGCCCTCCACGCTGAGCAGCGCACCAACCATTCGCCGGATGTTCAGCTCATCGTCGGCGATCGGAACTATCGGCACTTAGGAGCGGTTCGGTGTGCCTTGGCCGGACGACGAAGCGGGCGCTATAGCCGGATTCCTCGCTTCGGATAGCAGCTTCGTGGTGAAACGCTGGCCCTCAGAGATGCGCTCGACCTCGATCGCTACTGCCTCGATTGCCTGCTCCATCCGTTCGAGTCTACTCGCAACTTCTTCGGGCACCCGCGGATTCTTCGCGTCTGCATCGACCCTTCGTGAGTAAGCACGCGCGACTGGAAGGCCTATCGCGAGTATGATGGCGGTCGCCATTCCAGCGAGCGGAACGACTATCTCTGGTCCCATTATTCTTTCCTCACGGCGGCAACGCCGTTTGCGGGGATTGTCAATTGTATCTCAGTGCCCGCGCCCAGAGTGCTGGTCGCGTTCACCGTCCCATCATGCGCCCAGATCGCCTGGCGCGCGATCGCCAAACCTAGCCCCGTTCCACCCGGCTTGTTGGTGACGTAAGGCTCCCAGATCGTTTCCAGATTTTGCGGCGCGATGCCCTTGCCGTTGTCGGCGACGGAGATCCGCACTGCATCGCGACCAGCGAGCTTCGCCGTGTGCGCTTTCACCGTGATACACCCATTCTCCGGCGATGCATCGACCGCGTTGAGCAGTACGTTGCTCAGCGCCCCGCTCAGCGCGCCATTGTGACCGTAAATGCGCGGCAGATTCTCATCGATTTGCAGATCCAGGGCAATGCCCGGCGGCACGCTGCTGCGCGCGGTATAGCGCACCATCTCCCCGATGTCGATTTCCGACGCCGGACCTTCGGGCAGTCGTCCAAACTCGGCGAAGCTCTTTGCCATGCGATCGAGTCGCTCGGATTCCATGGCAATCACGCTGACGTCTTCCTGCAGTGCGGGCGGCGCCTGCCCGCGCAATCTCGCCAGAGCGAAACGAATCGGCGTCAGGGGATTCTTGATCTCGTGCGCCACTCTGCGCGCGCTCTCGCGAAATGCATGCAGACGTTCCGCTTCGACCGCCTGCCGGCGGCCGTGTTCCAGCTCTGACACCATCTCGCGCATGCTTCGCCGCAGCGTCTCGAACTCCGGCGCGCCGCGCACCCTGCTTTGGGTGACTTGCATCGTTGGACCGTCATCGCCGTTACGCTGACTGTGTGATACCACCGTTCGCTCGGGCGGTGGGGGCAGAGGCTCGCCGTGACCGATCAGCTCCGTCCAGCGCACCAGCTCGTCGAGCGGCCGACTCAGTTGTCGGCTCAGATGACCGGCGACGCGGGATGCCGCGCCGGTCAGAATCAGCAGCGCCAGGACCCCCGCGATCGCAATCACGCGCACGGTTCGCTCGGCGAGAAAGCTGTAGCGCCGCGCCTGTTCTACCGAGACGCGCAGCTCGCGTTCGTGAGCGTCAATCGCCCGTTTCTGTGCCGGAGTTAGCTGCGCCTGGCGCGCGGCGGCGATTGCGCGCTCACCACTGACGGCAACGCTGTCCCACGCTGATTGTCCCGTGACAAATGGAACGACGCTGCTCACGGTCCCACTCCACAACAAGGTCAGGACCAGCGCGGGAACAATCGCGAACAGCGACAGGATCAACACCAGTCGCGTGCGGAAGCGCAGTTGATTCATGGAGGGTTAGGTATAAATTATACCCGACGACGCGACTTCGAGGATCAGCAAACGGTCAACAAAAGGTTGACACGCTCGCATGAACCTGAAGACGCACCGCCTGCGGCGATTGTCGCAGGGATGATTCAATGGCGTGCGGCCCAGATCAGCGAAGAATTCGCAGGCACGCAGCCAAAGCACTTAGGTAATTCCCAAAAAAAATGAGTACACGGCAACATCGGTCCCCCGCCCACACTTCGGGTGGGCACCGACACAGCCCTCCGGTCCATCGAGGGCCACACGCAATAAAACCGATCCACCGCGGGCCACAGGCAATGTCGCCCGCACAATCGCAAGCCTCCCACCACGCACCAAACGCAGCACTGCTCATCGACTTCGACAACGTCACGATGGGCATTCGCTCCGAGCTTCAGACGGAGCTGAAAAACCTGCTCTCCTCCGACATCGTCAAAGGCAAAGTCTCCGTTCAGCGCGCGTACGCTGACTGGCGGCGCTACCCGCAATACGTGGTGCCGCTCGCCGAAGCGTCCATCGACATGATCATGGCGACCGCGTACGGATCGGCAAAGAAGAACGCCACCGACATCCGACTCGCCGTCGATGCAATGGAGCTGGTGTTCACGCGTCCCGAGATCGGCACCTTCATCCTGCTATCCGGCGATTCCGATTTCGCCAGTCTCGTCACCAAGCTCAAAGAGTACGGCAAGTACGTCATCGGCGTCGGTATCCGCGAATCGTCGAGCGATCTACTCGTCATGAACTGCGACGAGTACTACAGCTACAACGCGCTCGCGGGACTCGTGAAGAGCGGGGAAGAGGAAGTCGTCAAGAAGGATCCATGGGAGCTAGTCACCGAAGCCATCGAGCGTATGCAGCGCAACAGCGATGTCATGCGCGCTGATCGCCTCAAGCAGGTGATGCAGCAGATCGACAGCTCGTTCGACGAGAAGAATCTCGGTATGTCCAAGTTTTCTCGCTTCGTGACCGAGGCAGCCCACAAAGGCCTGCTCACGCTCACCAAACTCGAGAACGGGCAATTCGAAGTCGGTCCGCCGCGTGACGGCGTTCCCGCGATTGCAGCACCTGCCGCCGTCGCGGAGCAGGCGCCGTCGCGCGTCGCCGAAGAGGAAGAGTCAGATCGCGGTGGCCGGCGGGGACGTCGTGGCCGCGGTCGAGATCGCGATCGTAACGGCCGCGACCGTCACCGCGACGAAGAGCCGCGTGAACAGGAGACTCCACGCGCGCAGGCTCCGACCACTGGTGGCGACATCGGCTCCAGCGGACTGCGGCTCCGTCGCGAGGAAGCCTTCGATCTGGTTCGTCGCGCGGTCGGGAGCAACGGCGGTTCGCCAATTCGCGCCAGTCAGGCACGCACCGCGGCGCGTGAGCTGCTCGGCAGAGACTCGGAGAGTCTGAACGAACGGAACTTCATTCGCATTCTCCAGGACGCGCACGACGCCAACATCGTTGACTTGCGTAGACGCGGGGACGACTACGAAGTCGCGCCGGCCGCGCAATCGACGTCGGTAAGCGACCAGCTTGCCACCGCGGAGGGTGGACGCACATCACCGCCTCCCGAAGCGCAGGCAGTTGCACCGTCGCGAGCTCCAATGATGGGTCGTGGTCGTGGACGGGGGTCGATCGGCGCCAGAGCGGGCATGGTACCGCCCGAGCTTCTTTCGATTGGCGTTGTCGAAACCTCGCGCCCCGCTCCCGAGCCCGTCACCGAGCCGAGCATTCCTGATCTGCCGCTGACCGGCGAGGATGCGCTCGGCGAGCCCGAGCCGCAGCCGCGCGCGGGTCGCAAGCGCTCCGCGTCGGGCGAGTCGAAACCGCGTCGCGGCCGCAAGTCTGCTTCGGCCGATGAAGGCGCAGACTCTGCTCCGGTAGCCAAGCGAGCAAGAAAGACCCGCAGCAAGACCGCCAGCGAGTAAGATGGCGCGCAGGGAAATCGCGAGCCGGGTAGAGCAGACGACTCTACTCGGCTCGAGGCCGCGGTCGCAGTTTCGCCGCGGCAAGGTACTGCCGCGCAACTTCTACGCGCGTGATACCGAGCTCGTCGCGCGCGATCTGCTCGGCACCGTCCTCGAGTGCGAAACCGGGGAAGGGATCGCCAGCGGTATCATCGTCGAAACGGAAGCCTACGTCGGCGAACACGATCTCGCCTGCCACGCCGCCGCCGGCAGAACCGCGCGCACCGAACATCTCTACGGGCCGCCCGGAATCTCTTACGTCTATTTCATCTACGGCATGTACTGGTGCTTCAATGCGGTCACACGCGAAGTGGACAATCCGAGTGCCGTGCTCGTGCGCGCGGTCGAACCACTCGATGGAATGGCGCTGATGCACAAGCGCCGTCCGCGGATTAAGAACGACGTCGATCTCACCAACGGGCCTGGAAAACTCTGTACCGCTCTGGGGATCACGGGCGCAATGACGGGGAAGCCTCTGCAACGAAAGCCACTGGTCATTCGAGAAGGCGAGCTAGTTCCGGACGACGAAGTAGACGTCACGACCCGCATCGGGATCACCAAATCCGCCGACTGGCCACTCCGCTGGATCATCCGCGGTAACCGCTTTGTCTCGCGCGGAAAGCTATCTGGGTGATGACCACCAGCGCCGACAACTGCACTACCAGCGCGGACGGAACGGCACTGCTGACTGCTGACTGAGTGCGTATTGGTAGACTGGTACGTACTGCGGACTGCGGACAGGCCGGAGCCTGGGGTTCGCATAGTGAACCGTGCGAACTCCGCACGGTTGCCCGCAGATGTCAGTCCGCATTACGTCAGCAGTCAGCAGTGCAGTTCCGTGCGCGCTGGTAGTCATCACAAAAAAAAAGGGGCCCCCAAGAGGGGCCCCAATTCCACGTCGAGTGCGCCGAGAGCTGCTAATCTCGATCGATGGAACTGCCAAAGTTCAGGCGGACGCCGAACTCGAAGAAGTTGAGCACGCTGCTGAACAGGAAGCTCGGGTTGCTGGGAACGATGGTTTCCTGGGCGAAGATCGCCATGCGACTTGCCTGAATCTGTATTCCACCGATGCCAACAACTGCGCTACGGCTACGCTCTCTCTCGACCTCGTCGAGGAACGCATTGCTCGGGAACGTGTTGGCGCTGTCGACAAACACCCGCGCGTCACCGAGTACGGTGATCGTGTAGCCGAGTCCTGCGTAGGGAGTGATGCCGCCAAAATGTTTCGGGAATGCCAGCGCGCCGAGAGTTATTCTGCGCATGTCGTTCACCCGAACCGTGCGCTGGCCAGTGTTGGAAGACGGGTCCAGGAATTCCATGTCGCGCTGGAAAATCGACTGATTGCCTGAGACGTAAAGGCCGCCTTTGCTGCGCGTGATCACCCAGTCGATTCCGAAATCGACGGTCGATGTGTTGCCCTTGCCGGGAACCGAGAAGGTGTTGACCCCGGATTTGAATCCCCAGAACCATGAATTGTCGAAGTTCCGGTTCTCCTGCGCGCGCGCGCTGCCGGAAACGACGACCGTGGCGACGATCGCCACGAATACTGCTCTGAGCTTCTGCATTAAGGCGTCCTCTAGATTATGCCTAGCTTTGTCCCGACGCTCTTGAACGCTGCGATTGCCTGGTCCAGATCGTCGCGTGAGTGGGCAGCGCTCAGCTGACAGCGCACGCGCGCCTGCCCTTGGGGGACGACCGGAAAGCCGAACCCCGTCACAAAGACGCCTTCGTCCAGCAACATGTCACTCATTTTGATGGCGGTCGCCGTCTCACCCACGATTATAGGGACGATCGGGGTCTCTCCAGGTAGCGGCTTGAACCCCGCCTCGGCGATGGCTGCCCTGAAGTAGCGGGTGTTGTCACGGAGCTTACCGACCAGCTGGGGATGGTGCTCGAGCTGACGGATGGCCGCCAGCGCACTGCTCGCGACCGTTGGTGGAAGCGCGTTCGAGAACAGCTGGGGTCGAGAACGCTGGGTCAGCATGTCGCACAGTGCTGCCGACGCCGCCACAAAACCGCCGGCCGCGCCTCCCAAGGCCTTGCCGAGCGTCGAGGTGATGATATCGACCTCGCCAAGCACTCCGTAGTGCTCGGCGGTCCCGCGACCCGTGGCACCGAGTACACCAGTGGCGTGCGAGTCGTCCACGGCGACGATCGCGTCGTAGTCCTCGGCGATCTGGAGGATCTCCGGAAGCTTGGCGACGCTTCCTTCCATCGAGAAAACACCATCGGTCCAGATCAGACGCCGCCGCGCTCCCTTCGCGCTTTCCAGCTTTGCTTTCAGATCATCCAGATCCGAATGCTGATAGACCGCTGTCGTGCACTTGGTAATTGCTTTGGCGAGTCTGATCGAATCGATGATCGAGGCGTGATTGAGCGCGTCGGAAACGACGAAGTCGTTCTGCTCGATGATCGTTGCGGTCAATCCTTCGTTGGCGTTCCAGGCTGAGACGTAGCTCATCGACGCCTCGGTGCCTACGAGATCCGCGATGGCTTTCTCGAGCTCGCGGTGAACCGTGAAAGTTCCGCAGATAAACCTCACGCTCGCAGTGCCCGCGCCATACTTCTTCAGTCCATCAATGCCGGCTGCGACAACTTCGGGGTCATTCGACAACCCGAGATAGTTGTTTGAGGAAAGAATGACGACCTCACCGCGACCTTCCATCTGCACCCGCGCCGCCTGCGGTGACGCGAGGTAGTTGAGACGCTTGTAGACGCGGTCAGCCTTAAGCTTCTCGATCGCCGCGTTCAGATCCGCATCGAGTTTCTCATTGAGTGCCACGATGATGCCTCAGTTCTCTGTTCTTAGTTCGTAGTGCCGCCTCTCGCCTCTCGCCTCTCGCGGTCTCGCCTCCCTCATCACGCTATTTCAAAAATCACCTTGCCCGCTGCGCCCGACTTGATCGCCTCGATCGCGGTGTCTGCCTCAGTGAGAGGGAAGCGGTGAGTGATTACCGGCGTCGGATCGAATTCGCCCGAGCGCAGGAAGCGCGTCATCTGATGCCACGTCTCGTACATGCGACGGCCGACGACGCCGTAGATGGTCAGACCCTTGAAGATCACTTCCGTCGCGAGATCGAAATCCACTTTCTTCGACGGAATCCCGAGCATCTGTACCCGGCCGCCAACGCGCACCAACGCAAATGCCTGATGGATTGCTACCGGCACGCCTGACATCTCGAGCACGACGTCGGCGCCGAGTCCGTCGGTTGCGTCTTTCACCAGCTGGACCGCAGCATCAGGGTGCACGGCGTGATGCGCGCCCATTTTCTTCGCGAGCGCCAGTCGTGTTTCGTTGATATCGGTGGCGATGATTTGCGACGCGCCAGCAGCTTTGCAGATGCCCACCGCGAAGATTCCGATCGGCCCGCAGCCGGTGATCAACACGACAGCACCGGGAATGTCGGCGGTCAGCACCGTATGAAAAGCATTGCCCATCGGATCGTGGATCCCGCCGATGTCATACGAGATCGCGTCGTCGAGATGCCAGACGTTGGTTGCCGGCATCGAGATGTATTCCGCGAAACATCCATCGCGATCGACGCCGATGATCTTCGTGAACGGACAAACGTGCGAGTTGCCGGTGCGGCACAATAGACACCGCCCGTCGACGATATGGCCCTCGGCGGTTACGCGATCACCTTCCTTGACATCGGTGACGAGCCGGCCGACCTGCACGACATCACCGGCGAACTCGTGGCCGACGACGAAGGGCGGCTTGCACCGCCCCTTTGCCCACGCATCCCACTCGTAGATGTGGACGTCGGTGCCGCACACACCGGCGCGCCGCACGCGAATCAGCACTTCGTCTTCGCGGATGCGCGGCTCCACGACATCCTTGAGCTTGAAACCAGGTGACGCGGACTCTTTTACCAGCGCTTTCACGTGCACGAACTCCGGAGATGACGAGTTTGCTGCGAGTGGAAGTCAAACCTGCTCACACCGCGACGCTTTTGGAAGTGATCACACGTCGTCGAAGACTTCGTTCGCTGCGTGTGAGCGATGCAAGCGCTCGACCACATGGTTTCACTGATTTCGATTTGATCGGCGTTTCCCGGATTTCACGCACATCTCTTGCATTCGGATCAGCGCGACGAGTTTTGGACTATGATGTTGGCTCGTTAGCAGGTGAGTTCCTTGGTAACTCGCGGACATCAGGACGCGAAGTAGCACTCGCTGACTCGGTCAGGAGTTGGTGAGAGTTCTTACTTCATCTTGGAGAGACAACATGGCAGCAGCGAAGAGAGGCGGACGCAGAAAGAGCAGCGGACGTAAGAGCTCGAGCAGAAGCTCCGGCAGAAGTTCGAGCAGAAAGTCCAGCAGAAGCTCTAGCCGCGGCAGAAGCAGCGGCGGACGGAAATCATCGGGTCGTAAAGGCGGCTCGCGCAGAAAGAGCAGCAGCAGCCGCAGCCGCTAAACGTCAGCGCTTCTGTCTTACGAAAAGCCGGCGCTATCGCCGGCTTTTTTGTCAGCGTGAGTAACGCGCCGTCGCCAGCTCGATGATGCGTGAAATCAGCGCGGGATAAGCGAGACCGGACTTCTCCGCCGCGCGCGCGAATTCACTGTTCTTTTCCAGATAACAATTCGGATTCGCCTCGATCACGTAGACCTCTTCGTCGGCCGTGACACGAAGGTCGATGCGACCGTAGTCGCGCAGCCGCAGCGCCTGAAACGCGTCGACGGCGACGCGCTGGATCTTCTGCGTCAGCTGCTCCGACAGGTCGGTCGGAAAAATCGACTGCGTTCCCTCGAACTCAGCGCCCTTCTCGTCACCTTCGTCGCCCCACTTTGCCTCCCAGCTGGCGATCTTGGGCAGGCCGGCGGGAAACTTCGAGAAATCCAGCTCGATGATCGGTAGCGCCTCCGCGTTGCTGTTGCCGATCACTCCAACGTAGAACTCGCGTCCGTCGATGAACTCCTCGACCAGCACCGGCGACTGGTACTCCTGCTGCGTGCTGCTGATGACATCGAGCAGCTCCTTCACGTCATGGACGACCGACTTCTGCGTGATGCCCAGCGAAGCATCTTCCTGCGGTGGTTTGACGAGCAACGGGAAATTGATCTGGTGCGCCCAGTCCAGCTGGCCGCGAAACATCGTCGCGAACTTGGCGGACTGAATTCCGTGAAAGGCGAGCACCTTCTTGGTGAGGGTCTTGTCACCGGCGAGAATCAATCCCGCCGGACTCGATCCGGTGTAACGCAGATTCATCAAATTCAGCAGTGCGGCGACATTCGACTCGAGCGCGCTTTTGCCGCGGAACGATTCCGCCAGATTGAACACCAGGTCAGGCTGCGACGATTTGAGCGCTTCGATCAGCGGCTCGACTTCGTCGTCCACCACAACCCGACGCGACGTGTGGCCGGCCGCGGCCAGCGCCTGATCGAGCTGGTCGAGCAGCGGGTCGACCGGCGGCTCCAACGCATCGCGGGTATGCAGTACGGTGATCTTCACGCGTCGGAGGATTTGCCGCCATGCACCGTGTTGGTGTGGCGATAGTTCATCATCACCGCGGTTCCAAAAGCGGTGAGCTCGATCAGGGTTGATGCCTCGAGACCGGCAAGCTGGAGATTGAGCTGGCGGGTGCGCTCGGTGAGGAAGTCGACAAACTGGCGCACGACCGACGCGCTCTCCCCGGTCCAATAGGAGATTCGTGCGACGATCTCGCGTCGATGCTGGGCGATGAACTCGGCCGCGGACGCACCACCTGGCGCCTGATCGCGCGACACAAAAATCGTTCGCAGATCACCGTCGAAGATGCGCGGATCCCGAATCGGAATCGCTTCTTCGTTGTCCTCATAGTGCTCAGCAACTGTATAGCGCATCGCGGTGACCGGAAGATCATCTTCGGAAGGCTCCGGCACCGGAGGCACCTGATGCGCGATTTCCTTCATCACCTCATCCACGTACTCCAGCTTTCGCAATGCGCCCCAGCCATCGTAGGACTCCCGCCAGTTGAAGCTGGGAGTCAGCCACACGGCAAAAGTCTCCGCGAAATCTTCATCGGGATGTTTTTGCGCATACCAGCCGAGGATGTGCCGCACGTATTCGCGTGAGAATGGATCGGCGCGATAGCGCTCACGGTAGGGTCGGGAATACGGGCCAAAAATCTTTCGCCAGTCCGGCCGATCGTAGAGACGATATGCGTAGTTGAAAGCGTGTCCCGCCTCGTGCCGCAGGTATTGCATCGACTCCAGCTCGTCCTCGACCGCTGCAGAGTAATCCTCTTCGATTCTGGAGAGTCGGGGGTCCGCGAGATAAAACGGGACGCCGATCAATGGCGTCCCGTCCGGGCATCCCCACTGATCGCTCAAATAGACTGGGGGCCGAAAGTCGAGTCCCTTCGCGCCAAGCTCGTCGTATAGCTGATTGACCAGCTTTTCGAGCAGCGTCCCGCGTATCTCGAGACCGATATCCGAGATCCGCTGTGATAGCAGGGCATGCCGCTCGCCTTCCCAGGTCGGGGACTGTTCCACGCCGGCCAGAGGGGGCAAGGGGCGTACCGGCTCTTCTGCGGACTACCAGCGCGGGCCAACTGCACTGCTGACTGACTACCAGCGCGGACGGAACTGCACTGCGGACTGCTGACGTAATGCGGACTGACAACTGCGGGCAACCGTGCGGAGTTCGCACGGTTCACCATACGAACCATAGCCTGCGGCCCGTGCGCAGCCCGCAGTACGTACCAGTCTACCAATACGCACTCAGTCAGCAGTCCGCAGTGCCGTTAGTCCGCGCTGGTAGTCCGCATAAAGAAAAAGCCCGCGACCTCAGTCGCGGGCTCTCTATAAAAAACAGAGGCCGGTTATGCCGCGCGATTCTCAGTTTCTGAGATTTCCTCTGGCGCCGGAGCCCAGATGTACGCCGCGAAAATCGGGGTCGGCTCCGTCTTGTCGCCACGCGAAATGACGATGCCGATTGGCTCGGATGAATTCGTGTCCTTACGATCCTTCTTCATAAATCGCTCACTTGATAAGTGCCACACCCGTGGCTCGGCGGCATTCAAAAGCACTCGATGTGCCAAGTAGAGCGCCAATTACAAGTGGTTGTTAGTGAAAGACTTACGCCCGCCAGCGGCTACGGCTGAGCATCTTCCTGTCGCAGATTGACACGCGGCTTGTGGACACCTGTGTCATCACGACACAGGACGGTTTGTCAGCCGGCGACTTTGCGAGCGAGGAAGGTTTTGGACGACGATGAGTCGTCTTCGACGGAAATCGACCAGCCCTTGTAGCGCTTCTTGAGCTCCGTCACCGACAGGCCCTTACCACGCACGATGGTGCCGACCAGGTGCACTCCGCCATCACGGGTTGCTCCCTGCAACAGCTCGAACGCACGACTCCGCTCGTTGGGCGAAAGTCCGTCGAAAGCGTCAGGCGTGCACACCAGGGCGCCCAGTTGAACATCGGGTGACCAATCGGTGATTCCCGCGACGTAGCCCTGGATGCGGTCGGCGAGACCAACTTCCTGCGCGACCGTCATCACCCGCTCGAGGGGCGCAACCTCACGATCAACCGCAGTCACCTCGCAACCGTGTGCGGCCAGATAAAGCGCTGTCCGATCGATGTCTCCGCCCGCGACCAGAACTTTGGATTCGGCCGGCGGGTGCACCTCGCGCGCGAGCGCGCCGTCCGGACTGATCCCCCAGTGCTCAGGACGACGATACTCTTCCAGCATTTTGAGTCGCTTTCTTCGCCAGGTCGCATAGGAAGGAATGCGCAGACGCTTGCGAATGATTCGATCTACTTCGGCCCACAGCAGCAGCTCATCCATCAATAGCTGCTCACTCGCTCGCAGGGACGCGGCCGCCTCATCGCCAATCTTGAGAAGGGCGGACCTCGATACCGAGTCTTTGTAGTTCTCGATCTCGTTCTCCACAAACAGCTCGTATTCGTGCTTGAGAGACCGAGGATTTTGTTGCGTCATGCAGCGCTGGGCAGAGGAAACGTGCTCTAGCCAGGTGTTTAAAGTAGGCGAATGTGGAAAACGCGCAAGAGCAACTTTGTGCTAGCTCTGCCGTGGCCTACTCGTGTAAGCTGAACAAGGAACTACAGTTCCGCGCCCCAGTTCATCTAAGGTGCGAGTGCAACCAGGCCAGCTCTCAACGCGTAACGCACAAGACTCACCACATCGTGCATCCCCAGTCGCTTCATCAGCTCACCTCGGTGGCTCTCGACTGTCTTGATACTGAGGCTGAGCTTGTCCGCGATTTCGCGCGTGCGATGACCCTCGGCGACCAGACGCAGCACCTCGACCTGGCGCGTGGTCAGTTTGCTGAGTGGCTGCCTTCTGTCGATCGCGGTCGTGATCGCCGTCGGCAGTCGCGAGATGTTCTTCTTTATCACGATGTCTTCGGCACCGTTGCGCAGACACGAGACGGCGGAGACCCCATTGATCGATTCGGTCACCACGATGAGTGGCGTCGCGGGACTCTGATACCGCAGCACATCGAGAGCGTCGCAGGCGCTGAATGCCGTCGCGCTGTAGTCCGACAACACGACGTCGGGTTGCATCTCTTCGAGCAAAGTTTTGAACGAGTCCGACGAGGCGACCGTCGGTCTGTCGACTGTCATTCCAGCAGCAGACAGCTGCTGCTCGATCAGATCTCCGTCGGCCTTATTGTCGTTGAGGACGAGAACGCGTAAAGGTTTCATGTTTTTTTCTAGAGTTCGAGGGCGCCGGATCGTGTGGCGCGCGCTGCTTGGGGCAGCAGGATGTCGAGCTTCGAATCTTGATTCGGTGGATTCACCGGGCTCGGTTGCAAACTAAATCGGGGTATTTGCGGCTGCAATCGCTGTCCCATCAATAGATTTAGGTCCGATATGAGACGCAGGAGCGATGCCTGAACTACCCGAAGTCGCACGAGCAGCGCGTGCGTTAGCCAAAGCCGCGCTCGGAAAAACGATCTCCGCCGTGCGCCCGATTCATCCGTCTCTAAAGAAGAGATTTACCCCAGGCAGCGCGCGGCGCGTGAAAGGCCGGCGCATCGAGAGCATCGAGCGGCGCGGCAAACACCAGCTGCTGAGGCTCGATAATGGCGACACCATCGTCATCCATTTTCGCATGAACGGCGACTGGGAGATCGGCACCACCGACGATCCACTCGATCGTTTCGCCCGCGCGGTGATCGAGCTCACTGACAACACGCGCATCTCCCTCGTCGATCGGCGAGCGCTTTCGACGATCACGCTCGACCGCGAAGGCACGTCGTCGCTGCCGAAGCTCGGACGCGAGGCGAGCGATCCGAATCTCGACGGAGCATATCTCAGTGCAGTGCTGCAGCGTCGCAAGATTCCGATCAAGCCGGCGCTGATGGACCAGGCAGTACTCGCTGGCCTCGGCAACATCTACGCAGCCGAAGCGCTCTGGGAAGCGCAGATCGATCCCCGATCGGCATCGTCGACGATGACCGTCGACGTGCTGACCAGGCTCGTCGACGCGATCAAGCTCGTCCTGAGCCCGCGTCGTCGCCGTCCCGGTCGCTACACCGAGACCCACAACCGCAGCCGCTTCGCGGTTTACGATCGCGAAGGCCAGGAATGCCGGCGCTGCGGAGGAACCATCCAGCGGATCGTGCAGGCGGGACGGTCGACGTATTTCTGTCCGGATTGTCAAACGGGCTAACGACTAACTGAAAACTACCAGCTGGCGGCTTGCTGCTCTCAGCCTGCGGCTCCGAGCGTTTTCGAAACCCGCAATAGGCTCGAAGCAGCCAGCCGAAAGCCGCCAGCCGCCAGCTGGTATTTTTCAGTTAGCCGTTCAGTCCATAACCTCGAGCAACGCTCCTTTGATATATCCCGTCTCCGGAATCGTTAGGACTTCCGGATGATCGAGCGGCTGTCCGGTCAGCGCGCGAATCGCAACGCGACGGCCACTGTCGGCCGCGGCATCCTGCAGCATCTCGAGAAACAGCGGCTTCGTCAGATGGAAGCTGCAGCTCGCTGTGTACAAAAGTCCGCCCGGGGCCAACAGCTTGATCGCGCGCATGTTCACATCCTTGTATCCGCGGAGCGCGCCAGGCAATGCGCCTTTCGTTTTGGCGAATGCGGGCGGATCGAGAACGATCGTGTCGAACGTCACACCTTCTCGCTCTTTCTCGCGAAGAAAATCAAACGCGTTTGCCTCGACGAACGAGATGTTGCTGAGCGAATTACGCGTTGCGTTCTCGGCGGCTCGCATCAGCGCCGGGCCGGATGAATCGAGCGCGGTGACGTGCGTTGCCTTCCGCGCCAGGTGCAGCGCGAACGAGCCGTGATAACTAAAGCAGTCGAGCGCCCGGCCACGCGCCACCGTGCCAACGAAGTGTCGATTCTCACGCTGGTCCAGGAACGCGCCAGTCTTCTGTCCGGTGAACGGCGCGGCCAGAAACTTTATTCCGTACTCGTGCACCTCGATCTCACGCGGCACATCTCCGTCCAGCACCACCGTCTCACGCGGTAATCCCTCTTTAGTCCGCAACGGAACATCGTTGCGCGCGAGGATCCCCGCCGGTTCGGCCAGTGAGCGCAGCGAGTTGAGTATCTCCTCTCTGAATCGCTCGAGTCCGGCGCTCATGAACTGCACCACCAGCCACTGGTCGTAGCGATCGCAGATGAACGACGGCAAGCCGTCCGCTTCTCCGTGTACGAGCCGCATGGCGTTGGTGTGATCCTCGAGCGGAACCCGCCGGGCAATCGCGGCCGCGACGCGGTCGTCCCACCAGGCCTGATCGATCACTGCGTCGGGATTGTGGTCGAGCATCCGTAACGAGATCTCCGATCGCGGGCTCCACAGCGCCCAGCCGAGCGGCTTGCCGCGGTTGTCGTGAACCAGGACGGCGCCGGCTTCCACTACCGGGCGTTCCGTGACATCGCTTCGATAGATCCACGGGTGTCCGGCCAGCCACCTTTTCGCCCCCTTGGCGCTCACCCTCGCTACGGTCATGTGTCAATTTATCAAAGGCGGTCGGCGTCGTTTGCGAACTGTACATTTCTTGCGAAACGCATAGTCATGCGCGAAATCGTTCCAGTCTCAGTCTCGATCGCCGCCGGTGGCCTCCTCTATCGCGAGCACACCGCGCGAACCAAAGCCGAGCGACTCAGCGCGGCGACGATGGAGACGTTGCTCAACGCCATCGACGCCAACGATGAGGAAACGGGCCGGCACGTGCGTCGCGTCGCGTCCTATGCGTTGATCCTGGGCGATGCCGCCGGACTCGACGAGCATACGCTGCGCAGCGTCGAGCGCGTCGCGTTATTCCACGACATCGGCAAGCTGCACGGCGCGCTCACCGACATCTTCCATGAAGACGCCAAGCTGACTCCGGAGGAGCGACGCGCGGTGAAGACCCATCCACAGCGCGGTGCCGAAGTTCTCGATCCCCTGAGCGCATTCTACCCCGACTTGGGGAAGGGCGTCGCGGCTCACCATGAGCGCTGGGACGGCAAAGGATACCCGCGCGGGCTCAAGGCGAAACGAATTCCGCTGCAGGCGCGAATCGTCACCATCGCCGATAGCTTCGACGCAATCACTCACCGCCGGCGCTACAGCGCTGCACGTAGTCTGGGCGAGGCGATCGCTGCCATCCGTGAAGGGCGGGGAACCCAGTTCGATCCGGAGCTGGTCGACTTGTTTCTGAGCAGGCCCGTCATCGCCAAGATCGAGCAGGCAATGCGTCGCGCTCACGCGCCTCGTCGCGCCGGCGAAAAACGGCGCCGCGGCGAAAGAGAATCAGTGCCCGACGTTACTTTCCGATGGCGGACGCGATCTCTCGGGTCGCCTGCTCCGGATCGTCAGCCCTGAAGATGGCGTTGATCACCGCAACACCGGCAGCGCCGTGCATCACGATCTGCATCGCCCGATCCGCCGTGATACCGCCGACTGCAACCGCTGGGTGATCGACGAGCGCTTTCAGTCGCTCGAATCCATTAACACCGATCGCGCTCCCCGCATCGCTCTTCGAGTCTGAGCCGAAGACAGGTCCGATCCCCACGTAGTCCGCGTTCTTCGCGTTCGGCAGCTCTGCGTCACTGCCTAGCGAAGCGCCGATGATGAACTCCGACGGCGCGAACCTGCGTATCGCTTCGACGGGCAGGTCCGCTTCGCCGACGTGAACTCCAGCGGCCCCGGCCGCGAGCGCGATGTCCGCTCTGTCGTTCACAATTACCGGGACTTTGACGCTGGCGATGATCGACCTGGTAATCTCGACGACTTCTCGCGGGGACGCCGTCTTCAGACGCACCTGCACACTCGTCGCCCCGCCGCGCACAGCCGCACCAACGCGGTCGACAAGTGAGGCGCGGCGATCCTCGGCGTCGTCGGTTATCGCGACGAGACGCAGGATGTGCGGATCAAACATTTCTGTTATCGGCTGGAAGCAGTTCCGCTGACGTGTTTCTTGGTCGATGTCGTAGTCGACTTTCTGGTCGTCGATTTTGCCGGAGTCTTGCTCGTCGATTTTGCAGTGCTGGCCGTTTTTTTCGTCGTCGCTGCCTTCGTCGATTTGCTGCCAGTGCTCGTCGTCCGGGTCGGAGCGGCCTTCGACGAGGTCACACGCGACGTTGACGCTTTCGGTGCTGGATCGGCCATCGCCAATAACCGAGGCGCAGGCTTCTTCGGCATCGCGGCCCGAACCTGGCGAACCGCGGTTGCGTGCTGCTCGAGCGTCATCCGGAATTCGTGGTGCCCGTCGTGGCTGGCGACGAAGTACAGGTATTGGACGTTGGCGGGATTCGCTGCCGCCGCCAGACTCGCCACACCGGGCGAGGCGATAGGACCCGGCGGCAGTCCCTTGTTAACGTAGGTGTTGTACGGCGAATTGATCGCAAGATCCTTGTACAGCACCCGGCCGACGTGATGGCCGAGCGCGTATTGAACCGTTGGATCAGCCTGCAGCAGCATGCCTTTGCGGAGCCGGTTGTAATAGACAGCGGCGATGACTGGCCGTTCCTCCGGCAATCTCGCTTCCTTCTCGACAATCGACGCCATTGTCACGAGGTCATTGCGATTGATTTTCATCGCCAGCGCTGCGGAATCCCATGACGGTTTCCAGCGGCGCTCGAACGAATAGACCATCTCGCGCACTGCCTGCCGCGCCGTCGTGCCGATCGGGAACGCGTAGGTATCGGGAAACAGGTAGCCTTCAAGTGTCGGATTGGGGACATCGAGTCGCGCCAGCAAGGCTGTGTCGCGCACCGCGGCGGTCACCGACTCTGGCGGCACCTTCAACGTCTTTGCCAGGGCGGGCGTGATCTGGGAAATCGTCCAGCCCTCTGGAATGGTGACCGTGTTCACGAGCCCGTGTCCGCCATTGAGGGCGTCGATGATGGAATTCCACGGCGTGCCGTGTTTGAGCAGGTAGGTGCCCGGCTTGATGTTTCTGTCGCCGCCCACCACTCGGCCATACAGCGTGAACAGCTTCGCCGAGCCGATCACGCCGTCGTGCGACAGCGAATCCGCGGCTTGTCCGAAGCTGGCACCACGCGGAATGATTACCCGAACCGGCGCTCCGTGCGGCTCTCCAGTACACGCCGCGACAAATACGCACGCCGCGATAAACGCGGTGCGCATCTCACGTCGACGCATTGAGTGCGTGTTGTAGGAGAATCGCTGCTGCAAGAGCATCTACATCACCTTTCCTGCCGCGCGCCGACTGCTCCATCTCTTTAACCGTCCGTAGCGCGGCTGCAGTGGTAAACCGTTCATCATAGAAACGAACTGGCATACCAGTACGTTTCGCGATTTCAGCGCCAAATTGGCGTACTTCTGCCGTCCAATCCGTCTCGTTGCCCTCTCCGTCGAGCGGAAGCCCAATTAGATACCCCCGGGCCTCGAGCTCGGTGGCGCGCGCGATGATTTTTGTGATCGGTGGTCGCTTTCCTGCGCGACGCTCGATGTAGCCCGCCGGCGAGGCGATAATGCCAAGCGGATCGCTGATCGCGAGGCCGATTCTCTTTCGACCGTAGTCGATGGCGAGAGTCCGACCCAGCGCGGTATTCACGTCAGCGCTATCCCTGCGCCATCTGCGTGAAGAATTCCTTGTTGTTTTTCGACTTCGCCATCTGTCGCAACAGGAATTCGATTGCCTCCGCCTCGGGGCGGTCTGCGAGGAACTGGCGCAGCAGGATCGACCGATTCAGCTCCGCCTGCGTCAGGAGCAGTTCCTCTTTACGCGTGCCGGACCTGAAAATGTCGATCGCCGGGTAGATGCGCCGATCCGCGATTTTACGATCCAGCACCAGCTCCATGTTGCCGGTGCCTTTGAATTCTTCGAAGATCACGTCGTCCATCCGCGACCCGGTCTCAGTCAGCGCAGTCGCGATGATCGTCAGCGACCCGCCCTCATCGATATTGCGTGCCGATCCGAAAAATCGTTTCGGCTTGTGGAGGGCCGTTGCATCGACGCCACCCGACAGAATCTTTCCCGACTGTGGAGCGACGGTATTGTGCGCGCGCGCGAATCGCGTAAGCGAATCCAGCAGAATGACGACATCCTTGCCGCTCTCGACCAGTCGCTTCGCCTTCTCCAGTACCATGTCCGCCACCTGCACGTGCCGCGGCGCGCCTTCGTCGAACGTCGAGCTCACGACTTCAGCTCGGATCGTGCTGGCGATCATTTCCGTCACTTCTTCCGGCCGCTCATCGATCAACAGCACGATGATGGTGACCTCCGGATGATTTTCAGCGATGGCGTTGGCCATCTTGTGTAGCAGGATGGTCTTGCCCGCGCGCGGCGGTGACACGATGAGGCCGCGCTGACCTTTGCCGATCGGCGCCATGAGGTCCATCACGCGCATGCTGAGATCGCCGTCCTTGGTTTCGAGGCGCAGACGCTCGTCGGGATATCGCGGCCGCAGATTGTCGAACGGAATGCGATCCTTCGCTTTCTCGGGATCCTCGCCGTTGACGCTCTCGACTTTCAACAGCGCGAGATAGCGCTCCCATGGTTTCGGCGGTCGCACCTGGCCGCGAACCTCATCGCCGGTCCTCAGGCCAAAGCGCTTGATCTGCGAGGGTGAGACGTAGATGTCGTCGGGACCGGGCAGATAGCTCCAGTCCTGGCTGCGCAGGAACCCGTATCCCTCGGGCAAAATCTCCAGCACGCCATCACCGTGCAGCATGATGTCGGTGTCGAGGAGATTCTGTTCGATCTGGAAAATCAGATCCTGCTTTCTGAGCCCAGCCGAGCCGTCGATTTTGAGACCGTCGGCCATCTCCTGTAGCTCAGTGACTGATTTTCGCTTTAGCTCGGCGATGTCCACGAGATGTGGATGATGAGGGTACGCTGACGCGCGGGTGGTGATGCGGGCGCCCGAATGAATCAGTGGGCGGTTGCGGAAGACGCGGGGAGGAGCGGAACGGTAAGGTGCGGAGGGAAAGTGCGGCCGGAAAGTGCGGCGGGGTACCAATTTCAACCGAAAGTAAACGTCGAAAAAAAAACGGTCAAGCTCAGGGTGCTATGTACCGCCTGGGGTTGCTCTTGATGTCTCTCATCAAAGCTGCCATCAGCTCGCGTTCCTCAGTCAATTTGCGGGCGAGGACGCTGTCGGAATGAACCGCGGCGATGGTGCCAAGCGGGCTCGTCGCCAGCGCGCGCAGGGTGTCGAGCTGAGCGAGCACGTGCGCTGCCTTGGTGGCAAGCGTCGAGTCTTTTCTGAAACGACCGATGCTGCCCCGATTCGACGCGACCAACCGACGCACCGAATCGGCCGCTGCAATTACGTGTGACGCTCGAACCTGCAGGTCTCCGCGGAGCGCACTTGCGATTGCACCGTTGCCGCGCGCCCGTTCGTTGAGGCTCGAGATACCAGCCGTTACATCGGGCAGGTCAGGGAGCCCATTCGCGCGGATGTTGCCGAGGGTTCCCACCGGCTCGCTGGTTTTTCTGGTGACTTCCTTGGCCGTCGCGACCAGCTTGCCGACACTCGGAATCAGCTTCGCAGCGCCCTCGGCGATCGCGCCAATCCCCGCCAGCGGCAGCGTGCGCAATGTGTCGCCGTCTTTCAGGCCTGGTGAGGCGGCCGTTCCCGCCGAGATGAAGATGATCGGTGTGCCGATCAACGTTCCGCCGGCGCGAATCTGTGCGTACGAGTCGCGTCGTACGTGGGGCAGCGCCTTCTTCAGGAAGTCGGTTTTGATCAGTAGCCGCTGCAGGGTGTCGGTGCCCGGAGGGCGGAACGTGATTTCTTTAACCAGCCCGTCCTTCTCACCTGACAGCCACACCTCGGTGCCCGCCAAAACACCCGGCGCTTCGTCGGTAACCACATACAGGGTCACCTTTTTGCCGTGGAGCCCGCCGACCCGCGCGAACGCAAGAACCGAGAAAACGATCGCAAAAAGCACCACGACCGCCACGATTCCGCCCTTCAGCTCCCGCCAGTGTAAATGGTGCGGCATGGAGCGAATATAAACATGGAGTTTCGGGACTGCTTATTTTATTGGCGAACATGATTGCCAATATCATTAGCGAATGCTGATCGGCGTCCCGCGCGAGATCGCGTCCGGAGAACGGCGCGTCGCACTGGTCCCCGAAGTAGTGACCCAACTCACCCGCGCCGGCCATCGTGTCGCCATCGAGCACGACGCCGGACTCCGCGCGGGCTTTACGGACGAATCGTACCGCGACGCCGGCGCTGAGATCGTCGAGTCGTCGAGCGAGGTTTACGCCAACTCGCAGATGATTCTCAAGGTACAGCGCCCGGGTCGTGACGAGTCCAGCGGTGAGGCCGAGCTCGACATGCTGCGAGATGGCACTGTGCTGATCGGGCTGTTGCAACCAGCCGCCGATCCCGCGTTGTTTCAGCAGCTCGCCGAGCGGAACATCACTGCCCTGACGATGGAGCTGGTGCCGCGCACGACTCGCGCTCAGATGATGGACGCGCTTTCCTCTCAGAGCACCGTCGCTGGCTACAAGGCAGTTCTACTCGCTGCCAACGCGCTGCAGAAGTTCTTCCCAATGTTGATGACCGCGGCCGGCACAGTTCGGCCGGCGCGAGTTCTTGTCATCGGCGCCGGAGTCGCGGGATTGCAGGCGATCGCGACTGCCCGTCGTATCGGTGCCGTCGTCGAGGCATTCGACACGCGCCCCGTGGTGAAAGAGCAGGTGCAGAGTCTTGGCGCGACATTCGTCGAGCTCGATATGCACGTCGAGGACGCTCAGGATTCCGGCGGCTACGCGAAGGAGCTGAGCGCTCGCCACATCCAGCGCGAAAAGGAACTGATCCACGAGCGCGCGCAACAGGCCGACGTGATCATCACTACCGCGCTGATTCCGGGACGTCCGGCGCCGCTGCTACTAACCGCCGAAACAGTGCGAGCGATGCGCCCAGGATCGGTGATCGTCGATCTGGCTGGCGAGCAAGGTGGCAACTGTGAGCTCACCGTCCCTGGTGAATCAGTCACCCGTCACGACGTGACCATCATCGCTCCGCTGCACATTTCCAGCGATCTCGCCTATCACGCCAGCCAGATGTACGCCAAGAACCTCGGCGCGCTCATAGCGCTGCTGGCGCCAAAGGGTGAGCTCAATCTCAACTTCGGTGACGACATCATCGATGCGGTGACAATCGTTGCCGGCGGTGAAGTCCGAAACGCGGTCACTCGTCAACGCCTCGGCATGGCGCCGCTCACCCAAACAGCGGGAGCTACCAAGTGAGCCCGGAGCTCGTACTCGGCATCTACGTCTTCATCATGGCGATCTTCGTCGGCTTCGAGGTGATTAGCCGCGTGCCCTCAGTGCTGCATACGCCGCTGATGTCCGGCACGAATGCGATTCACGGCATCGTCGTGCTTGGCGCCTTCCTCATTGCTGGCTCTGCGGACACTCCGCTGCTCAAGGCGCTCGGCTTCATCGCGGTGGTTTTCGGAGCCGCAAACGTGTTCGGTGGGTTCGTGGTAACCGACCGCATGCTGGAGATGTTCAAACGCCGCCAACCGGCGCCGACGCAGTCCGGAGACAAGAAGAGTGCTTGATTTCCGCGCATCGGTGATAGCGGTCAGCTACATCGTTGCCTCTGTGCTCTTCATTTTCGGCCTCAAGCAATTGAGCTCGCCGGCGACCGCGCGGTCTGGTAATCGGCTCGCGGCGATCGGCATGGCGCTCGCCCTCGCGGCGACGCTGATCGACCGCCAGATAATCTCCTTCTGGACCATCGCCATCGGCACACTGATCGGAGCGGCGATGGGCATCTACTTCGGCCGCACCGTGCAGATGACGGCGATGCCGCAAATGGTGGCGCTGTTCAATGGGATGGGCGGCGCGACCGCCGCCCTCGTGTCCGTCGCCGAATATCTGCGATTGGCCGGTCACGGTGAGGTGATCGGTGTCGGTGAAGCGACATCGATCGTGCTCGGCACTGCGATCGGTGCGATCTCGTTTACCGGCAGCATCATCGCGTTTGGGAAGCTCCAGGAGATTCTGCCCGGCAAGCCGCTTCAATTCCCGCTGCAGCGCGTGGTCAATGGACTGGTGATGCTGGCCGTGATCGTGCTCGCTGTCATGGTCGTCACCGGCGCACCAACATCGACGATGTGGCTGCTGTTTGGTGCCGCGCTCCTCCTCGGCGCGATGTTCGTGCTGCCGATCGGTGGCGGCGATATGCCGGTAGTGATTTCGATTTTGAACTCGCTCACCGGTCTCGCGGCCGCGCTAACCGGCTTCGTGCTCCACAATCAGATGTTGGTGGTCGCCGGAGTTCTGGTCGGCGCATCGGGAACTCTGCTGACGCTGTTGATGAGCACGGCGATGAATCGTTCCGTGGCGAACGTGCTCTTCGGCGCGTTCGGGGCAGGAAGCAGCGATGCCGGCGGTCAGGCGGCCGCCGTCGCTCGTACCGTGCGGCAGACCACGCCCGAGGATACGGCGATCGCGCTTGCTTACGCGCGCAACGTCGTCGTCGTGCCTGGCTACGGTTTAGCGGTTGCCGAGGCGCAGCACACCGTACGCGAGCTGGCGACGGACCTCGAGAAGCGGGGCGTCAACGTGAAGTACGCGATCCATCCGGTCGCGGGTCGGATGCCCGGTCACATGAACGTGCTGCTCGCCGAGGCGAACGTGCCGTACGACCAGCTGCTGGAGATGGACCAGGTCAACGGGCAGTTTCCGCAGACCGATGTGGTGCTCGTCGTCGGCGCCAACGATGTTGTGAATCCTGCCGCGCGCGACGATCCATCGAGTCCCATTTACGGCATGCCGATACTCGACGTCGATCGCGCGCAGAACATCATCGTGCTCAAGCGCAGCATGGGCCACGGCTTCGCTGGCATCGACAACGCGCTCTTCTATCACGAGAAGACGCGGATGTTGTTCGGCGACGCTCGCAAGTCTCTGACAGAGATCGAGCAAGCGCTCAAAACAGCGTAGGTAGATGAAAGCGCTGAGCGGTTTAGTCGGATTGATTGCTCTGCTCAGCGTTGCCGCGTTCCGCAGCTTCGGCGCACACGCACCCCCGCCACAGGCCGCATCGACTCTCATCATCGATGGCGTCGGCGTTGTCGATGTCGTGCGGGGAGTTGTCCGCGCGCCGATGCGCGTCGTGATTCGCAATAATCGCATAGTGAGTGTTGATCGCGCGCCGCGTACCGCGCTACCGCCGCCAGCGGACACAGTCATCGACGGGCGTGGCAAGTTCCTGATTCCCGGCCTGTGGGACATGCACGTCCACATCGATACCACCGAAGCGTGGTTCTTCCCTTTGTCGGTTGCCGCCGGAGTGACCGCGGTGCGTGACATGGGTGGACTGCTCGCGCGGGTGCGCCAGTGGAAGCGTCCGCCGCCCGCCGGAATGTTGCGGCCAACGATCGTTGCGTCGGGTCCGATTCTAACCGGGCCAGTTGCCGACACCGATTCGCGTCTCGCCCGCGTCGTGACCGCGCCCCAGGGCCGGCGCGTCGTCGATTCTTTGCTCGATCGCGGCGTGGACTTCATCAAAGTGCACGACTGGTTGAGCCGCGAAGCTTATCTCGCCGTTGCCGCCGAGGCTCGCGCGCGTGGGTCATATATCGCCGGACACTTGCCCGTCGCCGTCGATCCGATCGACGCCGTTCGCGCCCGTCAGCGCAGCATCGAACACATGGGCAGCGGGTGGTCGGGCCTGCTTCTCTTCGCCTCGGGTGATCGGCATCTGATCGACTCCGTCAGCAAATGGGCAAACGTCACCGCCGGCTCCGAAGGGTTGATGAAGCATTTCACCCATTCGTGGCAACGACGGCTCGCAGATTCGTTCAGCCCGTCTCGCGCGCGTTCGCTGTGCGCATCGCTGGCCAGCGGTCGTGTGTGGCTGACTCCGACGACCTACTTCACTGCTTACCTGACCCTGATGCCGCTCAGTCGCTCGCTCCTGACGGATCCGCGACTCAACTACGTCCCACAGTCGGTGCGCGATATGACGCAGTACGTGGTGCCCGCCGAGCGCTTCTCACGTGCCGCCCGCAACAATGCGAGCATCTCGCTTTACGAGACTCGCGCGCGTCTGATCAAAATCTGTCGTGACCAGGGGGTGCAATTTCTCGCCGGCACCGACACCGGACCATACGGTCCGATGATACCCGGCTTCTCTCTCCACGACGAGCTCGAGCGTCTGGTGGCCGATGGCTTCACCCCTATTCAGGCTCTGCGCGCCGCGACCATAAATCCCGCGCGCTTCTTCAACGCCACCGACACCCTCGGAACTGTCACCGCGGGCAAACGCGCCGATCTCGTCCTGCTCGACGCCAATCCGCTCACCAATATCAACAACGTCCGCCGCATCAACGCCGTGATCTTCAACGGCCACCTCGTCGACAGCACGCGCCGCCAATCGCTCCTGGACTCTCTAACAAACGCTAATCGCGCGAAGTGAGAACTCGTCGCGCGCAACCATGGTAGATGCGAGAGAGGGGAAGGAGGCGGCGGACCCTCTAAGGCGACTTTCAGCGAGCGACCAGGAGACGCGCGACCGAGCGGAGCGAGGGAGCGTAGTTAGCGGCTCCGCCCGAGCGAGCGTAAGTCGCCGTGAGGATTCGCCGCCGACTGACCCGCGTCGCGATCTAGAAAAAGGGATGCGCGCGGCGGGATTCGAACCCACGACCTTCGGCTCCGGAGGCCGACGCTCTATCCAACTGAGCTACGCGCGCAAAAAGACTTCGCAGAGGGATTAACTTCCTCTGATGACACCTGCAAAACGAAAGATAACAACACTTCCGGGTGATGGGATTGGACCGGAAGTCGTTGATTCCGCCCTCGCCATCATAAAGGCAACCGGTGTTTCCGTAGAGTTCGAGAAATGCGAAGCCGGCGCCCGAGTCTTCCAGAAAGGGATCGCCACCGGCATTCCCAGAGAGACAATCGACTCGATCGAACGCAATAAAGTCGTGCTGAAAGGCCCTCTCGAGACCCCAATCGGCTACGGGAATCGCAGCGCCAACGTAACGCTGCGCGCCTTGTTCGAGACTTACGGCAACATTCGCCCCGTACGCGAGCTGCCGGGCGTTCAAACTGCGTTTACCGGCCGCGCGCTCGACATCGTGATCGTCCGCGAGAACGTCGAAGATCTCTACGCCGGCATCGAGTACATGCAGACGCCTGGCGTGGCCGAGAGTCTCAAGCTGATCTCATGCGAAGGCTGCGAGAAGATCGTGAAGCTCGCTTTTAGCTACGCTGTCGCGGAAGGCCGCAAGTCCGTGCACTGCGCCACCAAGTCCAACATCCTGAAGCTCACCGAAGGATTGCTTCAGCACACTTTCGAGGAAATCGCGCCGCAATATCCGCAGATTACCTCCAAGCACATTCTCATCGACAACGCGGCGCACCAGCTGGCGATGCGACCGGAGCAGTTCGACGTCATCGTCACCACCAACATGAACGGTGATATCCTCAGCGATCTGACTTCCGGTCTCACCGGCGGACTGGGCTTCGCTCCATCGGCGAACATCGGCAACGACGTCTCGATCTTCGAAGCCGTGCACGGCTCCGCGCCTGACATCGCCGGGAAGAACAAAGCCAATCCCACCGCGCTAATTCTCAGTGCGGCGATGATGCTCAGGCACATCGGCGAAGGAAACGCCGCCAACGATGTCGAGCAGGCAGTTCTCGTTACGCTCGAGAGCGGCATTCGCACCAGCGACATGATGGGAAGTGCAAAACCGGCTACGACGACTGAGTTCACCCAGGCGGTGATTTCAAATCTCGGCAAGACTTCCAAGCTCAGTCCGCCGAAGAAATACACACGCGTCGATCTCCCGCCGTACCACCCAGGTGTAAACGCGGTGCCCGCCAAGGGCCGTCGACTGACCGGCCTCGACGTTTACATCGAGTCTACGCTCGAGCCCGAACAGCTCGCGTCGGAGCTGGATGAGTCGATGTCATCGCTGCCACTCAGGCTGGAGATGATCACCAACCGTGGCGCTATCGTGTTCCCTTCCAGCGGTCGCAAAGTTTCGCTCGTCGACCACTACCGCTGTCGTTTCGTGCTCCGCGACGGCGTCGAGCGCCTCGGCGACGAAGAGATCCTGTCACTGCTCTCCACCGTCGGCCGCTCCCACCGCTGGATGCACGTCGAGAAGCTGCAGGAGTTTGATGGGGAAGCGGCGTACTCCAAGTCTCAGATCTAAGGCTGCGGACTCCGAAGTCCGGACTGGCCGTGCGGCTGCCCTACAACTGGTGATCTGAAGTAACGCGTTCCGGGTTGTCGGTAGCACGGTTGCCTGTTCCCCGTAAACTGCGCATTTAACCCTTCTGCCCGGCGTAAAGGAAAGGCAACGGCTAGGTGCCGTTGCCTATGTTTTTTGTTTTTACCATAGGCCACTTCGAACGGTTTCGAACCGTAGTCAACAGGCAACAGGGAACAGTGCTACTGGCAACTCGGAACCCGTTACTTCAAAATGCCATTAGTGGGGTGGCCGCACGGCCAGTCCTCGGTACAGAGTCCGCAATCGTAGAGGTGCCAGAATGGATCGTCGCTCGTTCATGTCCTACTTCTCTGGAGTCGGCCTCGGCTCGACGCTGTTTCCGGGTGTGCTGTGGGCCAAGCTCAGTAGCGGTGCTGATATCACCGTCGACACCATCGCCAGTGCGGAGGAAGTCGCGGGTCTGCACTTCGATCAGCAGGAACGCGAGCTGATGCTCGACGGATTGAAACAGCAGGAGCAGCGTATCGAGGCGCTGCACAAAATCCCGCTCGACAATTCAGTGAGCCCGGCGATCAAATTCGATCCGGTGCCCCCGGGCAGGAAGATCGCGCCCCCTGTGCATCGGCCGATGGTGCGCAGCAAGACAGCGGCGCGCGCAGTACCGGCAGATCTGGAGGAGCTGGCATTTCTTCCCGTCACCGAGCTCTCCGAGCTGGTGCGGCATCGTCGCGTTACATCGACGCAGCTGACGGAGATGTATCTCGCGAGACTCAAGAAGTACGATCCGGTTTTGCGATGCGTCATCTCACTCACCGAAGAGCGCGCGCTCAAGCAGGCTGCTGCTGCCGATGCGGAGATCAAGCGCGGCCACTACCGCGGTCCACTACACGGGATTCCGTGGGGCGCCAAGGATCTACTGGCGGTCCGCGGTTACAAGACGACCTGGGGCGCGGGACCATTCAAGGACCAGGTCATCGATACCGACGCCACCGTCGTCCAACGGCTCGATGAAGCCGGCGCCGTTCTCGTCGCCAAACTCACCCTCGGCGAGCTCGCGCAGGGCGATATCTGGTTCGGCGCGACGACGAAAAATCCCTGGAAGATCGACCAGGGCTCGAGCGGCTCCTCTGCCGGACCGGCTTCTGCGACCGCTGCCGGCCTCGTCGGATTCTCCATCGGGAGCGAGACGCTCGGCTCGATCTCATCGCCATCGACGCGATGCGGAACGACGGGACTCCGACCAACCTTCGGTCGCGTTCCGCGCACAGGCGCCATGGCGCTGTCGTGGACGATGGACAAGCTCGGCCCGATATGCCGCAGCGTCGAGGATTGCGCGATGGTGCTCGACGCGATCTACGGTCCCGACGGCAAAGACAACACAGTCATTCCGGCCGATTACCACTGGAACGCCCATCTCTCGCCGAAGTCGCTGCGGATCGGCTTTGTGAAGTCAGCGTTTGATCTACCGCAAATCGACCCCGCGGATCCGAAGCGCACGCTGCACGGCACGAAAAAGTTCGACGATGCAGCGCTGGACGTTTTTCATCGGATGGGAATACATCTCATCGAGATAGACTTGCCCGACGTCCCCTACGATGCAATGCGCATCATCCTGAGCGCTGAGGCCGCGGCGGCGTTCGATGAGCTCACCCGCAGCGACCGCGACAAAGAGCTTGTCCAGCAGGGCAAGTTCGACTGGCCGAACTCCTTCAGAACTTCGCGATTCATCCCTGCCGTCGATTACGTGAACGCCAATCGCGTGCGGACAATGGCGATTCAGCAATGGGATGATCTGATGCGAAAAGTGGACGTCATCGTGACGCCCACTGGTGCGGCCAACCTTTCTCAGCTGGTGGCGACTAATCTCACCGGACATCCAGCCGTCATTGTTCCCAACGGATTCCGCGACGACGGTACTCCGGTCTCCCTCACCTTCCTCGGCGGATTGTTAGAGGAGGCGAAAGTCTTGGCGGTCGCGAAAGCGTATCAGGATGCCACAGGCTTTCACCTGCGGCATCCAGTAGTCCCGCTCACGGCGACAGAGAAAACTCCAGCTTGACGTAGGCAGCGTTGTCTCGGCCGCTTGTGAAGGACGGGCCAGAGCCGCCGACCGACTTCCAGCCACCGGCGAGCGTCGTGCGGAAATTCGGCGTCCATCCGTACTCGAACGTCGGGCCAACCTGGAACGAGTTGCTGGTGTTGCCGTTCAGTCCGCCGCCTTGCCCAACCAGCTCGGCGCCAATTCGAGCCGGGTGACTGGCTGAGTAGCCGAACGGTACCGACGCGCGACCGCGCGCCCACACGTAGTGGCTGCCGAAGTTGTAGTTCGCGAGCAATTGAGTGCGCATCGCGCGGCGGCCGGATCCGTTGGAGTACGCACCGAAGCTGGCCGTGGCTCCGCTCTTACCACCGCTTTCCGCACCGGGCGCGGCCGGGTTCTCGTTGCTTACCCAGGTGTAGCCACCACCGAAGGACACACCACCGTTGCGTCCGGCGTAAGCGAGTCCGATCGTCGGTGAGATCGCTTTCAGGTTCGACGTGACGTCGACCGACTGAATCGGGCGATAGTGCAGAAGGTATCCGTTGACGTTGAAATACGGGGACCAGCCGAGGCCGCCCGTCCCGACGTACAGTCCCAGCAGATAGAACTGACTGTGCCGAGTGTCGAACTCGGTCGAGCCGTAAAGGGTTGGATGGAGTTGACCCAGCTGTGCGCTTGCCTTGGGCGCAACGGCCGTCAGTCCAGCAAATGTCACCAGCGCGAGTACCGCGTTCCGATGTCTGTTTAGTGCCATAGTTCTTCTCTCGGTTTAGTAGTGCTTTCGGCTCACTGAATCGCCAGTTCGTTCGAGGATTTCTCGTCGGCCGGAGTCGTCACAGCATCTGTGCATGAGCCCGCGAATGGGTATGCCAGATTCGTACCTTTACCCGTACTTTGCGCCCCCTTTCGACTGACAATTGGCCATCCTCACGACGTCGAAGACGTTGCCAGCCAATCACCTAGACAGGCGGCAGAATTCCTGCATACCCCAGCCACGTCACGCAGTCCACAACCTGACAATGCGATTTCATAGCCTTGTTTGCAGTCTCTTATTGATTGGTCTGGTCGGTTCGGTCGGCACGGCTGAAGCGCAAAGCCGATCCAGGAAGAAATCCTCCCGCACTACCCGAACGACCACCACCCGGAAGCAGCAGGAGCCTGCTCCAGCGCGCATCGACTCGGCGCCGCTGGTCACCTCTCCCATCGCTACCGCTGCGATCGCTGACGAGCGACAGCTCTTCATGAATGCCTCGCGCGCGGCGTGGGCTTTCGTCGAGCGCAACTATCAGCCGTCAACGGGCCTCGCCCGCGCTCACGACACTTACCAGTACGTCACGCTGTGGGACGTGGCGAGTGCTCTCGCAGCTACATATTCCGCGCATGAGCTCGGTCTGATTGCCGACGCGCCGTATAACCAGCGGATGCAACGCGCGCTCGCCACACTCGGCTCCATGGACTTGTTCGACGGCGCCGCGTTCAACAAGTCGTACGATTCCCGCACCGGTCGCATGATCGATCGTAACCAGCGGCTTTCGTCGAAAGGCTATGGCTGGTCGACGACGGATATCGGTCGACTCCTGATCTGGCTGCGCATTATCGCCGTCAATCAGCCTCAGTTCGCGCCGCAAGCGACGGCAATTGTGAAACGGCTCAACATGCCGCGCATGATCGTCGACGGCTATCTGCAAGGAAGCGACATCGATCCGCAGACAGGACAGCTGCGCGCTTATCCAGAGGGCCGCATCGGTTACGAGCAGTACGCGGCCGCTGGTCTCGCGCTCTGGGGATACCGCGCCGAGAAAGCGCTCGACGCCAGTTTGAACGCGCTGCCCGTCAACGTGCTCGGCGTTTCGATCGTCGCCGATAAGCGCGGCGACGAAAGAGTCACCAGCGAGCCATACATTATGATGGGCATGGAGACCGGCTGGTATTCGCCGGAGCTCCGCGAGCAGGCCTGGCGCGTACTGGCTGCTCAGGAAGCGCGGTACAAAACCACTGGCACTCTGACAATGGTGAGCGAAGACGCGCTCCCCGACCCGCCATACTATTTCTATTACTACAACGTCTATCGACAGGGTCGATCGTTCACCGTCGATGCGCCCGCGAGTTCCGGCTATACTGATCGCCCGCGCTGGCTCAGCTCGAAGGCAGCGTTTGCGTGGCATGCGTTGCTGCCAAGCGCGTACACGCTCGCGGTGGTGCAGGCCGTTCAGGGCGCGATGATTCCGGGACGTGGATGGGGGGCGGGAGTATATGAGGGATCGCTGCGCCCGACCGGGGACGCGAGTCTCAATACCGCGGCGCTAATTCTGGAGGCGGCTTTCTACAATCTTCGCGGGCATCCTTTCCTCGCGACAAAGCTGTAGGTGGAGCGAAAAGAAAAACGCCGGAGCGGTTGTACGCTCCGGCGTTTCGTTCTTCAGAGAATGATTTACAGTACGCTTCGCTGCGCGAGACCAAGCGCGTAGTCGGACATCCACGAGCCAGCGCTCGGCGACCCGTTGCACGATCCGTCGGACTCGCCCGGGGCCTTGACCCACAGATATGCGTCCACCAGCGGATCGGCGGTGAACGTCGTCGATGCCGCACCGAGGCCGCGGCCCGGCGGATTGCACCAGGCGTTGTCCGCTGTCGGTCCCTGGCCATTGCGGCTGGTGTCGATGATGAAGTGCTTGCCACCGACCAGCGCCGAGATCGCTTTGCCGTAACTGATGCTGTTCGACGTGTACTGGAAGTTCGACACGTTGAGGAAGAACCCATCCGCCGCGGCGATGCTCGCTCTCGTCAGTAGCGCAGCCTGCTCGCTCGCTGACTTCCATGCAGAGTGTCCGCCGTCGAGGTAAACGACCGCGCCCTTGGCTTTCAGGACCGAGATCGCGTACTGCAAGAGATTGATGCGTGTCGTCTGATCGGCGCTGCTCAGGCAACCGATTTGGGTGACTGCATCGGGCTCGAGGATGATCACCGCGCCACTGGTACCGAGCGCGTTGGCGAACGCGGAGATCCACGTCTTGTAGCCGTCCGGCGTGGTGCCGCCGGCGGAATAACCACCGCAATCACGCTGGGGGATGTTGTAAGCGACGAAGACTGGTCTCGCACCCGTACCAGTTACTGTCGCGACAGCTCTGGCGACTGCCGTTCCGATATCGCCACTCCAGCCGCCAAACCACTGAGCCTGGGAGTTCTGCGCGATCTTGTCCATCTGCGCGGCATCAGCAGGCCGCGTTGCGCGCCACGAGTCGGCGGTTTGCTTCGCGTTCGAGTAAGGATTCACCCAGAACGTCGCGCCGATGATTGGGTTTGCCCCAACCGGGATCGGTGGCGGAGCCGGATCGGTGATCGGAGGTGGCGGCGTGGTGCTACCACCTTTCTTGTGTTTCGCGTCGGCGGAGCCGTCGGGCGAGATAGCGTCGCCAGCGCATGCAGCGAGTGCAATCACGGCAGTAAGAATCAGCGTGTGCCGCGCGATTTGGTGGCTTGGGATGAGGCGGTATGTTCGCCGAGCTCGATCGAGGCCGATCCGGACAGTAGACATTGGGTCTCTCTCTCGTTCAGGTGGCTTGTCACAGCGACCTCTTCGAGCGCTCGGCGGGGTATGAAAGGGCAAAGTGTCAGGTTGGACTAGGAGTCCAACCCGCTTATGCCTATCCATCGCTGCCGGCGGCCGAGCTAAGCTCTGCTGATCGCCAATCCAAGGACGAGCCTAATGTTTCCGAGGGCACCTCAGCAGTAAACATTTCTTTGCTGGGCTTATGCCAACGACCCCAGCGTGACGCGATCGACAGCTCGCGAGTTTGCCGAGCCCGGCGCAGCAAGGGCCAAAAAAAAAACGGCGCCCATAGGCGCCGTTAAGTCAGGTTGAAGCGATCTCGACGCCTGGAGCTTAGCCGATTGGTTCGCTGATGAAGGACGCGCCCAGCTTGTGGAAGAGTGCCGCTTCGAGGATCACGCCGGCCGTGTTCAAGCTCGGGTCACCAGTCGGCTGGAGAGTGTCCTCATACACGCCAGCGCCCCAGCCTTTGCCTTCGATTGCCGCCGGCTGAATGGCGGTGAATGCCTTGAGCGTGTAGTCGGTGGGGAAGAGCGCGCGCCAGGCGAACGTCGCTTTCGAGCTGATCCATCTCGGCTTATCAACGACAGCGCCGTTGTTTGGCCCCTCTACCACGAATGACTTTCCGCTGTGATAGATGCTGTAGTAGTAGAAGTAGTACGGCGGGTCAGGTAAAGCATCCTCCGACGCCATCGTGATCGCGCCTGTCTGATCGAAACGCGCCTGCTGCGCCGTGAGAATCTGCCACGCCTGATCTTTGAGCGGCTGTGCCCACCAGCCGGTCTCCATTCCGATCAGTACGTAGGGTTCGCTCGTCGCGCGAGCCAGACCTCGTTTGTCGACATAGACCGGTACGCCGAGGACGTTGACAGTCGTTGCATTCGCGGTGGGGTTAAGTGAGCTTGTCGCGCGTTTGCCCCATAATGCGAATCCGGCGGCGGCGTACTGCTCATAACCGAGCCCTGTTTCGGCGTACGAATTTCTCGCCCCGCTGGCGGTCACGTCGAAACCCTGGAGCGTGCCGTTCGCAATCAATCGAGCGTAGTTGAGCCTGTTCACGATTGCAGTCGCGAGCGACGAGTACTGAGGCTGCTTGACCGCCAGAATGTGCAGCCAGGTCAGCAGCCGACCCTGATCAGTATCCGACCAGCCGAATCCAGTGCTGGAAATCTGGTAGTCGCGTGACACCATCTTCCCCGTCTGCGAATCGTAGAACCGATTGAACGCCGCGTTTTCGAACAGACTGATCGAGCCAAGCGTGCCGAGTATCTTGCGGATTCTGCCGTCGTATGTGGCGTCGTCGATGATGCCCAACTCGTGCGCCGCGTAAGTCGCCGCGATCTGGCTGGCAATGTCCCACGTCGTGACGTACTGAAACGTGTAGTGTGCCTGCGCGAGACCGGTGGCCGACTGCGTGTTGTTCTCAACGAATGCCCACGCTGTGCGCGCGGCACTCATGAACAACTGGTCTTCAGTCGGCGGTGTGTTGGGAGGCGGGTTGTTCGGATTGGTGATTGTGTCTGCTCCGCAAGCCGCAAGCACTGACACGGAGGCAGCGCAACAAAGCCTTTTCAGGCGGGAGTACGAGGACATGTTGGAAACCTTGGCGGGTTGAGTTCGCGCCAGTTCGTCTGTAATTCGCGCGAAGAGATCGGTGAGATCTCGCGCATGTAGCTAAACATGTGTTGCGAGATTCGGGCCGCTGCGAGTTGATTCGCCTCGCCTCGAGTCTCGATAATTTTCCGGATCCACAACAGCTGAGGTGGGATGCATACGCGAGCAGGCGCCGTTCTACTTCTCACCTTATTGCTGGCTGGCACCGCGAGCATGCCTGATAGCCATGTAGCTTCGATTGCGATAGTGAACGGTGCTGTGTGGACTGCGGACTCCGCCAAGCCATGGGCGGAAGCGGTCGCTCTCAGCGGAGATCGTATTCTCGCGGTGGGATCGTCCGCCGAGATCCGCCGCCTCACATCACCAGCGACTCGCATCATCGATGCCTCCGGCCGCATGGTCGTGCCGGGTTTCATCGACTCACACATACATTTTCTGGCCGGCGGGATGAACCTCGCATCGGTGCAGTTGCGCGATGCACGAACGCCAGCCGAATTCATCGCGCGCATAAAGTCTTTCGCAGCCACAGTACCACCTGGAAGCTGGATCACGGGCGGCGATTGGGATCATCAGAATTGGGGCGGCGAGCTTCCACAGCGTGCGTGGATCGACAGCGTAACACCCAGCAATCCGGTATGGATCAACCGCCTCGACGGACACATGGCACTCGCGAATAGCGCAGCCCTGCGCGCAGCGAACGTGCCGATGAGCGGAGGCGATGTATCAGGAGGGACCATTGTCCGCGGCGAGTCCGATGAACCGACGGGCATATTCAAGGACAACGCGCAGGATCTCGTCGACAAGGCAGTTCCGGACCCCGGGCCAGCGATGCTCGATCGCGCCCTCGATGCAGCGATGACTTACGCCAACGAGCGGGGCGTTACATCTGTCGATCACATGGGAACGTGGGCCGATCTCGCCGTGTTCGAGCGCGCGCGGCGCGCCGGCAAACTGCGCACGCGCATCTATGCTTCTGTTCCACTGGCTACGTGGGCGCGATTGCGCGACACGGTCGCCGCGCGCGGGCGCGGTGATTCTTGGCTCCGCATCGGCGGACTGAAAGGCTTCGTCGATGGCTCGCTCGGCTCGCACACCGCCGCCATGATGCAGCCGTTCACCGACGCGCCGAATGACAGTGGATTGCTCGTTAACACTCCCGAGGATCTTTACGCGTGGACCTCGAATGCCGACAAGTCAGGGCTGCAGGTAATCGTTCACGCCATCGGCGACCGTGCCATCGACCTGCAGCTCAACATCTTCGACCGCGTCGTGCGCGAGAATGGGGCGCGAGATCGGCGCTTCCGTATCGAGCACGCTCAGCACATCGCTCCACAGGACATCAGTCGCTTCGGCCAGTTGGGCGTAATCCCGAGCATGCAGCCGTACCATGCCATCGATGATGGACGGTGGGCCGAGAAGGTCATCGGCCACGAGCGCGCCAAAACGACTTATGCATTTCGCTCGCTCAAGGAAACTGGAGCACGGCTCGCGTTCGGCAGCGACTGGCCCGTCGCGCCGGCGACGCCGCTCGAGGGGATCTACGCCGCAGTCACCCGTCGTACGCTCGACGACCGTAATCCTGGTGGCTGGATCCCGGAGCAGAAGATTGGGGTGGAAGATGCGCTGCGCGCCTACACCCTGGACGCTGCATACGCGACATTTGAGGAACGCGACAAGGGTTCGATCGCGGTTGGAAAGCTGGCAGACGTCGTGATCCTCGATCGCAATCTTACACGAATTTCACCAGAGACAATTCGCGATGCCAGAATCGACTACACCATCTTCGGCGGACGGATCGTCTACCAGCGCGATGCACGCCATTGACCCAAAGGAGCAACGCATGAGCGATACGGACGTCAGGTTTTATCGCTGGGACAAGATGAAGAAGGAGCGCGTGAGCGAAACGCTCGAGCGGCGTCTGATTACCGGCGAGCGGATGATGCTGGCGCACGTCTACCTCAAGAAAGGCTGCATCGTGCCCAAACATTCTCACGAAAACGAGCAGCTCACTTACATCCTCGAAGGCGCGCTCAAGTTCTGGATCGGTGAAGATCAGAAGAAGGAATTGGTCGTTCGTGCGGGCGAAGTGCTCGTGATTCCATCTCACCTTCCGCATAAAGCCGAGGCGCTCGAAGACACGCTCGATGTCGATGTCTTCAGTCCGCCGCGCCAGGACTGGCTGGCGAAAACCGACGACTACCTGAGGCGCTGAGTGGATCTCGGACTACGCGGCAAGATCGCCGTCGTCGCCGCCAGCAGCAAAGGACTCGGTCGCGCGATCGCCGAGGAGCTCGCGACGGAAGGCGCGAACCTGGTGATGTGCGCGCGGGGTGAAGACGCCCTCCGCTCGACTGCGGATGCGATTCGCAAATCGTCGGGCGTCAAAGTTGTGGACGTTGCCGCCGATGTCTCTCAGCAATCAGGCATCGACCGAGTCGCGAAAACCGCTCTCGATTCCTTCGGCCACGTCGACGTTCTCGTCACCAACTCCGGCGGCCCGCCCAGCGGAAGCTTCGAGAGCTTCACACCGGAGATGTGGGAGAGCGCGACACGTCTATTGCTGTACAGTGCAGTGGGTCTGACCCGAGCGCTGCTGCCGGGTATGAAGGAACGGCGCTGGGGACGGATCCTGAACGTGACATCGATAGCGGTAAAGCAGCCGATCGATGGCCTGATGCTCTCGAACAGTCTGCGCGCGGCCGTAACCGGATTCGCGCGCACCCTCGCCAACGAAGTCGCGCCGTTCAACGTCACGGTGAACAACATCATGCCCGGCTACACCCGCACCGATCGCGTCGAGCAATTGGCGCGTGCGAGCAGCGAAAAAACGGGCGCGTCGCTCAAGGACTCGTACGCGCGCTGGGAGAAGGAAATTCCGATGGGGCGGCTCGGCGAGCCGCGCGAGTTTGCGGCGCTCGCTGCGTTCCTCGCATCTGAGCGAGCGAGTTACATCACCGGCAGCTCTATCGCCGTCGATGGCGGCTGGATTCGCACCCTGATCTGATCGCCGTCGGCGGAGTAAACGCAGATGCGTCTCGTGACATCATTATCCAGATCCAACTGGAGAAATGGTGTCCGCTGGCTCGGGCGCGACGTTAGTGCAACCGTATATTAGCCACCGAATGTTGAGACGACGGAAACGGAGACGCGCTGAAGGAGTCGAGGAGATCGCGCCATTCCGCGACCGCTCCGCGTACGCGCTTGACGTTCAGTTGGCTTCCCTGGCCTCTGCCGGTGACGATGCCGCGTTCACATCGCTCGTCACGCGTTTTCAGCCGGCAGTATTCCGCTGGTCGCTGACATTCGCTCGCGATCCCGACGAAGCGGAGGACATCACCCAGGAAGTCTTTGTGCGTGTATACCGGCAGATCGGAAACTATCGGTCGGATGGCCCACTGGAGGCGTGGCTCTATCGCATCACCCGCCGCACCGCGACACAGCTGCGCCGCACCCGCGGACGTCGCGGCCGACTTCTTCTTTCCTCCGCCGCTCGCCCGGAGCGCGACGTGTACACGACTGATCCCGGCGGTCGCGTCGACCGCCAGCGTGCAGCCGACGTCGTTCGTGCGCTCTTTGCTGAACTGCCGCAACGCCAGCGCGAGATCTTCGATCTCATCGATCTACAGGGCCTGTCTCCCGCCGAAGTGGCCGAGCGCACCGGCATGCGCCCTGTTTCGGTGCGCGCCAATCTCTTCAAGGCGCGCCGAGCAATTCGTGAAGGTTTGCTCGCCACCCATCCTGCTTATAGCGAGCTATCAACATGAACTGCCGCGAATGTCTCGAAGAGCTTGCCACGGGATCCTTGCGCGAGCTCACCCCCGATTCCTCGGTGTCGCGACATGCTGCGGCGTGTCCCGATTGCGGTCCTCTGCTCACTCAGTTGCGCGATCGCGAGTATCAGGCGGCTACGATTCTGAACAACCTCCGGCCACTGAGCGATCCGATAACTGTCGCCGGCACTGCCGGGACCCTCGCTCGCCGCCACAGAATCGGTCGGGTCGTGGTGACGCTCACCGCGATCGCGCTTGGACTCACTATCTGGTTTGCAGCCGACACCATGGTCTCCGATTTCGGCGGCAAGGGCTTCAACGTGCCGATGCTCCGTACCGAAACGATGTCGCTTTCCTGCCTGACACCCGAGCAGGCCGGCGAGATCATCAGCCCCTACGTGCGCTCGAACGGGAGCACGTACTACGTGCCACCCGCGGGCGTTTCGGCGATCACCGTTCGCGCTACTCCAACCGAGCTGGCTCAGGTGCGCAATCTGCTTCGAGATTTCGATAACGATCGCAATGCCTCCTGTCACCTGAACACCGGCCCCGGTCCCGATTTCACCGAGCTGCAGCGGCAGCTCAAGGCGCTCGAGAAGCTTCAGCCTGTTCTCGCCGGCACCAAAGCCAGTCCCGCCGCGACCAAGCCGGACAACCCGAAAAACAAGTAGCACCGCGCGGCGGCGCCTCCAACCCTTTGGTCCGAAAAGCTGTCTGAACCAATGCTGCGGTACACCCGTCTAAAAATTCGACAGGTCGGTCCTCAACCCGTTCGAGTATGAATCTTTTCCGTCCTCTCCCGGGCGTCGTCGCGATTACGCTGACGTACGCCGGCGCGCTCAGCGCGCAAAATCCCACGTACCCAGCGCCGTCCGCGGGTTCGTCTCAAACCACAACAGCTGTATCGTCCAACGTTGTACTCGCCGCCCGCAACATGCGCGCGAGCCGCGCGTCCGGCGCGATCAGCATCGACGGCAGGCTGGACGAGCCGTCCTGGCAAACGGCGGTACCCTCGTCGGATTTCATGCAGAGCTACCCGAAAGTCGGAGGCACACCGACCGATCGCACCGAAGTCCGCGTTCTTTACGACGACGAGGCGCTCTACGTCGGCGTTCGAATGTTCGACTCGCGCCCTGACTCGATCGCTGCACAGCTCGCTCGCCGCGATGCGTCCGGCATCTACTCGGATTGGGTGCACGTGATGATCGATTCGTATCGCGACCGTCGTACCGCGTGGCGATTCTCGGTGAATCCGAAGGGCGTGCAGAAAGACGTCCTCGAGTACGACGACCGCGCGGGTGAGGATCTGAACTGGGATGCAGTCTGGCAGGTTGCGACGCGAATCGATTCGGCAGGCTGGGTAGCCGAATACCGGATTCCATTTTCGCAGCTGCGCTTTGGTGGCGCTCAGCGCGGAGTCGAACGGGTCTGGGGTTTCCAGGTGATGCGCGACGTCGCTCGTCGGAATGAGCGCGATACCTGGTCGCCGTGGAAGACAACCGATCCAGGCTTTGTTTCTAACGAAGGCGATCTCACCGGTATCGTCGATATTCCGACTCCGCGGCGCTTCGAGGTCATGCCGTATGTGAGCACGAAGCTGACGCGTGCTCCCGGCGATCCCGCAAATCCATTCTACAAGGCCAACGACGCCAAGCCGTCGGCCGGCGCGGACCTCAAGTACGGCCTGCCGAACGGACTGACTTTGACGGCGACCGTGAATCCGGATTTCGGCCAGGTCGAGGTCGATCCGGCTGTCGTCAATCTCTCCGCTTACGAGACGTTCTTTCCCGAGAAGAGACCGTTCTTCATTGAAGGCGCGAACATCTTCAATATCGGCTCGATCCAGGGCGGACCGTCGTACGGCAGCCAGCAGATCTTCTACTCACGCAGAATCGGCCGGCCGCCGCAGCGCTTCGCCAGCGGCCAATACGTCGATGCGCCCGACGGAACCACTATCATCGGCGCGGGAAAACTGACCGGCAAAGTCGGAGCGTGGACGATCGGCTTGCTCAACGCGCTCACCTCTGAGGAGCAGGCGCGCGTGATCGACGCGTCGAGCGTGGAATCGACAACGCCCGTCGAGCCGCTGAGCAATTATTTCGTCGGCCGCGTTCGTCGCGACTTCCGCGGCGGCGCTACCGTGGTCAGCATCGGTGGCACCGCAGTAAATCGCGATCTCAGTGACGCCGTCTTCAAGAATCTGCTCCGCTCCAGCGCCGACGTCGGCAGTGTCGACTTCGTTAACCGCTGGGGGAATCAGACCATCTCGGGCGCGTTTTCACGATCGCTGATTCAGGGATCCCGCTCGGTCATTCGCAATGCACAGTTCTCCAGCGCGCGCTACTATCAGCGGCCCGACGCCGACTATCTCTCAGTCGATACCACGCTCAATTCCTTGAGCGGCTACTCGGCGAAGCTGGGTTACAACCTGTCGGGCGATTGGTCGTATTCGCTTACGCTCAAGGACATCAGCCCCGGCTATGAAGTGAACGATCTCGGCTTCATGGGTCGCGTCGACTATCGCAACGTCGGGATGGGCGGGTCATACAACAATCAGAAGCCGGGCAAATACCTCCGCGGCTACAACTTGTTCGCGGGTACCAACCACGCCTGGAATCACGGCGGCAATAAGCTCTGGACCAGCTTCTTCAATCAGGTCACGCTGAACTTCAACAACCTCTGGTCGTTCTACACAGGCTCGGAGTACGACCCGAGTGCGATCGATGATCGCCTCACCCGCGGCGGTCCGCTTGGTCGTCAACCGACGCAGTGGGGTGGTTGGTTCGAGCTCGATACTGATACGCGGCCCGTGCTCTCCTACATTTTCACTGGCCAGTACTACGGCGATGAGAAGAAGGGTTATCAAAAGGATATCGGTGTTGGCGTTGTCATTCGTCCGAGCTCCTCTGTCCGCGTGCAAGTGACACCCGATCTGACACGCTACCACAACACGATTCAGTTCGTGCGGAGCGCTGGCGATCCGCTCGCAACGGGCACGTTCGGACGGCGCTACGTCTTCGCGGACCTCTATCAAACCACGCTCTCCGCGACCACTCGTGTGGAGTGGACACTGACGCCGATGCTTTCTTTCCAGATGTACGCGCAGCCGTTCGCATCGGCGGGCAAATTCAAGCGCTTCAAGGAGCTCGCCCAACCGGCGACGCAGAGCTACGTCGTGTACGGTCAGGACAACGGGAGCACGCTCACCCCTGTTGCCGATCCGCAAACCGGAAACATCACCGCATACACTGTCGATCCCGACGGCGCGGGCGCAGCGCCTTCGTTCTCCATCGACAATCCTGATTTTCGAACGCACTCGCTGCGCGGCAACGCGGTAGTCCGCTGGGAGTATCGTCCCGGATCAGCGCTCTATTTCGTCTGGCAGCAGGCGCGCAGCGACTTTCTTCCCTTCGAGGGAGACTTCCAGACGCGGCGTGAGACCATGGCGATCTTCGGTCGGCCGAGCAATGTATTCCTGGTCAAGGCCAGCTATTGGTTTGCGCGGTAACTACAAACGGAAAACTACCAGCTTGCGGTTGGCGGCAATCGGCCTGCGGCTCTGAGCTGAGAAAACGGCCAGCAAAAAGCGCTGGCCGTTTGGTTTTTGAAGCTCGTAGCCGCCGGCTGAAAGCAGCCAGCCGCAAGCTGGTACTTTTCGGTTAGCAGTTGGCCGGGATTGCGGAATACGAAACGGGGTGAAGAATATGTTTACCCCGTTCCTCTTTTGATGAGGTTAGACCCGTGCGTCATCCCGTCCAGCTCCTCGGTCTCCTGGCTGTAACTGTTTTAGCGGCCTGCTCCGACAATCAATCGAATCAAGTCAGCGCTCCGAGTGAAATCCGGGCTGCGCAACTATCCGCGTCTGGCGCAACGGTAGTCGACATCGGCAACGATACGACTGCGCAAAACGAGACTCCGATCGCGGTGAACCCGACAAATCCCCAGAACTTCATCGTCGGGGCGAACGACTGGAACTACAACGACGGATGCGCGGTAAACGCCTCGTTCGATGGCGGGAAAACCTGGACTCCGACGGTGCCGAACGGTTTCGTGCCTGGCGTCACGAAATACACGAACGATCCTTCAGTAGCGGGAACGGGCACCGGCGATTTTGGAGGTGACCCCACCGTCGCCTTCGGTTCGGATGGAACCGCCTACTACGCCTGCTACTCCTACGTCGCATCGGGTTCGAGCAGTCTCAAGGCCCGGCTGCTTCTCAGCACGTCCAATGATGGGGGTAAGACGTGGCGCAAGGGCGGCGCAGCCGACCCACTCACTGTTGTTGCGCAATGGGACGCGAACGGGATCACCAAAGGTTCAACGGGACAATTCCAGGATCATGAGTCGATGTGGATCGATCCAACTGATGGACGGATCTACATCACCTGGGCGCAATTCCACGGCAACGGCTCCAACTCGCCGATCTACGTCGCCGTATCATCCAACGGTGGAAAGAGTTTCTCGACACCGGCGCAGATCACCGCGAGCACGGTAAGAGCCAACCAGGATGCGCGCATCGTCACTAATGGCGACGGCAGTCACGCCTATCTCGTTTTCGACAACGGAGTTCAGGGTGGCAAAGGCTCGGTCATGTACGTCAGCGAATCTTCGGATCGCGGGTCAACATGGAGCGCGCCGGTTCAGTTCGCCCAATTCGTAAACCCCGTGTGTCTCTTCCCGCCGTATTGTTTCAATGTGTCGGGAACGCCGTTCAGAGGACCGGGCTCGTACCCAGTTCCCGCCTTCGATCCTGTGAGCAAGCGGCTGTATGTTGCTTTCACCGACATCGTCGCCGGCAGAGCACAGCTCTTTCTGTCGTTCGCGCCCGAGGGACGCATCACTGATCCCACTGCGTGGAAGACAATTCCGATGGCGCCCGGAAACACCGGCGATCGGATAAACGTTGAGATGAGCGTCGACCGAACGAGTGGGCGCATCGACTTCATCTCTGAAGACCGGAGTTACACCAACAACACCCTCGTCGATATCACCTACGGTGCGGGCTACAGCACCGCGGATGGCGCGAGGTTCACGACACAACGCGTGACGCGCTCGGGTTACGACCCTGCCCAGTACGGGGTGCCGAGCGGTTCGGCCTACTCTCCATTCATTGGCGACTACAACGGCATCGTCTCGCTACCGACGAAGGCTGCTTTTGCCTGGACTGGAGTTGGAAAGTCCTACGGGTCACCGCCCATCAATCTTGATATCTTTTTTGGGAGCGTAACACCATAGCGCATTGTGGGCCCGCACATGCCTACTGACGAGAAGCCGAGCAGGAACGAAGACGAGTATTTCGGCAAACGCAATCTCGAGCTGATTCACGAGATGCGAGTCAAGCTCGACGCTGAGCGCAAACAGGCCGAGCGAAAAGCGCATCACAACAAGTGTCCTCGCTGCGGTGGCGATCTAAAGGAAACACACGCCGAGATGGTAAAGATCGACGAGTGTCCTGAATGTGGCGGTATCTGGCTGGACAAAGGCGAAATCGACCAGCTCCGTCGCGTAAATACCTCGCGTGGTGTTTCCGGCGGAGTCTTGCACTCATTGTTCCGGCGCAGCTGACCCTTCTCGGGCCCCGCTCCTGCAATCGAGCGGGGCCTTTTTTTATCTTCGCCGCTATCGAGACATATTTCTCTAATGGATCGAATCATTCGGTGGGCGATACAAATCGCCGTCATCGCCGCGGTCGTCATCGCACTACCCTACAAATTGTTCGAGCTCGATCGCTACTTCGTGCCGAAGGAGCTCGTTCTCAACGCCGCTGCATTGATAGTCGCGCTGGCGCTGGTGCTCAAACGCAGATCGCTTCAGTTCGATGTCGTCGATGGATTGATCGCATTGTTCCTGCTTTGGAGCATCGCGTCGGCGCTCTTCGCCACCAATCACTGGCTGGCGCAGCGCTCACTGGCAATCAGTATCTCCGGTGCCATCGTCTTCTGGGGTGCGCGCGCAATCGCGCCGACCTCGTACCGCTCGATCCTTGTCGCCTGCGCGATCGCCACGGTCTGCACCGCGGCGTTTTGTCTGGCGCAGGCATACGGGCTCGACACCGAATACTTCAGCACGAATCGTGTGCCCGGCGGCACCTTCGGCAACAGAAACTTCGTTGCTCACATCGCGGCGATCGGATTGCCGACGCTCGCGTGGTGCACCGTTACCGCGCGGAGGTCCATCGGCGCGCTCCTCGGCTCGCTAGGCATGGCGCTCGTCGCGGCTGCGCTCGTCTTATCTCGTTCGCGCGGAGCATGGCTCGCCGTAGCTGCGTCGGCACTCGTGCTGCTGATCCCGCTCATCGCGTCTCGGAAATACTGGGTCGGGCAACAAGTCGGCGGTCGTTTCGCGCGCATGCTCCTGGCGACCGTTATAGGTGCGTTGATATCGATCGTTCTTCCAAACTCGCTCAACTGGAACAGCGAATCGCCTTACCTCGATTCGGCTCGCGGCATGATCGACTACAAGAAGGGAAGCGGCCGCGGACGAGTCGCGCAGTACAAGAACTCACTGCGCATGGCGGCTGCAAATCCGGTGTTCGGTGTTGGTCCCGGCAACTGGCCCGTTGAATACGTGCGCTTCGCTCCTGATGGCGATCGATCCTTGACCGACGATGGAATGACAGCGAACCCGTGGCCGAGCAGCGACTGGGTCGCATTCATTTCGGAGCGCGGCGTCATTCCGACGGCCGCACTGCTAACCGCATTCGTGATTCTGTTTTTTACTTCGCTGCGTCGCTGGTCTGAGCTCGAGAATGCCGATGCCGTGCTGGCTCAGTGTGTACTTGCCGGGACCATCATCGCGACGATTGTGGTGAGCGCCTTCGACGTCGTGCTCATTCTTGGCGCTCCTTCGCTCCTGGTATGGAGTATCCTCGGCGCGACCAGCGGTCTGCGCCGCGGTCTGAAGGCAGTCGAGGTTCCACCACGGACTCTGAGCTTCGCCGCTGCGGCGCTCATGATTGCGACCATGATCGCAGTGGCGAGGAGCGCGACGCAGACCCTGTCGATGACTGCCGTCGGCCGGGGTGGTCTCACGGCTGGATGGGTTGAAGGAGCGATGTGGGACCCAGGCAGCTACCGAATCAACTATCGGATCGCGGAGCTTTACGCTCGACGCGGTCGTTGCTCGATGGCGCGTGGGTACGCGAGGCAAGCAGTCTCGCTCTTTCCGCACTCGACGCAGGCAAAACGAGTCGCGCGTAGCTGCGACTGACCGAGGCGCATTTCCGGCAACACCGTCGCTCCTTTGCGCGGAGGCGAAAAAAATCCCATCACTGCTCGAGTGGTGGGATTTTTCGATTGAGTCGGGGCGACTGGATTTGAACCAGCGACCTCCTGCTCCCGAAGCAGGCGCGCTACCGGGCTACGCTACGCCCCGAAATGGTTGTTCACCCCTCAGATCGAGGGTGAACGACACACTATAACATGCCCGGCTCCTCGACGGGAGCCCGAATGTGCGATCCGATTTGCATCCTGCGACACGCAATGCATTCCGCAAAACCGGGCGTTATAAACGCATATTTGTGACGTATGTAAGTCATTGATAAACAAAAGCTTAGGATGTTTGTTCGGCTGTGAAAATAAAGGCGTTTTTCGCGTTGCAAACTGGTTCCGAACTGCGTCTTTAGCGCAGAAGTGACAGCTTGATTTTCCAACCCCTTTTTTGGCTGTCGCACACAGTTTACTCGGAGCTTTTTCAGATGAACGCGACCCGTTTTGTACTGGCCGCGATGGTGTTGGGCACTGCCATCGGCGCAAACCAGGCAAATGCGCAGTGCAGTGGCAACGCTGGTAGCTGCAACACGACCAACACCGTTTCCGCTACGGTTAACGCCCTGGTCAAATTGGGGATGAGTGCTGCAACCACGACGCTGTCTTCGCCGACGGCTGACCAGGTTGAAGTTGGCGCCAATCTCGCCGACCCCGGCCCGACCTTCACCATCAAGGCGAACCGCAGCTGGACACTGAACATCAAGACCACCAACGCTTCGAACTGGACGTACGTCGGCTCGAACGGCGGTACCAAGCCGATCAGCGATCTGACCTGGTCCAACGCAGTTGCTGGAACTTATGTCGGCATCAGTAGCACCGACGCGCTCTTCACCTCGGGAGCGAGCGCGAGCAACGGTGCGGCAGCGCAGGTCTTCTTCAAGACTGTGTGGGCTGCTGGCTTCACGCAGCCGAGCAACGCGCCCGGTGTATACAGCCTGCCGGTTGTCTTCACTCTCACGGCGCCGTAACGCGAGCGACGATTTAGCATCGAAGGTGTGAAGCTGCACGTGATTTCATAGAAGACTTCAAAGGACGGGGATGGCGAGAGCTATCCCCGTTTTTTTTTCTTCACACTTTCAACTGACCGTTGTGGCTCCCGCTGGGTCGCTGCCCCTCGCTATGCTTAGCAAATGCGAAAGCATGGTAGGCTCGTTCTTCTTGTTGTCTCGGTCGCGCTAAGGGGCCAGACTACTCACGCGCAGGCCGTGGCGCCGATGGTGCCGGTGGCGGCGCATGACTCCGTCGCATTGGCGACGCTTCTCAACGACGCTGCGCGGGTGAACGCGCAGATCCCTGATCGGCTCCGCGCCTATCGCGCGCGCATCGAGACCGAGATGTCGATCGTAGTGCTCGACTCAGGCGAGCGCGAGCGCAGCACGCAGATCGAGCAGATCGCCAGCGACGTGCGCTGGCGCGCCCCGGACCGTTACGACCAGCGCGTCGTCGGTTACCGCAGCCAGTCGATCGGCCCGACGTTCTCCCTGATGAGTTTCTTCGGCGGCTGGACCATTCCAACCCTTTACGGAAACCGGCTCCAGCTCGGCGTCACATCTGCAAGCGATCCGAATCGCGTCGTCAACGCAGCACGTCAGAGCCTTGCCATCCATCCGCTCGCACTCAACCGCGATCAGTACTACCAGTTCGAGGGCGGCGACACCGCGGTCACCTTGTACTCGAGTGCGCGGCGGATTCCAATCGCACATGTCCGCGTGACTCCACGTGAGCATCCGCCCGGCGACGCGATCCTGTTCATGGGGGACATGTACCTCGACGCTGATTGGAAGCAGATCGTGCGCATGCGCGGCCGGCTCGTCGAAGTGCGCAATGGCAAAGTCACTATCAACGCAGGCAGCCGGCTTCCCGGTGTCAGCGGCGCGTCCTTCGTCGAGTTGGTGAATCAGGAAGTCAACGGCGAGTACTGGCTGCCGGCGTTTCAGCGCACCGAAATCCAGGCGCGCATCGCGCTCTTCGGCGAGTTCCGCACGTTGCTTCGCATCGTTTCTCGTTTCGACGACTACCGCGCCAACGATTCCTCATGGACGGGTCCGGAGGCACCGCCCGGTGTGCGACACAACCTCACCTTTGCATCCAACGGCGATCAACAACGCTTCCATGATTGGCGTCGTCCAATTGGCGCCGCCAGCGGCGATGTCTATTACGGCGAGCTGAACGACCTGGCACCTGCAGAGTGGCGTACTACGGCGGAGGCTGGTCGTACGCGCTTCTGGCCGCGTTCACTCGGCGAGGTGTTTCGCTTCAACCGCATCGAAGGTGTCTTCACCGGTGTCGCCGTCGAGCGCGAGTTTGGCGATTCGACGCAGATCACGACGCACGGCTCGGTTGGTTGGGCATGGTCGGAACAAGCCGCACGCGGTCAGCTCGGAGTCGAGCGTCGCGCCGGCAGCACGACCACCGGGTTGAGATTCGAGCGGTCGCTCGCCAACACCAATGATTTCCAAGTTCCCTTTTCGTGGGGTGCGACGCTGTCCGCGTTATTCGGGAGCACCGACAATTTCGACTATCTCGATCGATGGGCAGCCAGCGCGTTCGTGCGCAAAGCGCTTGGTCTCAAGCAACGCTCGCTCTTCTCGCTGCAGATAGGTCCAGGTCGAGACCGCGCGGTGCAGCAGAACATCTCGCGGGGCCTGTACGTTGCGCGTGGCGAAGGATTCCGGCCAAACCGAGGCATTCGCGAAGGAAATTATTTCCGTACCGTCGCAACGCTCGATGTGAATCCCGAGGTGAGCGGAATGTTCGTCGATCGCGGCATCGGCGGTCGGCTTTACTACGAGCGTGCCGACGGCACCGTTTATTGGCAGCGGCTCGAGCTCAGACTCGCTGCCCGCCGCGAGATCGGCCCATTCCAGCTCTACGCGCGCGGCGACGGCGGCACGTTGCTCGGGAAACCTGCGCCACAAGTCTTGTTTGAGATTGGCGGCGACGAAGGACTAACCGCGTACAGCTACAAGGAGTTTGCCGGCGACAATGCAGCGCTCGGCAGAGCGGTCCTCGGTTACACTTTTCCGTTTTTGCGCGCGCCGATTCGGTTGCCGAGTCGATTGATCGTCCCGGGTTTGGCACCGGGGGTCGCCGCTGGAATCCACGCCGGCTGGACCGAGATTTCCAATGCCTCGGCGCAGCGCGCGCTGCTCGAGCTGGGCACCAGAGTAGATTCGGCGACGGGATTGACGGTGCCGATTTCGCAGCCAACCAATGGCGTAAGAGCGTCGGCGGAGTTTCTGTTCACGTTGTTCAACGGCGCCGCAGCGATGGGAGTGACGCGAGTCATCGACAGACGCGGTCCCTGGAAATTCACCGCGCGAATTGGTCAGGGTTTCTGATTCCGCGTGTAATCTTCGTGAAAGGTGGCACCCAATTTGTACGCGTTTCCGCGTACGCTTACCAAGAGGACACTATGAGAATGAAACAATCGGGACGCGCACTCAGCGCGTTTGTCGTCGCGGGTGCAGTTGTATTGAGTGGTTGCGCGGGAATGAGTCAGAAGCAGCGCGGTGCGGTTATTGGCGCAACGGCTGGCGCAGCCGTCGGCGGAGTCGTCGGCAATCAGACTGGATCGACGGTGCGCGGTGCGATCATCGGCGCGATCGTCGGCGGCGCCGCCGGCGCTGTGATCGGCCACCAGATGGATCAACAGGCGAAGGAGCTCGAGCAGTCCATTCCTGGCGCGACGATCACGCGTGTCGGCGAGGGAATCGCGGTGACGTTCCCATCTGGTATTCTCTATCCATTCAACTCGACGGAGATCCTGCCGGCAGGCAAAGACAATCTCAAACAGCTCGCCTCCAGTCTCGACAAGTATCCGAACTCTGACATTCTGATCGTCGGTCACACCGATAGCGTCGGCACCGATGCCTACAACCTGGACCTGTCGCAGCGTCGCGCGCTGGCCGCCAGTGCGTATCTGCAGTCACTGGGCGTTCCAGCGAATCGCCTGCAGACTCAAGGCAAAGGTGAGAGCGAGCCTGTGGCGTCGAACGACACCGAGGAAGGTCGTCAGCGCAATCGCCGTGTGGAGATCGCGATCTATGCGAGCGAAGCCTATCGCAACCAGGTCAAGAGTCAGAGCCAGTGAGTCAGAGCCAGTAACTTCTCGTGATGCTTTCTGCGCCATCAAAATCGATGGCGCAGAGAGCAGTCACGGAGCCGTCAGTGCTGACTGTAGACGACGGCTCGTGATTTTGAATGCCCCGGGTATCCGGGCTCCTATTCGCTGGCGTGACGCGTCCACAGCGCCACGGTGGTGCAACCTTCCTGGCTGGCCATCGCTGCGAACGGCGCAGGCGGCTGCTCGCCCGGCGGGTACACCTCGGCGCCGATGACTTCGTTGGCGCGCATGAATGTCTCCAATCCACTGAGGGATTTGCCGCGACGCGGGAGGCCGTCGACGTAAGTCACAATGCAGCTCAGCGGTGACGCCGAGAATGTATTGCGGGTTCCGAACGGGTTCTCGACCAGTACGGGGACGTGACGGAAGATGTCCGACAGCTTGTGTGGATGCATGGCGGCGATCTGCGCGGCGTCGATGAAGTAAGCCCCACGTCCAATATCCTGACGGATATTGAAGCCGACTTGCTCGAGGCGGGCGGAGTCGCTCGCCAGCTGCACGTCGGCAGCGACGATCTCGTCTGGTGTGAGCATCGCGACATCGACCGTTGTCGCCCCTTCGCCTTTCCGGTTCACCGAAAAGCGCGACAGAGTCCTCATCGTCGCGAACCCCTCGTGTCGAACAACTACTGTTCCTCGCCCGGGAGGCACATCGGCGAGCCGGTATTTGCCATTGGCATCGGTCGTTGTAACTCCATTGTTGCCATCAATGAAGACTTCTGCGTTTGCGATTGGATTGCCGTTACTGCTGGTCACTCGACCGGTTACAGTGACGGAACCCAGGGTAGACGGCATTAGTGACGCGCTCTCCATGAGGTTGGAGTTCTGTACACATGCCACGAGCGCCAACGACAGCGCGCTCGACTGAATCGCCTTTAGTGAAATCATTGCGCACCTACCTGCGACGTTCGAAAGGCAGGTAAGGCATATGCCAAGCCGCGGCGACCTCAGGTCAGCGACAGACCGACTTTGGTGGCGCGAGTCGTGCTTACAAACTCGGCAGTTTCTCATTCACTCATCGAGAGGTGACGATGAACAAATCACGCTCGCGACTGACGGCTGGATTAGTAGCGCTAACGCTCGCGGCGTTTGCCGCGCCCAGCTTCGGTCAGAACACGAACACCCCGGCAACGACGGGCGGAAGCGTTTCGACGCCGACCACTGACCAGGCGGCGCCTGCCGCCCAGGACCAGTCGACGCCGACTGGATCCGCGAACACGCAGGCAGCGCCGACGACGGGCACCGACGCCGGAGCAACCATCGGGACGTCTTCACGCACGACGACGACGGCAACCGATGTGACGACGACGCAGCCAACCACCACGACCTTCTGGCTGAGTGGCTGGGGTCTCCTGGCAATCGCGATCGTAGCGATTCTGGTGCTGTGGGCCATCTTTGGGCGTCGCAATCGCACGGTCGTCAGCGACAGTTATTCGACCACCACTCGCAACTACGGGACAGCTCCAACCAACGAGCGAGTTGTCAGCCCGCAGGCGGCATCTGGAACCGAAAGGACAACCCGAGTGACTGACACCGACACGCGCACTTAAGCGCGGAGTTGCTCAAGCAAAACAAAAAGTCCTGAATCGGTGAACGATTCAGGACTTTTTCTTTACGCGCCCGGAGAGACTCGAACTCCCAACCTTTTGATCCGTAGTCAAATGCTCTATCCAATTGAGCTACGGGCGCTGCTAACTGCGAACTGCGATTGCGGACACTGCGGGCTGCGGACCAGAGTGGGTATATCAGTCCTCAGCATCGCGAGGATGGGCGGTACAAGGCTCGAACTTGTGACCTCCACGATGTCAACGTGGCGCTCTAACCAACTGAGCTAACCGCCCGCTTACAGCGAAAGACTGCGACTTGCGAGCGAGAGTGGATATTTTCACTCCAGCATTGCGAAGCGGGAAACGGGACTCGAACCCGCGACCCCAACCTTGGCAAGGTTGTGCTCTACCAACTGAGCTATTCCCGCGAAAACAAAAGTTCTTGGAGTTGCACCGACTCGGGCGCACCGATCGTGTGACGAGAGGCGACCCTGGTTGCCGTCATGGAGGTGAGGGGAATCGAACCCCTGACCTCTTGAATGCCATTCAAGCGCTCTCCCAACTGAGCTACACCCCCGGCATTTTCCTGAGAGAGCGACGCGCCCCGACAGGAACCGCGAAGGATATCCAAGGGTAGTATCGAAGTCAAGAAATTCACTCTGGCAAAATCGTCAACGGCCAGTATCTTGCAGCGTTTTTACAACCTGAAAATTTCGATCACTCAGAGACGCGATTGCTGACGCGTTTCCAGGTTGTCGAAACACATTCACTCGCTCGCATTGCTGGCCCACGCGGGACCGCATTCGAAAAAATTTTCACGTAGTACCTGAGGTGTGACCTAAATGGCTGAAGTAAAGCGTCGCCGCAAAACGGCCGTCGCCGGAATAGCTCCGAACGAACCCGAGAGAGACATTCTCGATCAATATCTGTACGAGGTGAGCACGTATCCGTTGCTCAAAGGTACAGAGGAGATCGAGGTCGCTCGTCGTATTCGTGCCGGCGATCCCGACGCACTCCAGGAGCTCGTCCAGCGCAACCTTCGCTTCGTCATCTCGGTGGCGAAGAAGTATCAGAACCGCGGCATGCCGCTCATCGATCTTATCGGTGAAGGCAACGTCGGCTTGCTCACTGCTGCTCGTAAGTTCGACCCGGATCAGGGCGTCAAATTCATCTCGTACGCTGTGTGGTGGATTCGTCAGGCGATTCTCTCGTCGCTGGCGCGTCAGGGCCGCACGGTGCGCGTTCCGCTGAATCGCACCGCCGATCTCTCGCGCATCATCAAGGCGTCGGAGATTCTGCGTCAGAAGATGCGGAGAGAGCCCACTCCGGAAGAGCTTTCTCATCTGACCGGACTTTCGGTCGACGTCGTTCAGTCGCTCGCCGCGCTCAACACCGGCGACGTCCGACTCGATGCCCCGATGGATCCGGAAGGCGATCGCTCGCTCATCGAGCGCTTCGTCGCCGACGAGATGCCGGACACCGAGGAAGAGGCGATGAACCGCTTCCTCAACGACGAGATCGAGACTGCGCTCTCCACGCTTCCTCCGCGTGACGCGAAAGTTCTCAGACTGTACTTCGGTCTCGAGGGCGGTCGCGAGCACACGCTCGAGGAAATCGGCTCGCTGCTCGGCGTCACGCGCGAGCGTGTTCGTCAGCTCCGTGACCGCGCTTTGAAGCGGTTGCGTGAGGGAGATGTCGGCCGCGCGCTTGGGTCGTTCGCGGCGTAAGTTCTCTGGAACCGCAAAGGAAAGGGACGAGCGAAAGCTCGTCCCTTTTTTGTTTTAACAACTGCCCCCGCTGGTAGCTGGTAGCAGCTTGCTGATCGCTGGTCGCTGCCTGCATATGGACAGCTCTCACGGTGTAAACGCGAACAGACCGCGTTTCCTCTAAGACGTCGCGATCTGTCCCGTCGCCTGCAGCCATTAGCTATCAGCCTGCTGCTATCAGCTACCAGCGCGTGCGCCTTTGAAGTCCTCGGTCGGACGAAGCCCTTCCCCTAACGGTCAGCCTCGCCATATTTGTGACGTGATCAAACTGATCGACGTCCACAAGTCCTTCGGTCCGAAAGTCGTCCTCGATGGGTTCTCGCTCGAGGTCGATGAGGGCGAGACCATGGTGCTCATTGGCTACTCCGGCACCGGAAAGTCGGTAGCCATCAAGCACATCGTTGGATTGCTAGAGCCCGATAGCGGGGAGGTTTGGGTCGACGGTAAAGAGGTTCCCAGACTGTCTCGCGATGAGCTGTACGAGCTGAGGGCAAAGATTGGCTACGTCTTTCAATTCGCCGCCCTCTTCGACTCGCTCACCATCGGCGACAACGTCGCAATGGGATTGCGGAAGGAGGGCAGGCTCTCTGAGCGGGAGATCATGACCCGCGTCGCCGAGGCCCTGGAGCTCGTCGATCTGCCCGGCGTCGAGGCCAAGTATCCGGCTGAGCTTTCGGGTGGAATGCGCAAGCGAGTCGGCATCGCGCGCGCCATCGCCAGACAGCCGAAGTACATCATGTACGACGAGCCGACGACGGGTCTCGATCCCGTCACCAGCGCCATCATCGACCAGCTAATGATCCGCATGCGCGAGCGACTCGGCGTCACCAGCATTGTGGTGACTCACGACATGCGCAGCGCCTACACCATCGGCTCGCGCATCGCGATGCTCTACGAAGGCAAATGCCGGCAGGTCGGAACCGTAGACGAAATTCAGCACACCGCAGATCCAGTTGTCCGCCAGTTCATAGAAGGGAAGCCCGACCTCGACAGCGTAGAAGCGGGCGTCTGATCGTGACTACCGCCGCAGACGCTTCGACCCTGCCGTCGCTCGTCGTCCATCTCCAGCGCGAGAAGGCAAAGGCGCTGGTGCGAGCCGCGTTTCCGCGCCGACGCTGGCGGATCATTTCGACGCGATCCGCCGAGGAGTTGGAGGGAATCTTCCGCAAGGTTCTGGTCGACGCCGCCCTCATCGATCTCGGGACGCCCGAGGAAGACACCTGGAAGGCAGCCGGATTCGCGGCGGAATTTCCGAGTGCGCCTTTCTTCGCGATCCTGCCGATGCGCCCCTCGGACACGCCCACCATCGCTCGGTGCACCGGGCTTGGCTTTATCGACGTCATCGCCGAAGGAATCGACGACAACGTCGCGCGCGATCTTGTCTACCCTCATGCATTCTCAACGCGATTTCGGCAGGCGCTTGTCGAGCCGCCGCACGCTCTCGGTTTGACGACACCGCTGCAGCGCAGTGCCTGGGACGTCATCGTTGCGCACTCCGGCCGGCCGGTTACCACAAAGCAGCTGGCGACCGCGGTCGGATTGAGTCGCGAGCACCTCAGTAGAAATTTCGCCAAGCCAGGCGCGCCCAATTTGAAGCGCGTGATCGATCTCGTGCGCCTAATCGCCGCGGCTGAATTGGCGAAGAATCCTGGACACGACATTCGCGACATTGCGCGCATCTTGGAATTCGCGTCGTCATCTCACCTGGCGGTCACCGCGCAAAGGATTTTCGGGACGAGGCCGGCATCGCTCGCACGACTGAGAACGACGGATTTGATAGATCGGTTTGCTCAGGGGCGTACGCGCAGTAGAAGCTGAAAACCCAACGAAAAACTACCAGCTGGCGGCTGGCTGCCTTCGGCCTGCGGCTGCGAGCGTTACTTGGAATTGCGGACAAGCTCGAAGCCGCCGGCTGAGAGCCGCCAGCCGCCAGCTGGTACTTTTCGGTTTGCAGTTCCCCAGAATCCCAGATATGGCCCGCTATTTCCGGTGTCCGTATTGCTCCGGTAAGGAGCTTGTGATATTTTTCACAAGCTCCCGACAACCCTGAAAACCCTTATGCGAGACGCCCGCCCGGCGACCCGCTTATCCTGCTTCTGAGCACATAGATCATGGCCACCGACACGATCCTGCGCCCCGGCGAAATCAAGGACATTCTCCTCCGCGAAATCGAAGCGGCAGACCTCCACGAGCTCGACGTCGAAGAGGTCGGCACCGTCCTCGAAGTGAAAGACGGTATTGCCCGCATCTACGGCTTGAACAAGGCGATGGCCGGCGAGATGCTCGAGGTGACTTCCTCCGAAACCGGCGAGAAAATCACCGCCCTCGCGCTCAATCTCGAGGAAGACAACATCGGATCCGTCATCCTCGGCGATTATCTCCAGCTAAAGGAAGGCGATGAAGTTCGCCGCACCTCTCGGGTGCTCGAGGTGCCGGTCGGACACGAGCTGATCGGACGAGTCGTCGATCCACTCGGTCGCCCGCTCGATGAAGCCGGCCCGATCAACGCCAAGCTCACCCGCAAAGTCGAGTCGGAAGCACCGGGAATCATCGTCCGGCAGCCTGTAAAGGAGCCGCTCCAGACCGGTATCAAGGCGATCGACTCGATGATTCCGATCGGCCGCGGACAGCGCGAGCTGATCATCGGTGATCGTGGCACCGGTAAGACCGCGATCGCGATCGACACCATCATCAATCAGAAAGGCACCGGCGTCATTTGCGTCTATGTCGCCATCGGTCAGAAGAATTCGACCGTCGCCTCGGTCGTCGAGAAGCTCCGTCAGGCCGGCGCTCTCGAATACACCATCGTTGTTGTCGCGAGCGCTTCCGATCCGGCGCCGATGCAGTACATCGCTCCTTATGCCGGCTGCGCGATGGCTGAGTTCTTCATGTACAACGAAGGCATGCCGACGCTATGCGTGTACGACGATCTCACCAAGCAGGCAGCCGCGTATCGGCAGCTCTCGCTGGTGCTCCGTCGTCCGCCAGGCCGCGAGGCCTTCCCGGGCGATGTGTTCTATCTCCACTCGCGTCTGCTCGAGCGCGCCGCGAAGCTGAGCGAGGATGCTTCGATCGTCGACGGCGATCGTATCAGGAAGCCAGGTGGATCGCTGACGGCGTTGCCGATCATTGAAACCCAAGCCGGCGACGTCTCCGCGTACATCCCAACCAACGTCATCTCGATCACCGACGGTCAGATCTTCCTCGAGGCCGACCTGTTCTTCGCCGGCGTGCGCCCCGCGGTGAACGTCGGCATCTCCGTGTCGCGCGTAGGTGGCTCGGCGCAGGTGAAGGCGATGCGCTCGGTGGCTGGTCGACTCCGTCTCGATCTCGCGCAGTACCGCGAGCTCGAAGCCTTCTCCTCCTTTGCATCGGATCTCGACGCGGCGACCAAGAAGCAGCTCGAGCGCGGCGCGCGCACCGTCGAAATCCTCAAGCAGCCGCAGTATCAGCCGATGCCCGTCGAGCAGCAGGTAATGGTGATCTACGCTGTCACCAACGGATTCCTCGACACGATTCCGGTGAATCGCATCAGAGACTGGGAGCGCGGCTTCCTCGAGTTTGCGAACGCGCAGTTCCCGCAGGTCGGTCAGCGCATTCGCAGTGAAAAAGTGCTGTCCAAGGAGACCGAAGCCGATCTCAAGCGCGCGATCGAATCTTTCAACCAGCAGTTCGCTGCAGCGAAGCGCTAACTAATGGCGAAAGGTCGGGAGCTCAAAGGACGGATTCGGTCCGTCGAGAACACGCGGAAAATCACAAGGACGATGGAGATGGTGGCCACGTCCAAGATGAAGCGCGCCCAGGATCGCGTGGTTGCCGCGCGTCCGTTCGCGAATTCCCTGACTGAAGTCATCGCCAATCTGTACACTCCGGAGCTGGCGGAGCGTTTTCCGCTGATGCGTCAGCCGGCGACGATCAGAAAGGCGGCGGTGCTGCTGCTGACCAGCAACCGCGGACTCGCGGGTGCGTTCAATGCGAACCTGCTCAAGGAAACGCGCAACCTTCTCGCGCGACTTACCGAGCAAAAGGTCGAGCAGGAGCTTCATGTCGTCGGCAAGAAAGGCCTCGGTTACTTCCGCTACCTCGGACGCGAGGTTGCATCGAGCCGCACCGACATCACCGGTCAGCCAACGGCGCAGAATGCCGCACAGCTCGTCGACAGCTTAATCGAAAGATTTGCGTCGGGCGAGATCGACGCGGTTTACGTCATCTACTCGAAGTTCAACTCGGCGCTTTCCACGCCGCCGACTTCACAGCTTGTTCTACCGGTTACTCCGCCCGAGCGCAAAGGACAGCAGCCCGACTACATCCTGCTGCCATCCGCGGAAGTAATCCTCACCCAGCTTCTTCCTTCGTACGTGCGTAATTCGGTTTATCGCGCGCTCGTCGAGAACGAAGCTGCTTTCCAGAGCGCTCAGCGCACGGCGATGAAGAACGCGACCGACAATGCCGGCGAGATGCTCAACGTTCTAAGACGCACATTCAACCGCGCCCGCCAGGCGCAGATCACGCAGGAGATCGCCGAGATTGTCGGCGGTGCTGCTGCGCTACAGGGGTAAATCATGGCAACAGCCGTCCGCACCGAGAAAAAGAAAGCCGCCAGGGCCGACGCGGAGTCGAAGACGACAAAGCACAACATCGGTAAGGTGGTGCAGGTCATCGGCCCGGTTCTCGACGTGGAATTCGAGCCCGAGCACCTGCCAGAGCTCTATAACGCGCTGCGCATTCGCGAGAAATCCGATTCCGGCGCAGATATCGACGTGACCGTCGAAGTGCAGCAGCACATTGGCCGCAACCAGGTTCGCGCGGTCGCGATGTCATCGACCGACGCAGTCGTGCGCGGAATGAACGTCGAGGACACTGGGGCGCCGATCAAGGTGCCGGTTGGGGAAGCCGCTCTCGGACGGATTCTGAACGTGCTTGGAAATCCGGTCGACAACGGTGCGCCGATTCCGGAGGACGTCGAGCGCTGGCCGATCCATCGTCCGGCGCCGGAGTTCGCGAACCTCGAGCCGAAGACCGAAGTCTTCGAGACGGGCATCAAGGTCATCGACCTGATTGCGCCGTTCGTGAAGGGCGGAAAGATCGGATTGTTCGGCGGCGCCGGCGTCGGCAAGACCGTCGTGATCATGGAGCTGATTAACAACGTCGCCAAGGGACACGGTGGTAAGTCGGTGTTCTGCGGCGTCGGTGAGCGCACGCGCGAAGGCAACGATCTGTATCTGGAGATGAAGGAGTCGGGCGTCATCAATTCGGCGGCTCTCATCTACGGTCAGATGAACGAACCGCCGGGAGCGCGTCTCCGCGTCGGACTGACTGGTCTGACCGTCGCCGAGTATTTCCGCGACGTCGAGAACGCCGACGTGCTGGTGTTCATCGACAACATCTTCCGCTTCACCCAGGCCGGATCCGAGGTGTCTGCACTACTCGGGCGTATGCCGAGCGCGGTGGGCTATCAGCCGACTCTGGCGACGGAGATGGGCGATTTGCAGGAGCGAATCACTTCGACCAAGAACGGATCGATCACGTCGGTGCAGGCGATCTACGTGCCCGCCGACGACATCACCGACCCCGCGCCGGCGACTGCGTTCGCTCACCTCGACGCGACGGTGGTGTTGTCGCGCGCGATCACCGAGCTCGGTATCTATCCGGCGGTTGATCCGCTGGCGTCGTCGTCGCGAATTCTCGACGCGCAGTTCATCGGCGAGCGCCATTATAAGGTTGCGACCGACGTGCAGCGCATTCTGCAGCGCTACAAGGAGTTGCAGGACATCATCGCGATTCTGGGCATGGACGAACTGTCGGAAGAGGACAAGCTCGTCGTGGGTCGTGCCCGCAGGATTCAGCGCTTCATGTCCCAGCCGTTCGCGGTCGCCGAGCAGTTCACCGGCATCAAGGGGCAGTACGTGAAGCTCGAGGAGACGATCTCCTCGTTCGAGCGGCTGGTGGCCGGCGAATTCGACCAGTATCCGGAGCAGGCTTTCTTCATGCAGGGTGGCATCGACGGCGTCGTCGAGACCGCCAAGAAACTGTCGGCCTGATGCTGAAAGTCTCGGTAATCTCGCCGGAGGCGGTCCTGTTCGAGGGGGAGACGGATTCGGTCGTCGCCCCCGCCTACGACGGCGAGGTGGGAATTCTCACAGGTCACGCACCACTGATGGCGCTGCTTGGCGACGGCCAGCTGCGCCTCGGTGGCGGTGCCGCTCGCCGCTTCAATGTCAGCGGCGGATTCATGCAGGTGCTCAACGACGAAGTCAGGGTAGTTACGGAGAAAGCGAGCATTGCCTGAAATAGCCGTCGCTCCGTGACGAGCGGCGGGTCTATGGCCCGCCGTTCGTATTTACCGGGCAAATGTGGCTGCTTGCTTAATAGGTATGCGGGTTTGCGGGGTCGTAAACTTTGGCTCCTGTGCAGCCGTCACGATAATACCCGATGTAAGTACGAGTAGTCGGGTCGTAGTCATGGATCGGATAGTCGTCGAAGCCAAGCTCGCACTTGAAATTGGCGCCGGTGTTCTGTGGAGCGGGTCCGATGATCGTCGCCCCCATACTTCCGGAGTACGGCAGGTCTGGCGAGTCGAATACCTCCAGTGACACTTTGACCCATGACATGTCCGCAGTTAAATGAAGCGTCACTGAGCTCATGCCCCAACCCTCGTCCCACAAATACTGGTCGTCACAGTAGGTTCCAAAGCAGGGCTGGATAAACCACTTGTAATAGTAAGTTCCGTTCCCGCCCACGAGGCTACTTGTCAGCGTCCGATAAGTGTCCGCAGTAAAGCGGTATGTATTGCCAATGGTTACTCCGAGCGTGCGGGTCGGGGCGTCATAAGTCGTGAAGTGCACGGTGGGCTTCAGCGTGGTTGCGTCGGGCGTCGTTGCTAAATCCGTTTGACACGCGATTGTGCCCGAAAGCCCCGCGACCACTAAAACCGTGGCCAATCTTCTTGAATCGACAATCATTTCCTCTCCTGCTTTTGACGGGTGAGTGGACGGCGATCTCCGTCCTCAGCGCACGCTGTCAGAGGATCGGCGCCAACTGAAGCCCATTTTCCTATCAAAATCTGTCATTTCTCTTTCAGCTGGACAGTTAGGTCGGGACCGACGCAATTTCTCGGAACTGAATAGGGATGAGCTTGTTCGCGACGAGACCGATTCTATCGTCCCTACGTCCACGGCCGTAAAGATCGGACAAAACGGACGTTCGGCTCTTCCAGTAAGAATAGCGACAGGCCGGATACGTCGGCCCCGACGCAATAGGGTCTTGGCGCACCTGCTGGACAGTGCGCCGAGGCCGCGGCGTGTTGCTAATCGTTGACAGTCCCGTTACAAGCCGTCTAAGTTGTAGCCATATGAGTGACCCGAAGGTCCCGGGCTGGGGACTTCGGGCTTTTGCCTTGGCATTCGTCGCTCGCGCCGATTTGGGTGCGTACGCCACACGAATGCAACGACATAGTCGCATCGAGGGAGTAGCGGGCTGGCTCACCCCCTGGGGATGCGACACCAATCCCAGTTTCACTTTCTGCGAGGTGTTGTATGGGAATGACACGTAAGATCACTCGCTTCCTTGCGATCGCGAGCGTGTTCGGGCTTGCCCCCGCCTTCGCGCAAGCGCAGGGGACGACCGTCAGCGGCCAAGTAACTGGTCCGGGCGGGACACCCATTGTTGGCGCTAGTGTAAGCGTTACAACACTGCGTGTCGGCAGCTTTACTGATGACGCTGGTCACTATTCGTTCACGGTTCCCGCGTCGGCGAACGGCACCACTGTCACCGTTACGGCTCGACGTCTCGGCTATGCGCCGAGCGCGGCGAGCATTACGGTGAGCGGCGCACCGGTGACACAGAACTTCAGCCTTTCTGCTGCCGCCACAGAACTGCAGGGCGTAGTAGTCACCGCGCTCGGTATCACGAAGGAACGCAGCCAGCTCGGCACCGCGGTGCAGACCGTTTCATCTGGTGAGCTCAACACCAGCCATGACATGAACATCCTGAACCAGCTCTCAGGAAAAGTGTCAGGAGTAGTGATGACACAGTCCGGCACTCAGGGCGGATCGACGAACATCGTCATTCGCGGTCAGAACTCCATCACGGGTAACAACCAGCCCTTGTTCATCGTTGACGGAGTGCCGGTCGCTAACAACGATCACGGAAGCACGTCGTGCTGCGGCGGTCTCAACCTGGCTGGCACGGCTTCCGGCTCTGGCAAGGATTACGGTAGCGCCATTGATGACGTCAACCCTGAAGACGTTGCCACCATCAGCGTTCTGAAGGGCCCGAACGCTGCCGCGCTGTACGGATCGCGTGCTGCTAACGGTGTCGTCCTCATTACCACCAAGAAGGGCGGCAACTCATCGGGCAGAATTCAGACGCAGCTCACGTCGAGCATGACTTGGGACAAGCCGTCGATACTCCCTGACTATCAGAACGAGTACGGTCAGGGCGCTGGCGGAGAGTTCCTGTTCAAGGATGGTATGGGGAACGGAGTCAACGACGGTCTGGATCAGAGCTTTGGTCCGCGACTCGACGGGCGTACTAACGGATGCAACTTCGTACCGGGCACACCGTCGGATCCCTTCGCGCCTCACGTCTACGATCAGAGTGTTCCATGTGCGCAGTTCAACGCGCCGAACGGCGCGCCTTGGATCGCGCATCCGGATAACGTCAGCTCATTCTTCAACACGGGTAAGACGCTCGCCAGCACTCTCGCTTTTAGTGGGGGAACTGACAAAGCGCAGGCACGGCTTTCAGTCGGTCAGCAGCAAGTCGATGGAATCGTTCCGAATAACACGTTCCGGAAATTCAACAGCCTGCTGAGCGGCACGCTCAATGTCACGGATCGCCTGAGTGCAAGCAGCGACATCCAGTACATCAATAACGACAATCACAACCGTCCGGGAGTCGGCTACAACAGCGGAATTCTCGAGCAGTTTGTATGGTTCGGCCGTCAAGTGGACATGAATGCCCTGCGGAATAACATGGGCACCATCGACGGTTCGCTCTACAACTGGAATTACAACTTCCACAACAATCCATTCTGGCTTCAGTACCTGAATCCGGGTGAGGATGTACGTGACCGAGTGACGGGAAATATTTCCGCTCGCTATCGCATCGCCGATTGGCTGGATGCGACGGCGCGCACCGGCTCGGACATCTATCGCTGGCAGATCAATCAGGATTACGCACAGGGCAATCTGAACTACACGAACCCGTCCTACGCGGGTGCGTACACGCAGTACGCCGAGTATTCGAACGCAAACAATTCCGACCTGCTGCTGACAGCGAACAACCGCCTCGGCTCGCATTTCCAGTTCAACGCCACTGCCGGTGGTGCTCGCCGTTACGAGCGCTTCAATTGGGACCAGCAGGAAACGGCCGGCATAATCGTGCCGGGCATCTTCAACGCCTCGAACGCCGGCATCACGCCGACGCTCACTTCGTTCGTGTCACGTCGTCAGGTGAACAGCCTTTACGGATCGGCCTCGGCGACGTTCAACGATTGGTGGACACTCGAGGTGACCGGTCGGAACGACTGGTCGTCGACGCTGCCCGCAGGAAACAATTCATACTTCTATCCATCGATCAATACGTCGATTGTATTGAGCGACGCTCTGCCGTTCCTGAAGTCCGGTTTCCTGTCCTACGCGAAGCTGAGAGGCTCCCTGGCGAATGTGGGAGCTGACGCGGCGCCTTATCAGCTGCAGACGGTCTACGTCGGCCAGCCGACGAAGTTTGGTTCGCTGCCGCAGGTCACTCTGGATAACTCGCAAAAGGATCCCGCACTCAAGCCCGAGCTGACGAAGTCGGGTGAAGTTGGTCTCGAGCTCGGTTTCCTAAATGGTCGCGCGTCATTGGACATGAGCTACTATGGTAAGTCCACCACCAATCAGATCGTCAACCTGACTGTGTCGCCGGCTTCCGGCTTCCAGACTCAGGTCGCCAATCTTGGTCGAATCGACAACAAGGGATTCGAAGCATTGTTCGATGTGACTCCGCTTCAAACTGCTGGCGGATTCCAGTGGAATACGACCTTCAACTATTCAAAGAACAACAGTAAAGTCGTCACGCTGGCGCCGGGTGTGGATACATACGTGATCTACAGCGACTGGTATCAGAATCTCGAAGCCCGCGTCGGACAGCCGTACGGTGTGATTTACGGCTACACCTACGCCCGCGACGATAAGGGGAACTTGTTACTCCACGACGGTCTGCCGCAGACAGGCGATCAGAAAGTCATCGGCAGCATTCAGCCGAAGTGGGTCGGTGGCTGGAACAACTCGTTCAGTTTCGGTCGCGCACAGTTCAGTTTCCTGCTGGATTACCACAAGGGTGGCAAGATCTTCAGCGTCACCAACATGTGGGGCGACTATACCGGCATCTTCAAGAACTCGTTGAAGGGTCGTGAAGTCGACTGGAACAACCCGGGCCTGATCGTTCAGGGCACAGACGATGTCACCGGCCAGCCGAACACCACGCGGGTCACCGCGGAACAGTATTGGGAGTCGTTGTACTACAACGCCGAGCAATACACCTACGATGACAGCTGGGTGAAGCTGCGCAACGTTCGCTTCGGTATCGATCTCCCCGCGAGCTTCGCGGCGAAGCTGCATGCATCGTCAATGAACCTCGCGTTCATCGGCAACAACCTTAAGACCTGGACAAAGGTGCCGAATATCGATCCCGAGTTCTCGCTCAGCACGGGGAACGCACAGGGCTTCGAGTTCGCTACGATTCCGAGTACAAGAAGTATCGGGTTGAGTCTCCGTGTGGTTCCGTAAAGGAAACGAGACTTCATACACTATGACAAAGACGACTCTTATGACCAATACAAACTTGATCCGAGCCGCCTCGATCGCCGTCCTGGTGGCGGGTCTCGCTGCGTGCAACAACGGGCTAACGGACGTCAATCGGAATCCAAACAATCCGACTGACGCCTCCGCTGCGTCGCTGTTCACCAACGCAGTCCGCTCCTCGGTCGGCCGTTGGCTTGGAACTACTTACGATTGGCGAGGCGGCGAATTCCTCGCTCAGCATCTCGCGGAAGTGCAGTACACCGACGAGGATACGTACAAACGGCTTGCCAGAGCCTACATGACGGGCACGTTCGACGCTGCTTATTACCAGGAGCTCGAAGACCTTAGAAAGGTTATCGGCAAAGGTACGGCGGCGAGCGACGCTGGCATCTGGGGACCTGGCGCGGTGATGAAAGTCTGGACCTCAGATTTTCTTACCGATTCGTGGGGCGACATTCCCTACAGCCAGGCGCTTGCCTCTGATTCAGCCGGCGGCACCGGGAAGCCGGCGTATGACAAGCAGCAGGACGTCTACAACGATTTCTTCACCACGCTGAACAGCGTGTCGACGTCCCTGACGGGAGCCAGTGCGTCGCTCGATGTCGCCGATCCGATCTACGGCGGGAGTCCGGCTTCCTGGCAGAAGTTCGCGAACTCACTGCGCGCACGTCTGGCAATGCGCATCGTCAACGTTGATCCGGCCAAGGCGAACGCTGAGTTGACCGCAGCCTTCAGCGCGCCGGGCGGTGTGTTCACTTCGAACGCCGACAATGCGGCGCTGCCTTGGCCTGGCGATGGTATCAACGACAATCCGTTCTCGGCGAGCCTGCAATCGCGCGACGACTACAGAATGTCGAGTACCTTCATCAACGTCTTGCAGGGCTCCAACGATCCACGCTTGCCGGTGTTTGCGCACCAGACAGCCGCAGGTACCTACGCCGGCGCGCCCAACGGTGTAGATGCACCGACTGCCCAGCCCTACATCGTCAGTGCCTCTCGGGTCGGAACCATTTTCTTCCCAGGCGCGACTTCGTATACGACGTACGGCGGACCCGGCGCGACTCTACCCTCGGAGTTAATGACCTATGCCGAGGTGGAGTTCATCAAGGCCGAGGCGGCTGAGCGCGGCATTGGTGGCCTGAATCCCGCGCAGGCTGCCGGCTTCTATGCTGCTGGAATTACTGCGTCGATGCAGCAGTGGGGTGTCACGGATAACGCGGCGATCGCGGCGTACCTCGCCCGGCCCGAAGTTGCTTATCAAGGCGGCACAACAGGTCTGTCGCAGATCGCCGTGCAGAAGTGGATTGCACTCTTCGGCGATGGCGGCAACGCCTGGTTCGAGTGGCGGCGTACGTGCCAGCCATCAACGATCAAGCCGGGACCGGCAGCGGTCGTTAATTACGTGCCACGTCGCTTCTACTACTCGCAGACTGAACGGTCGGTCAACGGCGCGAACGTGGCTGTTGCCGTTGCCGATCAGGGCGCCGACAACTTCGGAACGACTGTCTGGTGGGACAAGCCGGCAAGTTCTCCGACTTGTGCAGGAGTGAATCTGAATCTCCCGTAGTTGATCAGGGAGTGAAAAGCCCCCGCGAGGTCGCGGGGGCTTTTTTTTTCAGAGAAACCGCGCCGTTATTGGCGGTCCTTGGTCCAGACTAGAATCGCCCCACAACCCGGGTTCTCGCGATCCTGATATTGGGGAGGCAGTCCTGCCCAAGATAGGTACACCTCCATACCAGCTACGTCAGGCGGATTGGAAACTTCGTCCAGCTCTGCGCCGAAGGCCTTCATCCCGTTTACCCAGATTGTTGGTTTGCACCCGCGCAAGGTTAGACGATTGCCGACGCCCTTGCCGGAAATGAGCGTAGCACCAGGAATCGTTCGCAGCATCTCGGTCATCAAGCGCGGATCTCTCTTCTTGATTTCGTCGGCGTCGATGAATTTCCCGAAGTTGTTAGTCGCCCGGCGAGCGTTGAACTCCTTCAGCTTCATATCCTCGCCCTCGACATAGACGGGATCGACGTCAGTCGCAACGGTCTCCAATGCGATGTCGAGGGGAGCGAGCTCGGCACTACTTACCGTGAAATTGCGGTTGAAAACCTTGTAACCGAGTCGGCGAATTGACAACTGAAATTCACCGGGATGGAGCCCTTTAAACGCGAAATGTCCGCTGCCGTCGCTTCGCACCGCCTGCTCAAGCTTTCCGGCGCTTGCCAATCGCAGCTCCGCACTCGTGACGGGCGTGTTGGCCTCGTCGTGCACCAAACCGGTAATGTTGTACGATGGGCTAGATTGCGCAGCAGCATTTGCTCTTAGGAGGCTAAGGGCTGATATAACAGCGAGGACTAACGGTGAGGGCGCCCGCATCTATCACTCCTTTGCGTACGTTTACCTTCAGCACGTTCTATCTGGTGCACTTCATTGTCAAGCCGACGCGCGACCAACGCTGCCCATTGGGCGGGGAGCGACTGCTGGGGCTGGCTTGCGAATTGCGCCGCTTCAGGCCATAACATCATTACAGACAATCGCTTATGGCAGACGCATCGCACCCTCCGATACTCGTCGTCGACGACAACCCCGACAACGCGCACATCATCAGGGATTATCTGGAGGCAAAAGGATATCCCGTCACCGTCGCGTATAACGGCGATGACGCAATAAAGGCATTCGATCAGATCAAACCGTCGCTGGTGCTGCTCGATGTTATGATGCCGGGCCGCGACGGCTGGCAGGTTTGCCGGGAGATCAAGAGCCATCCAACCCTCGGCAAGAGCGTGCGCGTTGTGATGGTTACTGCACTGGACGACTGGGTGAATAAGCGGCAGGCGCTGCAGACCGGCGCTGATGATTTTGTGGAGAAGCCTTTCGAGCTTCCCAAGCTCGCGGCTACTGTCGAGCGTAACGTGAAACTGCTATCGCCGGCGGCGAACGCCGCTGTGAGCGCGCCTAACTAAGCGTGGATTATCATCAGCTCCTTCGCGACTCGCTAACTCGACTGCCGACCGTCGGCGCGACCGTCGATAGTATTCGGAAAGCCGTGCAGGAGCGCGGCGAGCTCGTCGTGCTCTACTTCAACTTCGACCGTTACTCCAAGGTCGAGGAAGTCTACGGCTGGGAAAAACTCGACAGCGTGCTGGAGACGACTGGCGAGGCAATGCGCGATTTTCTCTCGAAGAGCGCGCTGAGCTCGGCGAAGCTGATGGTGTCATTTCCGAATGACGATGACTTCGTCGTCTTCCACGTTCCACGCGACGACACCCCGGCGGCCAGCGATGCAGAGATCACCGAGCTGACGGCGAAACTAAAGGAATGGGTTTCGTCGGAGATCGAGCGCGTACATGGCGAGGACATTTCCTCATTGTTCGACATCTTCGTCGGCCGCGCGCTGGTGGTCTACAACCCGAAGCTGCGCCTCGAGCGACAGATCTATCGCGGCATTCGCGAGGCGGCCAATGCCTCGAAGAGTCTGGAGCACCGCGAGCAGGCAAAAAAAGTTTCGGACCTGCGAGAGACCCTGCGCGATCGCGGGCTGTACATCGAGTACCATCCGATCGTCGTCACGGATACCCAGAAGGTATTCGGCTACGAAGCACTCGCGCGCGGAAAGCTGCGCAGCATGCGAAGTCCCGAGGTGATGTTCGAGATTGCCGCTGCGTCAGATCTGATCTGGGATCTCAGCCGACTCTGCCGTGAGCGCGCAATCGAAGGAATGGGCAAGCTGCTCCAGGACGGCGAGCTGTTGTTCATGAACGTCGATCCCGCTGATTTCGCGGATCCTTCGTTCGACGTGAACACGCTCAACGTCAAAGACCCGACGCGGGTGGTGATCGAGATCACGGAGCGCACCGCGATCAAGGACTACCCCAAATTCCGCGGGCGTCTCAAGGAGTTCCGCGACAAGGGCTACCGTTTCGCCGTCGATGACGCGGGGAGCGGTTATGCCGGACTGGGGTCGATCGCCAACCTCGAGCCCGACTTCATCAAGCTCGATATGTCGCTGATCAATTGCATCGATCAGAACTTCATCAAGCAGAATCTGGTGGAGACGATGGTGCGGTTCGCGAACGAGCACGGCGCGATGGTTATCGCCGAAGGTGTCGAGCGCAAGGAAGAGTACGACATGGTGAAATCACTCGGCGTGCATCTGGTGCAGGGATTCTTCGTGCACAAGCCTAGTCCGACCGGCGTCAACTGGCGACCGCCAATGCATCCAGCCCCAGTGGCTACCGAGGGAGCAAAGTAGTAACGAGCTGGTAGGAGCGCTCCGCAGCCCCCAATCCTTCCTGCACCATCGCTTTGGCAGCCGCGCCGGCAGTATCGCGCGCGGCGATCGAGCCGAGCCAATCGGCGAGCCGAATTGAGAGGTCGACTTCGTTTTTGAGGGAGGCGCCGCCACCGGCCGCAATCAGTCGCACCGCGTCGCGGCTCTTGTCATAGCGCGGACCGAAGAGAACCGGCGCGCCGAATGCGGCGGGCTCCAGCACCGAGTGCAATCCAGCTGGGTGAAAGGCGCCACCGACAAACGCGACGTCGGCGAGCGCGTAAAGATCGCCGAGGATGCCGAAGCGGTCGACCAAAAGAACGTCGGCACTTCGCGCCTCCGGCGAATCAATGCGCGTGAGCTGAAGTTTCCTGCGCGCCCAACTGCTGATCGAATTGAGATGACCGGTGTCGATCTCGTGCGGTGCGATGATGAGGCGAGCGTCTGGAATCTTTTCGCGAATGCGCAGCCAGGCCGGCAGGAGATGCTCTTCGTCGGAGGGCCACGTCGATCCAGCGACGAGGGTGGGGCGCGAAGACCGAAGTGACTGCACCAGTGACGGCGACGGTCTTTGCGCGCGGGCCCAGACCTG
>DASTGU010000101.1:0-3887 GCA_035718845.1 Gemmatimonadaceae bacterium | reverse complement strand
TCTCGAAATCGGACCCGGCCGCGGCGCGCTGACCGACATGCTCGCCGGCCGAGCGGGAAAGGTTATAGCGGTTGAGATCGACCGCATGCTCGCCGCGCAGCTGCGCGAGAAATACGCGTCGGCCGGAAACGTCGAGATCGTAGAAGGAGATTTTCTCGAATCGAACCCGCGCGATATCGTCGGCGAAGATTTTCTGCTGATCGGCAACGTCCCGTACTACATCACGACGCCGATCGTGTTCAAGGCGCTCGAGCCGCCGATGCCGCGCCGCTCAGTCTTTCTCGTGCAACGCGAAGTCGCCGAGCGGATGGCTGCCAGGGAAGGCGACGACGATTACGGCGCGCTGTCGGTGAACGTCGCGGTAGTCGCCAACGTCGAGCAGGTGCTGCGCGTTCCCGCGGCCTCGTTCAAGCCGCCGCCCAAGGTCGAGTCGGCGGTAGTCCGTTTAACACCGCGCGTTCCGCCACTCGTGTCTCTGTCAGTGTTGCCGGCGTTTCGCACCTTCGTGCAAGCGACGTTTGGCCAGCGACGCAAGCAAATGCATCGCGTGCTGCGATCGGTGCGCGGTCTGTCGCCAGAGGCGGCGACAGAGGTGCTGGACTCAGTTGGAATTGAGCCGAGCGTGAGGCCGGAGGTAGTCAGTCCCGAAAGCTTTGCGCGGTTATTCGAGCTTTTGGACAGCTGAGGACTGCGGACTTCAAGACCGAACTAGCTCGCGCTAGTAGCTGATGGCAGCTAGCTACTGGCTTTTAGCTGCAAGCGACGGGACAGATCGCGACCTCTCAGAGGAAACGCGATCTGTTCGCCTTATGCTATGAGATTTGTCCGCTTTGCCGGCAGCCAACAGCCAACAGCTAGCTGCTATCAGCTACTAGCGCGAGCTAATCGCTTTTAAGTCCTCACCCCTCACTCCCCCCGATTAGCGAGAGCGAACGACAGCCCCTCGAGCTCCATCGCCATGTTCACCGTCCGCACGGTGACGTCGTTCGGAACCGACAGCTGAATCGGCGCAAAGTTGAGAATCGCCTTGATCCCCGCCTTCACGATCTGCTTCACCACCGTCTGCGCGCTTTCCGCGGGCGTGGCGACGACGGCGATGTCGAAGTCCTGTCCGGCAGCATCCTTTTCGAGCTCGGAGACCGGACGCACCGTCAGCGACTCCCACCGCTTGCCGATCTTCGTTTCATCGGCGTCGTACACCGCAGTCACCAGAAACCCACGCTCGGCGAACCCGCGATAGCGGGCAAGGGCGGCGCCGATCTTTCCCGCGCCGATGATGACGACGCGCCATTGTTTCCCAAGCCCGAGGATCTCGCGCAGCTTGTGCGACAGCTCGGGAACCGAGTAGCCGAGCCCGCGCTTACCGAACGATCCGAAGAGTGAAAGGTCTTTCCGAACCTGCGCCGAGGTGGTCCCGCCGAGTCTGGCGAGCTCATCACTCGATATGGTTTTCACGCCCTGACGCTCGATCCCTTCCAGAAAGCTCAGGTAGAGCGAAAGGCGCCTGACAGTCGATTCCGCGATCCGCTTCAAAGGAGGATTGTGAATTTCTTCACAAACTAATTCCGCGGGGAGGGGAAGTCAGGTCCTTTCAGTTGGAACCGAGTACTACGGACCAACGGCATCGATAATCGCGGACTGATTGAGAACTGAGGACCACGACTAGCTGCGAGCTTGTCTTTGTCCTCAGTCCTAATTGGTTCCAGCCCTCCGTTCTCAATCAGTCCGCGATTATCGATGCATTTAGTCCGTAGTACGCAATTCTAGATAGGTCAGAAGCGCTGGCGGCTATATACGACGCTTATATCTCCGTTCTGACTCTGCACGACGTACGGCGGACGTGATGGAATCACCACGCCGGGAATTGCCGGGATGCCGGGGCGTCGCGCCGTGAGATCGAACATGATGTGCCCCATAGCGGGAATCGAGAGTGCGACGATCGCCCCGCTGTCGGGAACCGCCCAGTATTGCATCACCCAGTTTGAGGCGCGACGGCGGTAGCGAGTGGTGTCGACATCGCGTCCGTCGATCGAAGATGCGAGCACCTTCGCACCCTGCGCCCGCATCAACAACGCGGTGCTTCCCGCTGGTGCATTGACGCGAAGCACGATGCGCCTGACACCATTCATGAGCGTATCGCGCACCAGCGTAGCGCCTGGTGCGCCGAGCCGCACGCGTTGAACTGTGCGGCCGGTGAAGCGACCAACGTCCTCCGACAGTTGGGCCAACCAGCCCGGAATGGATCCGGGGACACCGATCGCGCTTCGTGTCCACGCATCTCTCGCGCTGCCAAACGTACCCAACCATGCATCGTTCGAATCGGCGTCCTCGGCGTAGACGAGACCGGTGCGCACCGGATGCTCGGCGCTCGGGTGTACGGTGAGCGCGGCGATCACCAGAACGATCACACCAGCGCCGGCGAGCCACGGCGCGCCCTGCCACCGCGCATTGCCGGCAATGATCTCGAGCTGCGGAGCGAGCAGCAACGTGATGAGCGACGCCACCACGCATAACGCGATCGCGCCGGCACCACCGAGTCCAAGCATTACGACCGAGACGCCATAAATGAATCCGACCAGGAGGAGCACGGTGACTATGGCCGTCAACCAGTCGGCGATCTCACGACCGCGCGTGAGAAGCGCCGCGGCCGCCGCGAACAGCAGAGGCCACGTGAAGAGGTAGCCGATGCCCGGGACCCGAAGCACCGCGAGCGCGAGTAGCAGCCAGACGATCATCGCGCCGATGTGAAGTCCGCGCGGTGGTGACCATCGTCGCGCAACGGCGTAGCACGCAGCCGTTAGTGAGAGCGCTAGCAGGACGATACCTATCGCATTCAATCCACTCCACACTGCCGGCCCGTGCAGGAACCTGCCGACGAACGCACCCACCACGGCGGAAAGGGCAAGCGCGATTAGTGCGGCGAGCGCGCCGATGACAACTCCTTTTCGCTCGCGGATAACCAGAACCACGACGAGCACCAGCGCCAGAAGCGCGAGTGGAATCTCCAGTCCGACCGGATAGACGATGAGGCCGACGAGTGGAAGGTCGAAAAAGACTCCGTCGCCCGTGCGCGCGCGCGGTAGCGGTCCGCTGGCGAAGGTGCGCGTCATCGTCAGCATTTGCGATCCGTGGTGCTGGAGACTGCCCGGATTCAGATGCGCGACATCGTCGTTACTCGTGTGGTAGCGTTCGACTCCGTCGGCAAAGGCAAAATTGAGCGCGGGTAAGCCAAGTACTGCCACCTCGGAGAGATCGGTGTCGTTGGGCAGGGTGCGATAGATCGTCGCGAAGACCGAGCCCGCTGTGGCGTCGCGGGCACTACGCAGCGCTCGGGCGGCGTCGAGGTTGCCGGGTCCCGTCTCGAACATGAAGGAGCGCCCGCTGGTGCCGCGCGCCTCGAAGTTGAGGATGACGGCGACATCTTTTGTCCACGGATGCTCGCGCACGAATGCGGCCGCGCCGAGTAGTCCTGCTTCTTCGCCATCGGTGATCAGCGCGATGACGTCGTGCGGTAAAGGCTGTTTGCGTGAACGCAACGCGCGCAGCATCTCGAGCACCGCCGCGGATCCGGCTGCATCGTCAGCCGCAGCTGGTCCGGCCTCGACTCCGTCGTAGTGCGCCATGACGAGCACGGCCTTGCGGGTGGGGTCGGTGCCCGGCAGTCGGGCGATGATATTCTGGACGTGCCCAGCCTCGCGATAACGCGTGCCGATGGCGGTCGTTTGCTGGATCTGCGGAGTCAGGCCGAGGGCTGAGAGCTGGCCCAGAATGTAGTCACGCACGCGATCGTGATCCGCGGTGCCCATTGGATGCGGGCGTTGCGCGATCTGCTTGACGTGCCGCATCGCACGCTCGGCGGAGAACGCAGTATCCGGCGCTGTCGCAGG
>DASTGU010000100.1:0-34034 GCA_035718845.1 Gemmatimonadaceae bacterium | reverse complement strand
TCCTTCGAGCTCGAGCTTGATCGCGTCTTCCGAGAAAAAATCGCGTAGTTCCATTCGCTCCCCGACGAGTGTCGTGCGCAAGAAGCACGGAAGTTACGCGCGCCGATTGCGGGAGTCAAACCACTATGTTGCAAGCACTTGGCGTGATGCCTTAACTTGTATCGATGCGTTTTCCATTCTCTGTTCGCGACGACATCCCGCTCTACCTGGCTCCGATGGCCGGCGTCTCCGAGTCTCCATTCCGGAGACTCTGCCGCCGCTTTGGTGCCGATGTAGTCGTCACCGAATTCCTCTCCGCGGAGGGAATCCGGCGAGAGAATCAGACGACGCTCGACAAGCTCCGCTTTGGCGCCGACGAGCGGCCGATCGGCGTTCAGATTTTCGGCGCTGACCCGATTGCGATGGGCGAAGCCGCTCGACTGGTGACCGACGTATTTCAGCCCGAATTCATCGACATCAACTTCGGCTGCCCGGTCAAGAAAGTCGTCAAGCGCAACGGCGGCTCCGGCTGCCTCAAGGATCTCAATCTTGTCGAGTCGGTGATCAAGTCGGTCTCGGCGTGCACGCATCTCCCGGTGACGGTGAAAATCCGCAGCGGCTGGAACGAAGAGATGCGCGATCCTGTCGCCATTGCACGGCGTTGCCAGGACGCCGGCGCGAGAGCACTCGCGCTCCACCCCCGCACGCGGACCCAGATGTACGGCGGCAACGCGCGGTGGGAAGAAATCGCGGCCGTCGTGCAGGCGCTGGAAATCCCGGTGATCGGCAACGGCGATATCAAGACTGCTGAAGACGCGGTGCGGATGCAGCGCGAGACGAAGTGCGCCGCCGTGATGATTGCCCGCGGCTCCTTTGGCCAGCCTTGGATCTTCGACCAGACGCGCGCTTTGCTGGAAGGGAAGCCCAAACCTGAGGCGCCGCCGATCGAGCGCCGGTTCGAGATCGCGCTGGAGCACGCGCGGATGGCGGAGGCGTACGAGGCCGATCCACGCGGCGCTGCGATCGAGTTCCGGAAGCACCTCGGCTGGTATGTGAAAGGCGTTCCCGGTTCAGCCGAGCTGCGTCGGAAACTCCATGCAGTGCTTAGTCTGTCGGAAGTCGAGGACGTGTTCGCGGAGTATCTGGCGAACCCGCGTCGCTACGATTTCAGCGCGTCGACGGACGAGCCTGACGCCGTGCTGGAGACGTCCGAAGCCGCGTAAATCCCGATCTTGTAAACCTCGCCGAATCAACCAGTTATGGCTTGCGCTTTACGTGAATTCGCAAGTCAAAATCGGTTGACTTGGCAGCCTCGAAATTGTATACTTGTTGAACGGGGGCGACTGGCTTCGACGGGGTTAGTGAAGCTGTGGCCGCGTGCCCAGGTTTCTCGGATCCTGGTAAATCCTCTGGGAATATTTTCAAACGCCAACAACAACTTGGCCCTGGCTGCGTAACTCTTCGGAGTTGCTGCACCTGCCCTTAGAGAAGCTCTCCTGAGGCGGCTTTAAGGGTATCGAAAATTCGGGATAGTCGATCGTCGCGTCTTCCGATGATTGGCGAAACTCTAGAAGACTTGTCCAGAAGTGGGCTGTCCACTGGCCAGCGGCTGGAGACCTCAATCGGTGGAATACGCACGTAGACGCTGTGGTCGATCTTGTCTCGGACCGGGGTTCGAATCCCCGCGCCTCCATCAATCTCCTGCGAAACGGCGCCTCAAACGGGGCGCCGTTTTGCGTTGTGCAGCGCGGACGCCACAATCCGCGCTAAGCTCATGTGTTGTGGCCTCATAAAGCGGCCCGAGAGCCGGAGTACTTGTTGCCTTGGACGGGCACATCTCCGAACAATTGAGAATCCAGTGCGCCGTCCGATCATCTGTATACTTTCCGCCATTCTGATTTCAGCATGTAACGCTTCAGACGCCGCGATAGGTGTCAACGAGCGCGATACCGATCGACAGGCAGTGAACCCTCCAGGCTCTTTCGTTAGGGTAGACCTCGGCACGCTCGGCGGCGCATCGAGCTACGCCACCGGAATCAACAACAGTGGTGTCGTCGTTGGGTGGTCTCAGACATCGGGCGGTGAGACCCACGCATTTCGCTGGACCGGATCGGCCGGAATGGTTGATTTGGGAACGCTTCCTGGGGATAGAGCAAGCCGCGCCATCGCGATCCTCGATACGCAGAATTCGGGCGACGCAGAGATCCTCGGTGTGAGCGGCGATGGTACGAATTGGGCGCCGGTCGTGTGGACAGCTTCCGGGGCGATTACCCGCTTGGAGGTTCCGTCCCCACAGGAATTTTCGACCCGTCTTCCCACCGCTTTCAACTCGCAGGGCGAAGTAGTGGGCTGGGACGCGGCCGATGGATACCAACACGGATGGATTTGGTCGGCGGAAGACGGCGAGTTCGACCTGTCCACTAATCTCTCTGCCAAACGCGGCGAAGGTTCTGCCGCGGCGATTACGGCGTCGGGTCGAGTACTGCTCACCACCGCGAGTACATCATGCGCCCGGACGCTAGAGTGCTGGCGCACTTACGTGTGGACGAAGGGGTCTGGTTACGCACCCCTCGGCACGCCTACCGTCGACGGCGAAGCAAATGTCACCGGCCTGGATCTCAATGATCTGGGAACGGTGGTCGGATGGGCCAGCATCGGGAGCGGCGGTTCGCCCACGCCATACACCTGGTCCGCGGCGCACGGATTTAGACTCCTGGCGCATTACACGACCGGTGCGAACCAGTACGGCTACGCGACAGCGGTGAACTCCGGAGCCAGCGTAGTCGGAGCTGATTTTGATCCCGCGACAGGGTCCATTGTCGCCAGCTTCTGGTCGCCGGTTGGAGGCATTACGAAGCTCAGTAGCGGCGACTCGAACCCGAGCGTCGCGATCGGCATCAATGACCTTGGTACTGTTGCAGGCTGGGCGACCGTTGCTGCCGGTGCCAATCACGCTGTGGTCTGGCGACCGGGATCGACTGCCGGGTCTAACCTCGTCGCTCCTACGACCATCGCCCTGGTCCGGGTCGCGCCGAAAAGCACGACCTGTCTGACGTCAGCATCGGCGGTTCTTTCTCGCCACGCAATGTTTGATTGCGTCGCGAAGGCTGATCGTCTCCGTTAACAAAAATGCTGGCTCAATTGAGCCAGCATTTTTGTTCACCCGGTAACGAAATTGGTCGGCTATTTCGACCGGGCAAATTGGAACCCGATCTGGACAACATCCGCGATCGGTTTTGAATCTGGACCAGCCGTTCTCGCCGGCTCGAAGCGCATTCCCGGGATCACTTTCCGCACGGCAGCGGTAAGCAGCGGATTGGGCGAGCTTATCACTGAGAATGTCTCGATGACCGGCTGACCGAGCGAGTCCACGTTGAAGCGGACACGGACCTCTCCCTCAACGTCCATCACTTGTTGCGGGACCCTCGGTGTCGGTAACTCACCAATCAGGCGTGCGCGCTGAGCCGTGTTCGTCTGGTCGTCGTCAAACGTCGCTCTGCGACGGCTGACCGACACCGGCGCGGGTTGCAAGTTGAATGGTTCCGTGGCGACGCTGCCGACTGCTGCTGCCTTGGCGGCCGCTGAATCGAGACGTGAAAGGACCGCTGTCGAGAGCGCGGGAATGGAGACCCGCGCGGGTTGCTCGGTCTTTTTATCCGCAACCTTCTTGGGACTCGGCCGATCTTCCGCCCCGCGTGGCTTCGCCGTCTTGCTGGTGCTTTCGGAGCTGGAGGAGGCTGAGTTTGCCGGCGCAACCGGGGTTGAAGCTGCCGCCGCAGTAGCAACCGTAGGATTGGGTGCGGTGACTTTGACCGGCGATTTTTCCACCGGCGCGTTTTCACCGAGCGCGTGCCGGTCTGTTGCGACCGCGACACCGAGCAGTGCCATAGCAACGAGCGTAATTCCGGCCAGAACTTCGCGCTTGCCAATGAGTGCGGCTACGGAAGAAAGCCACTCCCCGGTGCGCGTCGTAATTGTCGGCTCATTCTCTGAGCTTTCGAGTTCCTCGCGGACGCGTTCCAAAGCGTCGCGATAATCGACAGTGGTGAGAGCAAGCGCAGGGGCCTCTTCTTCACTGGTCGGTTGCACCCCCACATCAGGCGCCGGCATTATTACGCTCTCCGCGCGTTCGACAACGGCCGGAGATTGATCTGCGGGTATTGCGGGCGGCACATATGTCCGCGGAATCATCAGCGTCGGCTTCTTCTCGCGGATCGGACGCACGTCACCGAGTGGCGCGGCTTTCGTTGGCCCGGCCGGTGCGAGCTTGATCTGCGGTGCGGGATTGATCACTGCAGCATTTGCAGCGGACTCCGCACCCAGCAAAAGTCTGTGGCGTTCGGCTACTTGCGGAGTCTCGGTAACTCCGCTTGCGTCCCACATGTCGTCTGACGCCTGGAGCTCCAGATCGGCGATTCGCTCGCGCGCTATGCGCAGGCTGGGATGCCCGTTCCCTAGCGTCTTCTCGCGAATGGTGAGAGCGCGCTGGAACGCTGCCAAAGCCTCGCGGATTTTTCCGCGTGCTGCGCAAGCGTCGCCGAGATGTTCCAATGCGCTCGCCGTCGCGAAATGATTCGGTGCGAGGGTCCGCTCCCGAATCTCGAGAACTCGCCGCCAGAGCTGCTCGGCGGACTCGTGCATTCCCAGGGCGCGCCGCACGGCGGCCAAGCTCGCCAGAACTGTCGCAACTTCGGGATGGTCTTCTCCCTTATTGCGCTTCAGATCCAGCAATCGGAGCAGCAATGGCTCGGCGGAACTGTACGCGGACTGTTTTAGATAAAGCCGCGTCAGGTCATTGAGCAGGATAATGAGATCTGGATTCTCCGTGCCGAGCGTGCGGTCTGCGATCTCCAGTGCGCCACGGAAACAGTCCGCTGCCTCCGCGAGCTCTCCGGCGTCCTCTTTTACGGTACCCCGTCGAATCAGTGCAGCGAGATTGTCCTGCGGATCATCCTGACCCGGTTGACCGCGCGGGCAATCGACGCGGGCCGCCGAGCCGGACGGAACTGGCGAGTACGCCGCCGGATTGAGGCTGCGCTCGAGCCCCGTTGCGGAGTCAGCCATTTGTGTTTCTCCAACGGTCCTAACCGACCAAGCTGGTTCCCGACCGGACCCGCTCAGTGGCGCGCGGACCGCGCTGTCGCGCCGTGCACCGGGGGGGCAAGTCGGAGACCAGATGTATCCTTGCGGGAAGTGAGGGCTAGGTGGGTGCCGGATGCCTTAGCGGCGCAACATCTCCTTTAACCGTTGCGCGCGCGCAACACCTCGATTGAGGTGACCGGTGACGGGTCGACCTTGGGGTTCCTACCGCCTGCCCTCGGCGTCGGAATCTCCCCGCCCCGAGGGGGGTGGCGCACGACGCGAGCGCGTCGAAGGAACGTCCTCTTCGTCGCTGGGATCCCAGTTTGGCCCGCATTTGAGAACCCGGGTTGCGATCCGGCACCATTCCGCGACCTGGGTGTCCGGGGCGCTGATCCAGTTCACCGGAACGGGAGCAAGCCGGCGCTTTTCGCCGTTGCTCGCAAAACAGAGCCAGCCGTTGCTGTACTCGGATGCGACGGCTCCGCGGGTTCCGGCATGTGAGCGGCGATCGCCGAGCACGCGCTGCTCGATCAGGAACACCGCATTCTCGACCGGGGATCGGCGTTCCATTTTGCGCCGTTCGATGGAAGACGGATGCACCATCCACACTTCCCAGCGGCGGCCGCGAGCATCGAGAAATGTTCGGTATCCTGAGTTCTTCGCTGTCTGAATCTGCACGCGACGATTGCGAAAAAGACGTCTAAATCAATGGCAAAACATGAACCGCCGGCCGACAATTAGCCACGCCTCGGATTGTGCTGTACTACGCCATCCTCCTCCGGGCTGCTGGCGTCGAGGAGGCTGCTGTCGCCCCTTTTCTTGTTGTTGTAAGCGACTGTCAGGGTACCGTCATTCTCGATGACAACGGCATCGACATCTTCAACGCGCGTAAGACCCTGATCACGGATGGCAGCTCTCACTTCCTCTTCGGTTACGCGCTCCTTCTTCATTGCGCGGTGGAGAAACTTCCCGTTTGAGAAGAGGAGCGTTGGCTCTCCATTCAGCAGTAACTCGAATCGTTCATTACGCGCGGCGAGCGCCGCCAGAGTCGCCTGCACGATGACGAGGGTCGCCAGCGCGGTGAGACCTTCGAGCAGCGTGGTGTCCTTCTCGATCATGGTTCCGGCGAAGACGGACCCGACCGCCACGACGAACACGAAGTCGAAGACGTTCATCTTGGAAAGCGTGCGCTTTCCGGATAGTCGCAGAATCAGGATCAATGCGATGAACCCAACCAGTGCGATCGTCGCTGAGCGGGCAATGTTGTACCACCCGTCGAAGAAAATCGGGGCGTGATCTTTGGGGTTCATTGGATCTCCATGGACGCTCGCGAGTACCGCAGGGATCGCGCCCTTTGGGTTATAATTGAAGGCAATGAACAAGCTCATCATGCTTCTTTTGCCCGCGACAATTACAGCGGGCAGTTCGCTATCGCTGAAGCCGGTAAAGTGGAGCCTGGTCGGCGGGAATGCGCCGCGTGCAGTTACCGCTGGCCGCGCGATTCCGGTCACGGTTCAGGCTGACATCGCGAAGGGCTGGCACATCTACTCGCTGACCCAGCAGTCCGGCGGACCGATTCCGCTACGAATTGCGGTGCAGGGCGGGGGCGATGTCGCAGTTCGTGGAGTCATCCAGGCACCCAAGCCAGAGAAATACTTCGACAAGAATTTTGGGATGACGACTGAGCTTTACTCGGGCAGTCCGCGCTTCACGATCCCACTCGCAGTCCCCGGTCGCACGACGCGCGGAGTTCGTCAGCTTCAGGTTACCGCACGCTACCAGGTGTGCAGCGACAAGCTCTGCCTGCCGCCTCGCACAGACACCGTCCGGGTGTCGCTGCGCATCGCCAGCAGATAATGAACGCTCCGTTCCTCTGGCTTGCTGCCAGCACTGGGGTTCTGTCGCTCTTGACGCCGTGCGTCTTCCCGATGATTCCGGTGACCGTCGCCTACTTCTCCTCGGAGCACCACCGGCATCGGCCCGGGTATGGCGCCGCGGTGCTCTTCGGCCTCGGTATTGTCGGCACTTTTACAGTTCTTGGATTGGTACTGGCGGCGCTGTTCGGAGCCGCTGGTCTGACGCGGTTCGCGGCTGATCCAGCCGTCAATCTGATTCTCGCGTTTCTTTTCCTCCTTTTCGCGGCGAGTCTTTTCGGTTGGCTGAACCTTCGATTGCCATGGCGGCTCCTGACCGCAGCTGACAAATCGGCGCAGGAGATTTCCCGCGGCAGCTCGCTTGGCGCATTGGTGATGGGCGCGACTTTCACTTTGACATCGGTGACGTGCACCGCGCCCTTCGTCGGGACGCTTCTTGTGCTCGCCGCGCAGGGCGCGTGGTTCACGCCAGTCGTCGGGATGCTGGTCTATTCGACTGCGTTTGCGATTCCTTTCATCCTGCTCGCGATCGCGCCGCGCTATGTCGCGCGTCTACCACGCAGCGGTGAGTGGATCAGGACACTGCGGGTGGTGATCGGGCTGATGGAGGTCGCCGCTGCAATCAAGTTCATCTCGAACGCGGATATGGTGCTCGGCTGGCGAATCTTCACTCGCGCGGTGGTTCTCTCGCTGTGGACCGGTCTCGCGCTGGTGGCAGCCATATACCTCGCCCGCCACCGCGCGCAGCGCGGTCAAGCTTACCCGACGCGCTTACGCGGAGTTGTGCCCGGGCTTTTGGCGTTGATCGTCGCCATCTGGCTTGGCACCGGCATCGGCGGTCGTCCGATCAAGCAGCTCGATGCCTATCTGCCGCCAACGACGACATCTTCCAGCTTCGCGACGGCGAGTCTTGGCGAGTCGTGGATCCTCAACGACTACGCGCGTGCAATCGGCGCAGCGCGAACTTCCGGCAAGCTGGTGTTCGTCGACTTCACCGGATACACCTGCACGAATTGTCGGTGGATGGAAGCGAACATCTTCAGCCGCCCCGACGTAAGCGCCGAGCTCAATCGATTCGTGCTTGCGCGCTTGTACACCGACGGTGAGGGTCCGATCTACGAGCAGCAGCAGGCTTTTCAGGAAAAGAGCTTTGGAACGGTGGCGCTGCCGCTTTATGCGATCGTTGACGGGGAAGGGAAGATTCGCGCGACATTCTCGGGCTTGACCCGCGATCCATCCGAGTTCATCCGCTTCCTACAGCGCGGTCAGTCGTAAGCTAGGTTTCCGAAACGACACCGGCTTTATCGGCGCGCTTCAACACTTCGTCGGCGGTTGAAAGAGGACCGACGTGAGAGGCTCGTTCTGCTTCGATTTTCTGCGCGACCGTCTCCGTCTCGGCGTCCTTGGTGCCGCGGCGCAGAATGAACTCGGGAGCCATCGCCACGCCGAGCAGCGTCATCGGAAGTATCTGTAGCGTCTGAATCAGTAGCGAGACGGCGATCGCATCATCCCGCGGCACGCCGAACTGCTCGGCCATCAATGCGTAGGCGAACTGAAAGAATCCGACGTTGCCCGGTGTAGCGCGCAGAATCAAGCCGACATTAATCGCCAGCAGGCACGCGAGGCTGCCGGCGAGAGGCATGTCGACGTGCGCCGCCGCGGCCGCGAGCTCGAATGTCCAAAGCTGGCAAGCCCACGATGCGAGCGAGAGAATGATCGCGGCGACGAAGCGCGGTCCAGTCGCAAGTCTGCCCGCCGTTTTGCCAAACGTAACGAAGTAGACGCGAATTCTCTCCTTCAACGTGCGCGGCTTGGCGCGTCGCTCCGGAACGTGCTCTGGCTTCATGCGTCGCGTTGCATAAACGAAGAACGCCAGCACGACCACGATCACGACGAGCAGAATCTCGGCGGGTGTCTTCCAGGCCTCGAACTGCGCGGGTAGCTGAAATACGAGTACGCCGAACACGAGCAGAAACACGAATCCGATCGGATCGAACAATCTCTCGAGCGCCATTGTCGCCAGCACCGTCGAGCTCGAGACGCCGGTCGAGCGCGATACGAATACGACGCGCGCCGCGTCGCCACCGCTGGCGACCAGGATATTGTTGAGACCGGCGCCCGCGATCGTGGCGCGAATTGCGAGCGGAAGCGATGTGATGCCGGCGGGTCGGAGGAAGAGCCACCAGCGTATCGCCTTGATGATGACCGACAGGACGTTGACGCCGATGGCGGCGGCGAGCAGCGGCAGCGATGCGTGCCGCATCGAATTCCACGCGGCGTGCCAATCAATTGTGCGGGCGAAAAGAATGAGGAAGACGAGGATCGCCGCGGAGATGGCCCAGCGAATCCCCTTCTTCAGCTTAGGGCTCATTCAGTTGGAAGCGTCGCGAATTCGTAGCCTTGTTCTTTCAGGCGGTCGATGATGATCGGGAGCGCGGCGGCTGTCTGCAGCCGGTCGCCGTCGGGATTGTAGCCGTCGCCGTCGTGGAGCAATATGATCGAACCAGGCTGCACTCCTTCCAGAGTGCGCCGCACGATCTCATCGGCGCCCGGACGATCGCTGTCCCAAACACCGAGGGACCACCCAACCGTTCTCTCGCCGTAAGAGCTTGCGATCGGAGTCGTCCAGGGACTGCGGAATCCGTGCGGCGCGCGAAAGAGTCGTGGTGCAGGTGCCCCTGCGCGCTTGATTGCCCTGATACCGAGCCGAATGTCACGGCTCACATAAAACGGACTCTTGAAGTGCAGCTTGCGATGGAAATAGCCGTGGTTGCCAAGCTGATGGCCCTCGTGCGCGATTCGCTGGACGAGATCCGGCCAGCGCTGAACGTGGCTGCCGAGCACGAAGAACGTCGCGCGCACTCGCTTTTCTCGCAGGGTATCGAGGATAAGCGGCGTCGCGTCTGGATTTGGCCCGTCGTCGAAGGTGAGCGCGACGACTTTGCGGTCGCTGGGAATCTTTCCGAGCGTTGGTCCAAAGAGAACGCTATTGCGGTGAAAAGCACCGTGAATGGCGCCGCCAATCACGGAAACCCCGATCAAAGCAAAGCCGATCATTCGTGCGTGGCCCGTCCCAATACCGCCGTGTAGATGTCCAGAACTGCCTCGGTGACACGGGTCCAGGAATACTGCTGCGCCTCCTGGCGACCGCGTTTGCCGAGTCTCGCCCTCAGCGTCTCGTCGTCCAAAAGCCTGACGAGCGCGTCGGCGAGTGCCTCCTGATCACCACAATGCACCATTAGTGCCTCTCGCTCGTGCTTCACGACGTCGCGGAAGCCGTAGATGTCGGAGCACACCACCGGCGTCTCGCACGCCATCGACTCCAGCAGGGTGATGCCAAACGAGGCTTTCGTGGTTGGACAGGCGTACATCGCGCTGTGCGCGTAGTAGCCCGGGCGTCCGCTCAGCACCGAGCCGACGAAGGTGATGTCCGGGTCGCCACCAGCGGCGCGATAGTAGTGCTTGCGCAGCGGGCCGTCGCCGACGACCACGAGCTGAGCCTGACGATTTCTGCCACGAACTTTTCTGAACGATTCGATCAGCGTCGTGAGACCGTTGCGTGGATCGAATCTGCCGAGAAAGAGAATTACCGGAACGTCGGTGCGGAGCGCGGCGGGGCGGGGGACATGCGGATTGAAGACGTCGGTGTCGATTCCGTTGGGCACGATCGTCCAGTTCGCCTCGAAGTACCGATTGAGTGCGATAGTAGTCGAGTGCGACACGGCGATCGCCGCCGACAAATGATCGAGTCGCTTCTGGAAGTATCGTCGACCGAGGGCGTACGCGATCGAGTTGTCGAAGTATGTGTGAAAGGTCCCAACGACCGGACAGTTCGCTTCCTCGATTGCCAGCACCGGCAGCACCGGACTGAGCGGCGAGTGGACGTGCACGATGTCGTAATCGCCGAGGCTGAGAACGCGTCTCAGGGTCTTACGAAGCTCGAAGCCCCACGTGAAACGCGCCTGCGATCCGTTGGCGTAAACCGGCTGGCTCTTGCCGATGCGCACGACGTGCGGCTCGGGTCGCGCCCCCGGAATGTTCGACGTGATGATGTCGACCTGATGTCCGAAGCGACGTGCTTCGCGCGCGAAGAAATGCACGTGCTCGCAGATGCCGCCGAGATGCGGATAGTAGTACTCGGTCACCAATGCAATGCGCAGCGGACGCGCGTGTTGCACGCGTGCCATCGGGAGCGATCCCGCCGGCATCAGATCCACATGGCGCTGTCGCGCGACTCTACGAGTCAAGAGCGGCATGAGCGGCGGCTAAGCGCGCGATTGGAATCCTGAAAGGTGAACACGACACATAATCGAGACCGATCCGGTGGCAGAAAGAAATGGAGCGTGGCTCGCCGCCATGCTCCCCGCAAATCCCCAGCTTGATGTTCGGACGAACGCTGCGACCCTCTTCAGCAGCGATCATTACGAGTCTTCCTACCCCTTCAGTGTCAAGCACCTGGAAGGGATCGTCCGCTAAAATACCCCGATCAATGTAAGAAGGAAGGAACCGCCCCGCATCATCCCGGCTTAGCCCCATTGTAGTCTGCGTAAGATCATTAGTTCCAAATGAAAAGAACTCCGCAGACTGCGCGATCTGTGCCGCCGTGAGCGCCGCACGAGGCAGCTCGATCATCGTTCCGATCAGGTAATTGATGCGCTCACCCATGCCGCCGAGCACTTTCTCGGCGACGTCCTCTATGATCGCGCGCTGATTATCGAACTCCTTAACCGTTGAAACCAGTGGAATCATGATCTCCGGTTTGACGACGATCCCACGTCTCATGGCACGAACTGCAGCCTCGAGAATCGCGCGCGCCTGCATCTCTGTAATCTCCGGGTAAGAAATACCCAGCCGACAGCCGCGGTGCCCGAGCATTGGATTTGTTTCGCGCAGTCCTTCGATGATGCGGTTGAGATCTGGGCGCGCGAGTCCCAGCGTGCGCGCGAGCAGCTTCGTCTCCTCTCCGCCGTGCGGAAGGAACTCGTGCAGCGGCGGATCGAGTAAACGAATTGTTACTGGCAAGCCGTCCATCGCTTCGAAGATTCCTTCGAAGTCCGCGCGCTGCATCGGCAACAGCTTCGCCAGCGCCTGTCGGCGACCCGCTTCATCGCGCGCAACGATCATCTCGCGCATGGCGGTGATGCGATCGCCTTCGAAGAACATGTGCTCGGTGCGACAGAGACCAATTCCTTCCGCACCAAAACCGCGGGCGGCTCTCGCATCTTTGGGCGTGTCCGCGTTTGCGCGCACACGCAGTCTGCGAACTTCATCAGCCCACCCGAGCAGCTTGGCGTAGGACCTGTATAGCGGCGCTTGTGCAGGACTGAGCGTTCCGTTCGTTACCCGCACGACCTCGCTTGGAATCGTCGACAGATCACCGGCGAACACTCGGCCGGTACCGCCATCGAGAGTCAGGAAATCGCCCTCGCCGATTTCGGTGCCGTTCACGCTGAAGGTCTTGTTGATCGCGTCGATCTGAATGTCTTTGCATCCGACGACTGCACATTTTCCCATCCCGCGCGCGACGACCGCCGCATGACTCGTCATGCCACCTCGAGCCGTCAGCACGGCGCGCGCGGCAACGATGCCGTGGAAGTCTTCGGGCGTCGTCTCCTCGCGGACAAGGATTACGCTCTGCCCGGCATGCGCCCGCACGTCCGCCGTATCTGGATCGAAGACAGCTCGTCCACTTGCGGCGCCGGGGCTGGCGGGCAAACCGCGACAGAGCGGCGTCGCGTGAATTGACGGATCGATTATGGGATGGAGAAGCTGATCGAGCTGCGCGGCCGGCACCCTGCGCACCGCTTCGACCTTGTCGACCAGGCCCTCGTCCACCATCTCGCAGGCAATGCGCACAGCGGCAGCCGCAGTGCGTTTCCCGCGCCGAGTCTGCAGCAGATACAGCTTGCCACGCTCGACGGTGAATTCGAGATCCTGCATCTCACGGAAATGCTTCTCCAGCAGATCCTGCATTGAGATCAGGTCTTTGTAGGCAGCGGGCAGCTTGGCTGCCATGTGATCAATGTCCAGCGGAGTGCGAATTCCCGCCACGACGTCTTCACCCTGAGCATTGATCAGAAATTCGCCGTAGAACTTTCTTTCGCCGGTCGATGGATCTCGTGTGAAGGCCACGCCGGTGCCGGAGTCATCGCCGAGATTACCGAATACCATCGCCACGACGTTGACCGCAGTGCCAAGGTCGTCAGCGATGCCATTCACTTTTCGATAGTCTTTCGCTTTGCGAAGCGTCCACGACTTCCAGACTGCTTCGATGGCGCCCCACAACTGCACCATCGGATCGCGCGGGAACTCGGCGCCTGTACGATTGCGAACGAGGGCTTTGTACTCTTCAACGAGATTGCGAAGGTCGTTCTCGCCGAGGTTGGCGTCGAATTCAACTCCTGCGGTCAGACGCTTCGCCTTCAGCAGGTGCTCAAAGTCGGCTATCGGTAGTCCGAGCACGACGTCGGAATACATCTGGATGAACCGGCGATACGAGTCGTACGCGAATCGCGAGTTGTTGCTTTGCTCCGCCAGTCCGACGACAGAGCGATCGTTGAGACCGAGATTGAGGATGGTCTCCATCATCCCCGGCATCGAAACCGGGGCGCCCGAGCGTACTGAGACGAGCAGTGGATTTTTCGGATCGCCCAGCTTCTTGCCCGCGGCCTGCTCGAGTCGGGCGACGTTGCCTTCTACTTCCGCGCGCAGCCTGTCGGAATACTTGCCAGTGCGCAGGTACTCGATGCATTCGCTACATGCGATCGTGAATCCAGGCGGAACTGGAACGCCGAGATTGGTCATCTCGGCGAGATTTGCTCCCTTGCCGCCGAGGACGCTCGTCATGTCTCGCGTCCCCTCGGCTTTCCCGTTGCCGAAGAAGTAGACGGACTGCGGCATCTGTTCCCTCAGCAGCCACAGCCGAAGCGAAGCTTCTCGGGATCAGCCGGCGGCGGCGTCGGGTAGTCGCCAGAGAAGCAGGCGTGGCAAAATCCGGAGGGTCCGCTCGGCACCGACTCGAGCATGCCATCGAGAGTGAGGTAACCCAGCGTATCCGCGCCGACGTGTTGGCTGATCTCGTCGATGCTCATGTTCGCGGCAATCAGCTCTTCGCGCGTCGGAGTATCGATGCCGTAGTAGCACGGCCCAGTTACCGGAGAGGAGCTCACGCGAAGGTGCACTTCGCGAGCGCCCGCCGCGCGGACCATGCTGACGAGACCGCGGGTGGTTGTACCGCGCACGATCGAGTCGTCGACCATCACGACACTCTTTCCGTTCAGGACTTCGCGCACTGCATTGTACTTCACCTTCACTTTCGCATCGCGGCCGGTTTGAGTCGGCTGAATGAAAGTACGGCCAACGTAGTGATTGCGAATGAGCGCCAGCTCGAGCGGCAAACCCGATTCCTCCGCGAATCCGAGCGCCGCCGAGTTCGACGAATCAGGTACGCTGAAAACGAGCTCGGCAGTCGGGGCGGGGAAGTCACGCGCCAGACGTCGGCCAAGCTCACGCCGCGCGCGATCGACCGATCCGCCAAATACGTAGCTGTCGGGACGCGAAAAATACACGTACTCGAAGACGCACTTGCGCGACTCTTTCTGCTCGAGCGGCGAGATCGAACGAATGCCATCGCTGTCGACGGCGACGATCTCGCCGCGCTGCACCTCGCGCTCCATCGTTGCGCCAACGAGATCCAGAGCGCAGCTCTCCGACGCGAATACGATGGCATCACCGAGTCTGCCCATCACCAACGGACGCCAGCCCCGTGGATCGCGCGCGGCGAGCAGAGTGCGGCCGACCACTACGACCAGACAGTAAGCTCCCTCGACTCCCTGCAATGCATCGGCGAGCCGCTGCTCGGGGCGTTCCGCTGTCGAGCGCGCCATCCGATGCACGAGAACTTCAGAATCCATGGTGGACGTGAAGATCGACCCCGCATCCTCGAGATCGCGACGGAGCTCGGCTGCGTTGGTGATATTGCCGTTGTGGGCGAGGGCTATGTGCCCGTCCTTCACGCGCGCCAATACGGGCTGCGCATTCTCGATCGTTGAAGATCCAGTCGTGCTGTAACGAGTGTGACCGATCGCAATATCGCCGCGGAGATTTTGCGCATCGACGCCGGTGATGCCCTCGGAGACGAGTCCCATCTTCTTGAGAGCGCGTGCACCCAGCTCGATATCGACGGCGACGATGCCGGTTGATTCCTGCCCACGGTGCTGCAGCGAGTACAGACCCAGATGGGTCAGCGCAGCAGCGTGGTCATGTCCGTAGATGCCGAAGATTCCACACATATCAGTGCGCCGCCACCTGTGATAGCTCGTCGAATGTTGCGTGCTCGGGCGTGCGGCCCATGATCGAAGGAATTGTCTCGTGATACGCGTCCCTCAGCCGGGACAGCGGTGCGCGCAGCGACGATTTTGGCAGAGTGATCTCCAACATGTCCGAGTGCCTGCGCACGCGGCCGATCTGGGCGCACGGAACGTTGTGCCGCTTTGCAATTTCCATCACTCGCTCGGGTGCCGCGCTGGAAACGACGATCCGTCCCTGTGTCTCCCCGTAAAGAATCGCTCTATCGCTCAATGCAGCGAAACGCGATAAGTCGACTTCGGCGCCACTCTGGCAATCGATGTTGGCGATGCAGCATTCCGCGAGTGCGACGGCGAGCCCGCCATCGCTGCAATCGTGCGCCGAGCTCACGGCGCCAGCCTGGATAGACTCGAGCAGCGCATCAATGACATCCTTCTCGCGCTCGACGTCGCAGCGGGGCGGTGGCCCCACGACTTCGCCGTGAATCGTCGCCAGGTACTCACTGCCGCCCAGCTCGCCGGCCATCTCACCGAGCAGCAGAATGCTGTCGCCGTCGTGCTGGAATGACGAGCGCGTGAGATGGGCGAGGTCTTCAATCAACCCGACCATTCCGATGACCGGCGTCGGATACACCGCGCCCGTCGGGCTCTCGTTGTAGAACGAGACGTTGCCGCCGGTGACCGGTGTACCGAGTGCTCTGCACGCTTCGCCCATTCCCGCCACCGCTTCTTTGAACTGGAAGAATACTTCCGGGCGCGTCGGATTGCCGAAGTTGAGGCAGTTGGTGATCGCCATGGGGCGCGCACCGGTGCAGGCAACGTTGCGCGCGGCCTCGGCGACAGCGATTCGTCCGCCGACCCGTGGATCGAGATAGACGTAACGACCATTGCAATCGGTTTTTAGCGCGATCGCTTTGTTCGTCCCCCGAACGCGTAGCACTGCGGCGTCACCACCCGGTCCGATGACGGTATTCGTACGCACCGTCGAGTCGTATTGACGATACGCCCACGTCTTGCTCGCGATCGTCGGAGCTGAGAGCAACCGCTCCAGCGTCCAGCAATGATCGTGTTCTTCGGCGAGCTCCGGAATGGACCCTGGATCGACTGTGCGGAGCTCAGCGATGTCTGACGACTCGCGCGCGTTCGGTGTGTAGACAGGGCAATCGGTTACAAGACGAGAGCCGGGGAACTCGGCGACGACGCGTGGCCCTTCGGTCACGCGATAGACGGGCTCGCTGATCACTTCACCGATGACCGCCGCAGTGAGATCCCATTTGGTGAGGATCTGGCGAACTGATTCCTCGTGACCCTTCCTGGCCACGACGAGCATCCGCTCCTGAGATTCACTGAGCAGAATCTCGTACGGCGTCATCCCACTCTCGCGCGTCGGCACTTTGGTGACATCGATTGTAACGCCGACGTCGCCTCGCTCCGCCATCTCCGCCGACGACGATGTCAGTCCGGCGGCGCCCATGTCCTGAATGGCGACGATGTGGCCGCTCTTGATCAGCTCGAGACTCGCTTCCAGCAGCAGCTTTTCCGTGAACGGATCGCCGACCTGGATCCGCGGGCGTTTGGCGTCGCTTGCTTCCGACAGATCTTCCGACGCGAAGGATGCGCCGTGAATGCCGTCGCGTCCGGTACGAGCGCCCACGGCCATGATCGGATTTCCGACGCCCTCAGCCTTGGCGCGAATCAGATCTTCTTCGTGCATCAGTCCGACGCACATGGCGTTGACGAGCGGATTCTTTTCATACGCCGGATCAAAAACGATTTCACCAGCCACGGTCGGAATGCCGACACAGTTGCCGTAGTCGCCGATGCCTTTGACAACGCCGGCGAACAGGTAGCGCACTCGCGCGTCATCGAGGCTGCCAAATCGCAGCGAATTGAGCATCGCGATCGGCCGCGCGCCCATCGTGAATACGTCGCGCAGAATTCCGCCGACGCCTGTCGCGGCCCCCTGATAGGGCTCGACCGCCGACGGGTGATTGTGCGATTCGATCTTGAAAGCCACCGCCAATCCATCGCCGATGGAAATGACACCGGCGTTCTCGCCCGGTCCCTGAAGCACGTATGGCGCCGACGTCGGCAACGTCTTCAACACCGGACGCGAGTGCTTGTACGAGCAGTGCTCGCTCCACAGCGCGCTGATGATACCGAGCTCGGTAAAGGTCGGCTCGCGTCCGAGCATCTTTCTCAGCCGCTCGAATTCCTCGGACGTCAACCCGTGCTCGGCGACGAGCGCCGGAGTAATTAGTGGATCGCCGGGGCGGGGAGCGACTGTGCTCATCTCAGGCCGCGACCCTGGCGAGAATCGACTCGAGCAGTCGCACTCCGTCGCTCGAGCCAAGCAGTGGACTGCATGCGCGCTCGGGATGCGGCATCAAGCCAAGAACATTGCCGCCGTCGTTGATGATACCGGCAATGTTGCGCTCGGATCCGTTCGGGTTCGCATCCGGCGTAATCTTGCCCGCCGCGTCCGAATAACGGAAAACAACGCGTCCATCGCCTTCCAATTGATCGAGCGTATCATCACTGGCGACAAATCGGCCGTCACCGTGCGCGACGGGAATACGCAACACCTCCCCGCGCTCGTACAGGTTGGTGAACATCGTGTCGGTGTTCTCGACGCGAATCCGAACTGCGTCTGAGACAAACTGCAGGTGCGAGTTACGCATCAGGGCACCGGGGAGGAGTCCCGCCTCGCACGCGATCTGAAAGCCGTTGCAGATAGCCAGCACTGGCCCGCCCGAACCTGCATGCGAGATGACTTCCTGCATGATCGGGCTGAAGCGCGCGATTGCGCCCGCGCGGAGATAATCACCGTAGCTGAATCCGCCCGGCAGGATGATCACGTCCGATCCCTGGAGGTCGTGATCCTTGTGCCAGAGGTAAACGGCTTCCTCGCCGAGTATCTCGGTGACTGCGTGATACGCGTCGTAATCGCAGTTGGAGCCCGGGAAGGTGACGATTCCGAATTTCATGCGTGCACCGCCGATTCGATCTCGAAATCTTCAGTCACCGGATTCGCCAGCAGCTTCCGACACATGTCGGTCACAACTTCCTCGGCATCGATGGCGTCGTCAGCCGCGACCTGCAGAATGATGTAGCGGCCGACGTGCGCTTCCTTCACATCCTGGAACCCAAGTGTGTGCAGCGCGTCCTTAACTGCGTTGCCCTGCGGGTCCAGCAGTCCTTTGCGCGGGGTGATGTGAACCGCGATGCGGAACGTTGCCATCAAGGCGTCCCTCCAGTGGGACCGGTTGGGGGGAAGTTGCCGCCACGGGGCGGCCCGCCTCCGCCAGGTCCGCGCCGACGGCGACGCCGGCGACGATGCCGCTGCGGGTCTCCGATCGGTTCCACGCCGACATCAGCGGGAACCAGCAACGGCCCTTCGTCATCGATCACTGGCGAATCGCCCTTCGGGCGTCGATCCAGGAAACCGAACAGCACGGTCTTGGCGATGCCGTACAGCACATAGCAGATCAGCGCGGGGAAGTAAAACTCTTTGCGAAGGAAGAGCACTCCGATCAGGGTCACCACGACCGCCAGCGTGCCAAGAATCTCGCTGATCTTGCGGAAGCCCACCGTCGGCACCGCGGGATACGAAACGTTGCTGATCATCAGCGCACCGAGGCCGAGCATCACCCAGCGTAGTGCGACGGTCCAGTTCAGATCGCCGACGACTGTCTGATTGTAGAGCGGCGTTTGGCTGAACCAGTAGTACGTCGCCAGCGTCATTCCAGCGGCGGGGCTCGGCAGGCCGTGAAAATATTTTTTTGCCCGGCCGGCCTGCTCGACGTTGAAGCGCGCGAGTCTGATAACTGCGCACGCGGTGTAGATGAACGCGAAGATCCAGTCCCAGCCGTTTCGATTGAGCACGGCGAAGTACATGATCATCGCCGGCGCGAGGCCGAAGGTGATCGCATCGACGAGGGAGTCGAGCTCGGATCCGAAGCGCGACCCAGTGCCGGTCGCACGCGCGACGCGACCATCGAGTGCGTCGCACAGACCGCCGAAGACGACATAGAGTCCGGCAGTATCGAATTCGCTGCGCGACGCGGCGACGATCGCGAATATCCCGAAGAAGAGGGACGCCAAAGTGAAGCCGTTAGGCAGCACGATCACTGCGCGACGTGGTCCCTCGCGCTCCTCGGCGCCCCTATACGGGCGCATGGGCTCGTTCGTGAGCGGCGGCGTCATTACGGCAACTCTCCCAGTATGGTCACACCGGCGACCGTGGCGTCGCCGAGCTTCGCGCGCACCTTGGTTCCTGGCGGCAGAAACACATCGACCCGCGAGCCAAATCGGATGATGCCCATCCGATCGCCTTGTTTCGCCGTGTCTCCAACCTTGCTGTAAGTCACGATCCGCCGCGCGATCAGGCCAGCGATCTGGCGCACCATGACGCGGTATTTGCCGCTGTCGATGCCGACAGACATCTGCTCGTTCTCGAGGCTCGACTTCTCGGCGGCCGCGTTGAAGAACTTTCCCTTGTTGTAGTGGACGTAGCTGACGGTGCCGTCGACGGGATAACGATTGACGTGGACGTTGAACACGTTCATGAAGATCGACAGTCGTAATGCGCGCCCTTTGATAAAGGAGGGCTCGTCGACTTCGGTGATCATGATCAGCTTCCCGTCAGCTGGAGAAACGACGAGCGTGGATCCGCGCTGGCCGGTGCGCTCCGGGTCGCGGAAGAAATAGGCGACCCACAGCGCGAGAAGCAGGAGTACGAACGCCAGCAGCCACAGTCCCCATGAGCGTCTGTATATCGCGACACCAAAAGCGCCAGCCGCGATGACCGCAGCTATTGCGATGAACAGGAGACCTTCGCGCGCGAAGTTCAATGTAAGCCGTTAGGGTCGAGTGAGTGTCCGGTGAGGCGACGGTATATGTCGAGGTAGCGCTCGCTCGTGGCTTCGATCACTTCTCTCGGTAGCCTCGGCGGCGGATAGTTGCCGTCCCAGCGCCCCGCGCGCCTCTCGGCATCGAGGTAGTCACGCAATGGTTGCTTGTCGAAGCTGGGTTGTCCGTGTCCCGGCTCATACCTGTCTGCGGGCCAGAAACGCGAACTGTCCGGTGTGAGCACTTCATCCACCAATATAACCCTCTGGGCACCCCCTGACCCAGTGCTGGCGAAGGTCCCGAACTCGAATTTTGTGTCGGCGATGATGATGCCGCGCTTCGCCGCGATCTCTCGCCCGGCACCGTAGATCTCGCGCGATAGGCGCTCGAGCTCTCTACCTGCGGGCTCACCCACAATCGAGCGCATCCGCGCGATGGTGATGTTTTCGTCGTGGCCTTCTTCAGCTTTGGTTGCCGGACTGAAAATCGGCGGATCGAGTCTGTCAGATTCGCGCAGTCCTTTCGGTAACGCCTCGCCGGCCAACGTCCCGTGTTCGCGGTATTCCTTCCACGCCGAGCCGGAGATGTAGCCACGGACTACGCATTCGATCGGGAACACCGTGGTCCTCCGGCACAACATCGCCCGGCCCGCGAGCTCGGCTTGGTGATCGCGGAGCTGAGGCACCTGCTGCACGATCTCGGCTGCGTCGGCGGAGATCATGTGGTGTGCGACACGATCCTCGAGCTGCCGCAGCCACCAGGCGGTGATCTGTGTGAGTACGGCGCCCTTGTGCGGAATCGTCTCGTTCATCACTACATCGAACGCGCTGACGCGATCGGTCGCGACGAGCAGCACACGTTCATCGTCGATCTCGTAGACATCGCGCACTTTGCCGCGGCGCAAGGTCTTTAGCGGCAGCGAGCTCGTTTGCATCAGCATCAGACGCGAATCTCCTCGGCGATTTCCGGGCGGCTCACTTCGCCGCTGAACAGCGGACCGATCACATCGCGCAGAAACTCATCGACTTGCTCTGGCGCACGTCCGACAAATCGACTGGGCTCGATCGCGCCTCGCAGGTCCTCTAGCTTCACGCCGAACGATTTGTCGCGACCCAAACGCTCCAGAAGATCGTTCGAGTCCGCGCCGTCCTTGAGTGCGCGCGCAGCGGCGAGACTGTGTTTGCGGATGGTCTCGTGCGCGACCTGTCTGTCTCCGCCGGCACGCACCGCGCGCACGATCAGCTGTTCGGTGGCCATGAACGGCAATTCTGCATTCACGCGACGGTCGATCACTGCGGGATGTACTTCGAGGCCGCCCGCGACGTTTGCCATCAGCAACATGATTGCGTCTGTTGCCAGGAACATCTCCGGAATCACCAGCCTGCGGTTCGCGCTGTCGTCCAAAGTGCGTTCGAAGTACTGAACCGCGTGCGTCTGATTCGCATTTGCCTCGAGTGAGTTGACGAAACGCGCGAGCGACGCGATGCGCTCTGATCGCATTGGATTCCGCTTGTACGCCATCGCCGACGAGCCTACCTGCTCCGACTCGAACGGCTCCTCGATCTCACCGAAGGACTGCAGCATGCGAATATCGCTGCTGAATTTGGCAGCGCTCGCGGCAAGGCCGGCGACGACGCCGAGGACGAACGCATCCAGCTTTCTCGTATAGGTCTGACCGGTAACCGGCAGCGGAGCGGGGAACGACATCTTCTCGGTTACCATGCGATCGAGCTGCCGAACCTTCTCGTGGTCGCCGTCGAAGATCTCGAGAAAACTCGCCTGGGTCCCGGTCGTGCCTTTGACACCTCGGAACGGCAGAGTGCGCAACCGGTAGTCGATGTCTTCGATGTCCAGCACCAGATCCTGCATCCAGAGCGTCGCGCGTTTGCCGACGGTCGTCAGCTGCGCCGGCTGCAAGTGCGTATAGCCGAGTGTCGGTTGCTCGCGCCATTTCTCAGCGAATCCCGCGAGCGCGCGCAGCACGTCGAGCGCTCGACTGCGCAGCAGTGAGAGGCCGCGGCGCATCTGAATCAGATCGGTGTTATCGGTGACGTAAGCGCTTGTTGCACCAAGATGGATGAATGGCTTTGCCGCCGGCGCCACGTCGCCGAACGCGTGGACATGCGCCATCACATCGTGCCTGAAGCGCTTCTCGTACTGCGCGACGACGTCGAAATCGATGTTGTCCAGATGCGCCCGCATTTCGCGGATTGCATCCTCGGGGATATCGACGCCGAGCTCACGTTCTGATTCGGCGAGCGCGAGCCACAGCCGACGCCACAAACCGTGACGAGTCGCGGGGGACCACAGCTCCAGCATCGCCTTAGACGCGTAGCGCTCGGCGAGCGGAGAGCTGTACCGGTTATTAGCCACTACTGGAGACTGAACTCGGTGGCGTAGATCTGCCCGCCACGCTCGAAGTACATCTGCAGAATTCCACGGCCGTAACTGGTGAGAATGCGATTTACGTCTTCAGCGCGCGTGATCGGCGTGCGATTGATCTGCACGATCACGTCACCCTGCTGCAGTCCAATCTGCTGCTGCACTCGATCGCTGACGCGATTGACCAGCGCGCCCTGACGGCTCTGAATCTGATACTGCGCGCGGATGGGGGGAGTCAGCGTGATTAGCTCGATTTCGCTGAGGACAGTCACGCGCGGAGCGTTGACGTCCGGCAGATCGACGACATTGACGCTAACCGGCATCTCCCGTCCGCCGCGTTTGACGACTACGGTATCGCTCTCGCCGACGCGCAGCTCGAGCAGCTCGGCGTACCAGTCGTAAGGATTGTGGAGCGTACGGTCCCGCGAGCGCACGATCACATCACCGGCGCGAATCCCGGATTTCTCGGCGGGAGAGCCGGGAACGACGGAGGCCACTACCACCCCGTTCGTCGGAGTGCGACCGGGCTGAGCTCGCGACAGCAGCGGCTGAATTCCAATCCAGGGCCGACGAACCACGCCGTGAGCGAGAAGATCATCGGCGACCCGGCGCGCACGATTGATTGGAATCGCGAATCCAATCCCGATCGAGCCGCCGCTCGGCGAAAAGATCGAGCTGTTGACGCCAATCACTTCGCCCAGCGCGTTCACCAGCGGACCGCCCGAGTTGCCGGGATTGATCGAAGCGTCGGTCTGGATCATGTCGACGTAGACACCCGACCCTTCACTCTGCGCGGCGAGGTTGCGGCCAGTACCGCTGACGACGCCAACCGTAACGCTGGGCTCGGTGTTGGCGAGAATGAATCCGTAGGGATTGCCAATAGCGATCGCCCATTCGCCGATGAGGAGATTGGACGAGTTTCCGAGCGGCGCCACCGGGAGATTGCGCGCGTCGATCTTGAGAACCGCGAGATCGTTGGTCTCATCGATGCCAACGAGTCGGGCCGGATAGGTAGTCCCATCCCGCATCGCAACTGAAATGCGCGTCGCGCCTGCGACGACGTGGGCGTTGGTGACGATCGCGCCGTCGGGGCGCACGATGAAGCCGGAGCCGAGTCCGGCGGCAGCCCGGGTGCCAGATCTGCCACCAAAGAATTGCTCGAACACATCGGCGGGTACGCGCTCAACGACTTCCGTCTGCACGGTGACTACCGCCGGAGCAACTCGCGCCACCGCCTGGGTGATTGCGGTCTGTCGCGTTCCGCTGACCGCAGCCGTGGTTGCCTGCATCGTTGACGACGGCGACGATTGGGCCGAAGACGCACTCGATGCGCCCTGGCAGGCGATAGCAGCGAGACAAGTCAGAACCGAGCCGATGCGAATTCTCATGTCGTGCTGCGTGCCTTCGGTCTCCGGGCGAGGTCGCTCAGGAAGCGGTCGACACCTCGGTCGCTGAGCGGGTGCACTACCAGATTGCGCAGCGTCTGGGGTGTGACGCAGATGATGTCGGCGCCAGCGAGCGCGCATTCAGAGAACTGCACCGGAGATAACGGCGATGCCGCCATCACATCGCATTCAAGCCCACCCGCTTCGAGCGCATTCTTGATCTCAGCCAGGGTGCGCGTGGCTGCCTGTCCGTAAGTCTCGAGATCGGTGAGGGCAACTCGCACCGACGCGGCGCCTGCCTTGGCGGCGACAATTGCCTGTGCCGGGCTGTAGACGAAAGTCGCGCAGATGACGACGCCTTCCTGCGCCAGGCGCGCCATCGGAATCAACGAGTCTTCGACGAGCGGGACCTGGACGACCACGTGATCGGAGACTTTCGCCAGCTCGCGTGCCTCGCTGTAGATGTCCGCCGAGGCGACCGCGCCGACCGGCACACAGACGGGAAATGCAAACTCGCGGGAGATATCCTCGAGTCGCTCGCGAGTGTTGGCATCCGCGGCGTCAGCACTTGTCGCTGTGTGCGAGAATGCGACGCCATCGGCCAGTCCGGCCGCCGCGGCACTTCTGATCTCATCGAGGTTGACGCTCTCGAGGTAGATGTTCATTCGGTTCTCACGTATAAGTCGGTCGGATATTCGACGCGCTCGAGAAAAAGCGCGTGGGGCGGGGCAGGTGCTGAAACTTCGCTATTGTCTTCGCTCTCCAAAAGCTCTGTGACGTCATTTACTTCGCGGCGCCCTTCGCCGATGTCGAGCATTGTCCCGACCAGAAACCGCACCATGTGGTGGAGAAAGCGATCCGCGGAGATCTCGAAGACGAGACCGCCTTCGCGGTGACGCCAGGCTGATTGGAAGACGGTGCAGTGATGAGTATCGCGATCGGGGGCCGTACCTTTCACCGCGAAGGCCCGGAAACAGTGGCGGCCGACCACCTGCTCGGCGGCGGCGGAAAGACGCGGAAAGTCGACAGCTTTTCGCCAGACGAGCTCATGTTGGCGGCGAAACGGGGACGATGCGAAATCGTCTGTGCCTACGAAGTAGCTGTAGCTGCGTGAGATAGCGCTGTAGCGGGGATGAAAGTCTTCGCGCATCTCGAAGGCTGCCGCGACCCAAACGTCGTCCGGGAGAATGGCATTCATCGATCGCCGAAGCGCCTTGGTCGTCCACTTTTCGGGTACGCGAAGTCCCGCGGCCTGGCCGCGCGCGTGTACGCCTGCGTCAGTTCGTCCGGCGCCGATCACCGGAACCCGGTCGCCGCAAAGCTGCGCCACCGTGTCTTCGAGAACGCCTTGAACCGTCCGCTCACCAGGCTGCCTCTGCCAGCCGGAGAAGGCCGCGCCATCGTAGTGCAACACGAGTTGCACGGTACGCGACAGCATCGCATGAACTTATACTTTAGCGACCGCTGATTCCAGACAATGGCACCACGCACCCTCGCTGGCCTCTCAACCGTTCTTTCCGCTGCAGGCAACGTCGCTGAGGCGCTAAACGCGCTCGCTCAGGACGTCAGCGAGCACGATCGGAACGGTAACCTTGCGCTCTACACGTTCGACGCGAAGCGGGAGTTGCTCTCCGAGCGCATGATCCCGGCACAGGAAGGGATGCGAACGGCGCAGATCGAGATCGCGCTCGATCACCTGCCGACAGCGGTGCGGCGCACTCTCACCGCCGGCAAACAGTTCGCCGATCTGGCGACGGAGTCGGGCGACTACCAGAAGCTGCTCGGCGTCGGCAACAACCCGGAAGCGGGCGTATTGTTGTTGCGCGGCCTCCTGGTCGACGGCGAGCTGGCGGCGATCCTCGCATTGTCGGAGCCGAAAACGCGGTTCGGGCACCGGCTATCGGAAAAGATTTCTCCAGCCGTCGATCTCTTCGCCCTGGCCTTCGCCAGACTGGCTGAGCGGCGTGCTCGCGAGGAAGCGGTGCGTACCCTCGAGGAAGTCACCCGCGCTCTGAATGCCGAGCACACCCGTACGATCGGCGACTTGCAACAGAAGCTGAGCGAGGCTCAGGCTGCGCTGAACGGCAAAGGCACGGGGGACTCTATCCGCGTGACTCAGCTCAAGCGAGCGATCGAGGTCGCGGCGGTGGAAGCGCGGGCAACGGCTCAGAGACTCTCGGCTGTAGAAGAGCAGGTGAGAGTCGCCGTGACGAAGCTCGAGAAAGCGCACGTGCAGCTGCATGCGCAGGGAGAAGCGCTCCAGACCCAGAGCAACATTATCTATCGGGTCGAGCAGGCCCTGCGCGAGGCGATGGCCGGACAGGATTCCCAGAAGATCATCGAGGAGGTTCTCCAGATTGTAACTTCGAGAGAACAACCCTCGCCGTTCTAATTGATTTGATTCCCGGTCAAGCGCCTCTCGCCTCCCGCCCCTCGCCCCTCGCGAAGTGATGAGCAGCACCGCACCGAATGCGCTGCAGAGCGCCATCCACAAGCTCGCGTTTCATGACCCGCTGACGGGCGAAGAAGCAGAACGCGCCTTCGACGTGGTGATGCGGGGCGAAGCCACAGCAGTCCAGATCGCGGCGCTGCTCTCAGCACTGCGGGCGGTTGGCGAAAGCCCGGAGGTCGTAGCTGGAGTCGTCCGCGCGCTCAGAACTGCGATGGTTTCGCTTCCGGCTGATGACCCGGATCAGCTTGTCGATACCTGCGGCACCGGTGGCGGCACCGTGACCACTTTTAACATCTCCACCGCGGCTGCGATCGTTGCCGCCGGGGCTGGGGTGCGCATCGCCAAGCACGGCAACCGCTCGTTCACGACTCGCTGCGGCAGCGCCGACGTCCTCGAGGCCCTCGGTGTCCCGATCGACGTGCCGATCGCGACCATGGAGAAAACCCTCCGGGAACACGGAATCGTCTTCATGTTCGCGCCTTTAATGCACCCGGCGATGCGCCACGTCGGCCCGATTCGCCGTGAGCTCGGAATTCCAACCGTGATGAACGTCGTTGGCCCTCTCGCGAACCCCGCCCGGGCGGGGCGGCAGGTGGTCGGCGTCGCGGACCTGGAACGCGCTCCGGTGCTAGCGGGAGCGCTGTCAGTCCTGGGAAGCGTCCATGCGCTGGTGGTATATGGCGAGCCGGGCCTGGATGAAGTGTCGCCACTCGGCCCGACCCACGTCGTGGAAGTTCTGAACGGTGCGACCAACCGCTGGACCATTCACCCGGAAGAACACGGCTACAAAAAGGTGAGCCGCGAGGATCTCGCTGGCAGCGAGCCCGCCGACAACGCTCGGTTGATCGAAAAGATTCTTGGGGGCGGTGGTCCGAAAGGCGCGCGCGCAGCGACGGTGCTCAATGCTGCAGCGGCGATTTATGTCAGCGGGCGGGTTGGATCGTTTGCTGACGGAGTTGCGGCAGCGGAGAAATCCATCGACTCCGGAGCGGCAAGGGCAGTTCTAGATAGCATGAGGCGGGCTCATGTAAAACCCGCCCAGATAATCGCTTAGAAGATCTACTTCTAGAACCTTCTCAGCACGCCGACGACGATGCCCTGAATGGTGACGTCGTTCTCGTGAACGTAGATCGGATCCATGGTGTCGTTCGCTGGCTGGAGGCGGATCCGGCCATCACGCTCCCGATAGAACTTCTTCACCGTGGCCGAAGTCCCGTCGATCAACGCGATCACCATTTCGCCGTTGTCGGCTGAGTTCTTCTCGTTGACGATCACGAAATCGCCGTCCCGGATTTGCTCGTCGATCATCGAGTTTCCACGGACGCGGAGCACATAATGACTGCCACCGCGGCGAATCAGATCCTGTGGAACGCCGATGGTCTCGGGGGCCTGAATTGCCTCGATCGGCATACCGGCAGCGACCGTACCGAGGAGGGGCAGAGTAGCAGCGCGCGGGAAGACTTCCGAGGGTAGCAGCTCGATGCCGCGGCTCTCGTTGTAAGCGCGCTTGATGTAGCCTTTCCGCTCGAGATTTGTGAGATGTTCGTGCACCGTCGCGAGCGAGTTATAGTTAAACTGCGTCGCGATCTCCTCGAAGCTCGGCGCGTAACCGTGCTCTTCGGTGTAGTTCTCGAGGTAAGTGAGAATCTCACGCTGGCGTTTTGTAAGCGACATTATCCCTTTTTCCGCGGCTGGTTTTAAGGGCGGACCCACCCTGCCGATCCACCGAACATTTGCCGAATTCCTACGTTAGCCGAAGATCGACCGAAGCGCAAGCTTTTTCGGCCTGGAGTCCCCCGACTGGCGTATTGGGCTCGTTGACGGACGAGGCACATCGCCGTGCGGCAACCTTGCAAACCCGGTCCGCCGAGTTGCACCGATTGGCAGAGGCGGTAGCGCCCGCACCGAAGTTCGGCACGGCTTTGCGGCGGTCGAATGTTGCGGTGATCGCCGAAGTGAAACGATCGTCGCCGTCGAAAGGTTCGATCAATCCGGGGCTGGCCGTCGAGGACCAGGTGATTGCATACGAAAGAGGTGGCGCAGCGGCGATCTCGATCCTCACTGAGCCGACACGATTCAGCGGATCAAACGCAGATCTCACCGCCGCGCGAGCGACGTGTTCGCTGCCTCTACTGAAGAAGGATTTCCACGTCGACTCGCTGCAAATCGTCGAGGCGAAAGCGCTCGGCGCCTCCGCGGCGCTGGTGATCGTTCGAGCGGTCGCGCCGACCCGTCTGCGCGAGCTGATCGACACCGGTCGTTCGGTGGGTATCGAGCTGTTGATCGAAGTCCGCGATGAGAATGAGCTGCAGCTCGCGCTCGCGTTCGGCGCCGAGGTGATCGGCGTGAACAACCGTGATCTGGAGACCCTCGAGATCGACTCGACGACGGCTACAAGGTTGCTCCCGCTCATACCGGAAACCGTTATTGCCGTTGCCGAAAGCGGAATGAAGACCGTCGACGACGTGAGAGCTGTTGCTGCGGCCGGGGCGGACGCGGTGCTGGTCGGCTCAGAGCTCTCCGCGTCGGCCAATCCCGAGGCAGCGGTTGGCGCGCTGAGCGCGGCCAAACGGAGTGTTCGTGCTGGCAAAGGTTAAGTTCTGCGGCATGACGCGACCGCAGGATGCGGCGCTCGCGGCGGAGATCGGGGCAAGCTATGTCGGAGTGATTTTCGCGGACGGTCCACGCAAGGTTTCGGTCGACCGGGCGCGCGAGATTTTGGATGCCGCAGGGGCTGCCGTGAAGCACGTCGGAGTGTTCGGAACCAATGACGCCGACTACATCGCCGAGGTCGCTGAGGAAGTCGGGATCAGCGTAGTGCAAATGCATGCAGATCCCGGCTCGTCAGAGGTGGAAGCGCTGCGTCGAAGGTTCGACGGCGAAGTCTGGGCGGCAATCCGGGTCACGGGCGTTCACATCCCGCATGAATTCGACGAGCTGTTCGAGACGGCGGATGGCGTACTTCTCGACGCTCACGGCGGGCAGAAGCTCGGTGGTACCGGAATCCCGTTGCCGTGGAACGAGCTTGCGGTCGATCTGGCTCGCGATCGTGGCAGCGCCGAGGTAATTCTGGCGGGCGGACTCAATCCGAAGAACGTGGCCACGGCGGTACGCATTCTCGCCCCCGACGTTGTCGATGTCTCGTCGGGAGTCGAGAGCTCGCCGGGCATCAAGGATCCATGGCTGATGCGCGAATTCTACGAAGCTGCAGTCGGACACACCGTTGCCTGACGTGACGACGGATACTGTTCACCGGTTCGGTGCTTTTGGCGGTCGCTACGTCCCCGAGACCCTCATCCCGGCGCTCGACGAGCTCGATGCCGCCTTCGACGAAGCCTCGCGTGATCCCGAGTTCCAGCACGAGCTCGATCGTCTGCTCAAGGAGTACGTCGGCCGACCATCTCCACTCAGCTCAGCGCCGCGATTCTCCGAAGAGATTGGCTGCGAGGTCTATCTCAAGCGCGAAGACCTGAACCACACCGGCGCCCACAAGATCAATAACGCGATTGGCCAGGCGTTGCTCGCGCAGCGGATGGGAAAGCGGCGCATCATTGCCGAGACGGGGGCGGGGCAGCATGGGGTTGCGACAGCGACGGTGTGCGCGCGGTTTGGGCTTGATTGCACCGTCTATATGGGCGAAGAGGACATGCGTAGGCAGGCGCTCAACGTCTATCGCATGCGGCTGATGGGCGCCAAGGTCGTGCCCGTTCTGTCTGGAACGCGAACGCTCAAGGACGCAACCAGTGAAGCCATTCGCGACTGGGTGACCAACGTCAACGACAGCTATTACATCATCGGCTCGGTGGTCGGCCCCGCACCGTACCCGCGCATGGTTCGCGATTTCCAGGCGGTGATCGGTCGCGAGGCGAAGTCGCAGATGCAGGAGATGGCCGGCCGTCTGCCGACTACAGTCGTGGCGTGCGTGGGTGGCGGGTCAAACGCGATGGGGATTTTTTATCCATTCATCGGCGACCGGGGCGTCGAGCTGATTGGGGTCGAGGCGGCTGGCAAAGGTCTCGAGAGTGGCGAACATGCTGCCTCGCTCGAGAGGGGAGTTCCGGGCGTGCTCCATGGGGCCCTGAGCTACCTGCTCCAGGATGAAAGTGGCCAGGTTCATCCCGCGCATTCCATCTCGGCGGGGCTCGACTACCCGGGTGTTGGACCGGAGCACGCTTATCTCAAAGAGACCGGTCGGGCGACCTACGTCTCGGTGACCGATGACGAGGCCGTCGAAGGGCTGGGCATCCTGAGCCGTCTCGAGGGGATAATCCCGGCGCTGGAGACGTCACACGCGGTGTCCTGGGTCGTCAATGAGAAGGGTCGTTGGAAAAAGGGCGACGCAGTCCTGATCTGCATTAGCGGACGGGGCGACAAGGACCTCGCGCAAATCACAGAGATGGGACTTCTCCCGGCATGACAACATCGGTTACGCAAAAGACCGACGCTCCCGCGCTCGAGGAGCCGCCGTTCCCGATTGTCTACGTCACGGACCTGCTCAAATCGTTCGTGAAGGCGTTTCGCGCGACCCAGATGTACTTGCCCAACAACCCCATGCACGCGCGGTCCATCGACGCCGTTCGCGACGCTTTCAACACCCTCTGGCAGCACACCGACGACCTGGTGCTGCAGGTGATCGAGACCCGTATGGAGTGGGAAGGGCGAGTCGTCCTTGATGAAGGCGAGCGCACCAGCGATAACGTCGCCTGGTTGCTTTACAAAGACGGCATCCGCGAGCTGACAATGCTCAAGGGGTTTGAGCAGGACGAGCTTTCCATCTTCTTCGGCCTCCTCCAGCGCGTACGCAAAGCGAGCGATGACGATGACGACTTGCTAACGCTGATGTGGGAGCGCGAATTCGCGACGCTCCAGTACCGCTACGTCGATCTCACCCAGGACGGCGGTCCGGGCGTCGAGTCGATGGAGCGTCAGGAGCAGAAAGAAAAAATCCTGTCGCCCGCGCAGGCCGAAGCCGGACTCGAGTCAACGAAGTCGTCGATCGCAACGATGGACGACTTCGACTCGACGCTCTACTTCCTCGACGACCGCGAAGTCGAATACCTGCAGCAGGAGATCAAGCGCGAGTTCTCAACCGACCTTCGCCCGGCGGTAATCGCGTCGCTGCTCGACACCTTCGAGAACCAGAAAGATCCGACGGTGCGCGAGGAGATTTGTGGTCTGCTCGATTACTTCCTGCTGATTCTTCTCTCAACCGCACAATACAGAAACGCCGCGTACCTGCTGCGTGAGGCGGGTGTAACCGCCAATCGCGCCGCCGAGATTCTGGATCCGCAGAAACAGCGTTTGCTGCAGCTCAATGAGCTGATGAGCGATCCAAAGCCGCTCGGCCAGCTGCTGCAGGCTCTCGAGGACTCGCCGCTGCGCGCGCCGCAGCACGAGCTCGACGAGCTGTTCGGCATCCTGCAGCCGCGCGCGCTCGAGACCATCCTCAGCTGGATCGGCAAGAGCAGCAATCCGCAGCTCAAGATGCTGCTCGAGGGGGCGGCAAGCCGCCTCGCCAGCAGCAACAGTCAGGAGCTCATTCGCCTCATCGGCTCCGATGACGAAGCGGTTGTACTCGAAGCGATTCGTCGCGCCGCCGCACTCAAGTCGCCGGCGGCAGTGCCCGCGCTCGGCAAAATGCTCACCGTCGGGGAAAGTGATCTGCGCGTTGCAGCAGTGACCGCGCTCGCCGACATCGGATCGCCTGGTGCTCTGCAGATGCTGGAGCGCGCGCTCGGCGACGAAGACCGCGAGGTGCGCATCGTCGCAGTAAAGACCCTCGGCGCCAAGAACGCGCGCGCAGCGTTGCCGAAGATCGAAGCCGCGATCAAGGGGAAAGATCTGCGCGAGAGCAACCTCGGCGAGAAGATGGCTTACTTCGAGGCGTACGGACTACTCTGTGGCGACGGCGGCGTGGCATTGCTCGATGGAATCCTCAACGCCAAAGGATTCATGGGCAAGAAGGATGACTCCGAGATTCGCGCCTGCGCAGCGATGGCGCTCGGCAAGATCAACACGCCAAAGGCGAGTGAAGCCCTGCGCAAGGCAGCTAGTGAGAAAGACGTGATGGTCAGAAACGCGGTCAGCAAGGCAATTCGCAGCGGAGCAGTCGCGTGACGGCGCCGGCAACCAAAGCTCGCGGTAGCGAGGAGAAGCAGGCGGGCGCTGCCGTGCGTCGCGGCGGCAGAAACTTCATGATCGCCTTTTACGCTGCGTTGCGGGCGATCAAGCTTTATCCGCTCGAGCACAGCGCGGTGCAAAAGGCGCTGGCGGAACTGGCACAGGTTGCCGAGGAGCTGCGCGCGGAGGAAGGCGAGCTCGAGTTCCGCATTTCAGGTGAGTTCATCTTCCTGAACGAGACGCGCTTGCGGCTCGACCTGAGCAACTACGCGACCTTCGGTCACATCCTGACGCTGATGAAACTGGCGGGCATCGGCACCATCCAGGTTGGCGTCAAAGGGGGTCCCCGCGATTGGAGCTTGCTGCTCTCGCTGCTCGGCGCTGAAACGAAGGCATCTCCAGCCGAACGCTTCAAGGAAATTGTGACGCGTCTCAAGGAAGCCAAGATCGAGACCTTCCAGCTCGAGGCGCCGGCTGAGACAGCGAGCGACAAGGAGTTCAACGAGGAAGCGAAGGCAGCAGCAAATCGGACCTACTCACAGTCCGTTGCGGTCACCAAGGACGTGATCAACTCGGTTCGCATCGGCAAGACGCCCAACATCCGGAAGATCAAACGAGTGGTGCAGGGCATCGTCGACCAGGTGCTCAACGAGGAGACATCGCTGATCGGTCTGACCGCGATCCGCGATTACGACGAGTACACGTTCACGCACAGTGTGAACGTGTGCATCTTTTCGGTCGCGATCGGGAAGCGACTCGGCCTCACCAAGCTGCAGCTCTATGATCTCGGCATGGCGGCGCTCTTTCACGACATCGGAAAGTCGCGCGTCCCTTCCGAGGTGCTCAACAAGGTCGAAGGGCTCACTGACGACGAGTGGAAGCAGATCGCCGCGCATCCGTGGATGGGCGTTCTCTCGCTATTTCAGCTGCGCGGGACGCAGGATCTCCACTATCGCGCGATGATCGTTGCGTATGAGCACCACATGAAGGTGGATCTCACGGGCTACCCTCGGCCGGTGCGCGATCGCCGCATGAGCGTGTTCAGCAAGATCGTCGCGGTCGCGGACGGTTTCGACGCCGCGACGTCCCGCCGGTCCTATCAGACGACGCCGATGAATCCCGCGGACGTCATGAAGGAGATGCGCGACAACTCGCGACGCGGGATGGATCCCGTGCTCGTGAAGGCGTTCGTCAATCTCACCGGCATCTATCCTGTCGGGACGTTGGTCGTGCTCGATACCTTCGAGTTAGGGTTGGTGCACGCGAGCAATCCGATCGCCGAGATGCTGTCGCGGCCGATCGTGCGCATCGTGAGCGACGACAAGGGCAACGTACTATTCCCCTGATATCTCGTGGATCTCGCGGATCGCGGCCAGGACGGCGCATTCAAGCGGACGATCATCAAGACGGATCAACCCGAACGGTACGGGATTCGTGTCGGCGACTACTTCATCTGAGCGCGTCGCGGAACGCTTCGCGCAGCTCCGGGCCGCTGGCCGGCGCGCGCTGGTGCCATACGTGACGGCGGGACACCCGTCGCCGGAAGCGACGGTCGGTCTGCTCCAGGGGCTCGAGCGCGCGGGCGCGGACATCCTCGAAATCG
>DASTGU010000099.1:0-31895 GCA_035718845.1 Gemmatimonadaceae bacterium | reverse complement strand
CGTCGAGGACCGTGGCTGGTGGGTAGTTTGACTGGGGCGGTCGCCTCCTAAAGAGTACCGGAGGCGCGCTATGGTGGGCTCAGTGCGGTCGGTAATCGCACGACGAGTGTATAAGCAGAAGCCCGCCTGACTGCGAGCGCGACGGCGCGAGCAGGGACGAAAGTCGGCTTAAGTGATCCGGTGATCCCGTGTGGATGGGTCATCGCTCATCGGATAAAAGGTACGCTGGGGATAACAGGCTTATCGCGCCCGAGAGTTCACATCGACGGCGCGGTTTGGCACCTCGATGTCGGCTTATCACATCCTGGGGCTGGAGCAGGTCCCAAGGGTCCGGCTGTTCGCCGGTTAAAGTGGTACATGAGCTGGGTTCAGAACGTCGTGAGACAGTTCGGTCTGTATCCACTGTGGGCGTTGGAAGATTGAGGGGCGCGGACCCTAGTACGAGAGGACCGGGTCGGATTGCCCGCTCGTGTGCCGGCTGTGGTGCCAACTGCAGCGCCGGGTAGCGAGGGCAAGCGCAGATAACCGCTGAATGCATCTAAGTGGGAAGCTGCCCCCAAGATGAATCTTCCCTGGAGCCTTGAGCTCCCTGAAGGGCCGGGAGAGACCATCCCGTCAAGAGGTCACACGTGGACGCCGTGCAAACGGTTTCGAGCGGAGTGATCCTCATCGCCCGTGAGGCTTGATCTCCTTATATGGTTTGAGTTTCCTCTTTATGACTCGAACCGACTAGCAGAAAACCAAGCGATCTAACGGTTGATTCGCATCACACGATCACACTACTATCCACTGTCAGCTTGAAAATTCGCTGGCGACTGAAGCGCAGGGGCCACACCCGTTCCCATTCCGAACACGGTCGTTAAGACCTGCAGCGCCGATGGTACTCCGCTCGAGAGAGCGCGGGAGAGTAGGCCGTCGCCGGCATCTCTTTAAGAGGCGTCATCCCTTTTGGGGTGACGCCTCTTTTTGCTTTGTGCCACTTTGCTGGCTCCGACGCACAAACCACTACCGAGCTCTTTGCCAATGCAAGGAATCTTCAGCCGCCGAGACTTCCTCAAGCAAACAGGCCTGACCGCGCTGCCGGCGATGCTTCCCGCTATCCGGTCGCGTCCGATGAACCAAGCCGCCGCGGTCTCAGAGTCTGAGCGCGTCTTCTTCATCAACGAGGGCCCGTTCTACCGTCCCATGGAGTACGTCGCGAAACTCGACGCCATCAGTAAGTCGATGGAGATTGGCCGCGACTCTTTCGGAGAGGGCGGAACGATCGACGCTCTGACGAAAAAATTCGCCGAGATCACCGGGAAGGAAGCCGCGGTCTATCTGCCGACCGGAACGTTGGCGAATCAGCTGGCGATCTCTCTGCTCAGCGGCAGCAACAGCAAAGTCTTCGTTCAGGAGAGCAGTCACGTCTACCGGGACGAGGGGGATGCCGCCCAAACCGTTTTCAACCGCCGCCTGATTCCGCTCGCACCAGGAAACCACTTTTTCACCGTTGGCCAGTTGATGGAAGCAATCGCCCACCTTCTCGAGGGCGAAGCGTTTCCTGTCGGAGTCGGGGCAATCTCTATCGAAACGCCGGTGCGACGGGCCGACAACAGACTCGTCCCGCTAGACGAAATCCGCCGGATCTCAGCCTACTGCAGGTCAAACGGCTACGGCCTGCATCTGGACGGCGCGCGACTTCATTTCGCGGCGGCCTACACCAACGTTTCAGTTCGGGAATACGCCTCCTACTTCGACACCGTTTACATGTGTCTGTACAAGTACCTCGGGGCGACGGGAGGCGCAGTACTTTGCGGCGATAAAACGCTCATCGACAGAGTTCCACACCTGGTCAAGGTTCACGGTGGAAGCATCTTCACCAATTGGCCGAACGCGGCGATGGCACTCAGTCATCTGCAGGGGATCGACGATCGACTGCAGCGCACGATCCAGAAATCGACGGAGCTGTTCGGGATGTTGCGGGAGATTTCCGAAATCGAAATCACCGGCTTTACCGACGGGACCAACGCGCGTCTTCTAAAAGTCTCACCGCGGCTCGATCTCACGAAGTTCAAGGATTCACTGCGCGCGGATTACATCACCACCGGTGTCCCGCAGGCCGATGGCCTGATTCGAATGAAGGTGAACGAGACGTTGCTGCTCCAGCCCAATGCACGGATTCTCGAGGCTTTCCGAAATGCCGTGAGGGCCGCCACGGTGTGATAAGCACGACGCGAGTTATTCTTTTCGCGCGTAAGGTGTATGTTGTTCAGAATCGATGGGGTGTAGGTCAACTGGCAGACCGCCTGACTGTTAATCAGGAAGTTGGAGGTTCGAGTCCTCCCGCCCCAGTTTTTTTCCGCTCGGACCCGCCACGCTATCTTGTAGGATGCCAAAGGCGGGAATCGTTACCGTTGTCGGAAAGCCGAACGTCGGCAAATCGACGCTCCTCAATCGCATCGTCGGCGAGAAGCTCAGCATCACGAGCCCGAAGCCACAGTCGACTCGCGATCGCGTCGTGGGGATCTATACGACTGACGATTCCCAGATGGTGATCCTCGACACGCCCGGACTACTGAATCCGCGGTACGCGCTCCAGGAATCGATGCGCGAGACCGCGCTGCGCGCGCTCGATGATGCCGATGTCATCGTATATGTGGGTGATGCGACGGAAGGACTGCCTCCTTCGCTGGCAGAAGCTGGCGGACTCCAGAGGGAGGTGACGAAGCCCATCATCGTCGCGCTGAACAAATCCGATGCGTTGACCGCGGCACGTCGCGACGAGCTCGCAGCCTCGGGTGGGGAGCATCTCGTCTCGGCGCTAACCGGAGACGGAGTCGACGAGCTGATGCGGGCAGTCGCCGACAAACTTCCCGAGAGTCCGTTTCTTTATCCCGCTGACGAAATCAGCACCCAGCCGGTTCGCTTTTTCGTCGCGGAGCTCGTTCGGGAAACGGTGCTCGAGCAGCTGCACGATGAAGTGCCGTACAGCGTGGCGGTGCAGGTCGAGGAATATCGGGAGGATCGCTCGCCTCTCTACATCCGTGCAGTAATTTACGTAGAGAGAGATAGCCAGAAGGCGATCATCATCGGCGCGAAGGGAGCGCAAATCAAGCGCGTCGGCGAAGCGGCGCGTCGCAAGATCGAGGCATTTGCGGGGTCGCAAGTCTATCTCGATCTGTGGATCAAAGTGCTGGCAAACTGGCGGAAGAAGCCAGACTCTCTCTCCCGCTTCGGGTACCAACTCGCTACAGGAAAAAGCAAATGAGCTTGTCGCCACGGTTACTTGAAATTCTGGTCTGTCCGAAGTGCAAGAGTGAGCTCGAGTACCGCGAGCAGGAGCAGGCGCTGCTCTGCCACAAGTGCCGGCTTCGCTACGCCGTGCGCGAGGACATTCCGATCATGCTGATCGATGAGGCGACTCCTTTTTAGCTTCGCGCTCACCGTCGGTGTAGCGACTCACGTTGCCGCTCAAACACCGACCGGCAGCGAGGGCTCGTTATTCCTGCTCCTGCCTACCGGCGCGCAAGCCGTCGGAATGGGGCAGGCGATGGTGGCTGCAAAGCCGGGCAGCGAAGGCATCTGGTGGAATCCTGCATCGATCGGCGGGCAGGATAACAAAGAGCTCGCGATTCATCACTCGAAGACAATCGCGGGTGTTGGCGACGCTCTGACCTTCGTGGCTCCATTCAGCCGCTACTTCTCGACTGCGTTCTCCATCAACATTTTGAATTTGGGGGACCAGCAAATCACCGACGATTTTGGCAACGTCGTGGGTGTGGTGCTGCCGCGCGATGTCGTCTACGCCGGGAGCTACGCCGGCCAGTTCACCAAACGCTGGTCTGCGGGCGTCAACTATAAAATCATCCAGCTGCGGGTCGACTGTTCGGGACAATGCAGCACGGTTGGTCCGGAAGTCGAAAGCTCGCGCGCGGTCGACCTCGGTACGCAGTATCAGCTCGAAGCCGGAGGGCCGCTCACCTTTGGCGCCGCCATTCGCAATCTGGGAGGCCGACTGAACTCCAGAGAGACCAATCAGAGAGATCCGCTGCCAACCCAGGTGGAGCTCGGCGCGATGTACAGGTTGAAGTTCATCGATCATTATGTGAAGGACACCGAGCTGCGCGCGGCAGCGAGCTACATCAATTCGCGTGAGTTCGGCGGCAAATCGGTCCGCCTCGGCACCGACGTCACATACCAGAGCAAGGTTCATTTACGCGCAGGCTTCGTTGGTCACGACCGGCGGGGCGACGCCAGCGCGTCGCTGGGTTTTGGCCTGCAGAGCGGTGCATTCGTGTTCGACATCGCCCGCACCTTTGGCGGACTGCCCGCGGAGAACGGACAGACCCCCGTGTACGTATCCTTGCGCTACCTGTTTTGAGGCGATCTTCCTCGCGGAGAACCCAGAACCGCACCGGTCTGAATCGACCGTCGGCTGAAAGGATAAGCGCGTGAAGTACTTTTACGCGCTTTTGATATTCGCTCCAATCGCGATCGTCGCGCGCTTTGCCGGCGCGCCTCCGCTGCTGGTTTTCGCGCTGAGTGCGCTGGCTATAATCCCACTGTCGGCCGTACTGGGGCACGCGACGGAGGCTGTCGCCGAGCATACGTCGCCGACGATCGGCGGCATTTTGAGTGCGACGATGGGGAATCTCGCCGAGCTCATCATCGCGGGCGTCGCGCTGCGCGCGGGACTGATAGATCTTGTCAAGGCATCGATCACCGGCTCGATACTTGGGAATCTGCTGCTGGTGTTAGGCATCTCGCTGTTCGCAGGGGGATTGAAATACCCGGTGCAGAAATTCAACCGCAACCTCGCCGGCTCCAGCACCACCATCCTCCAGATTGCGGTCTTCGGATTGGTCGTGCCGGCACTGTTTCACGGCCTGCATCCCGATCCGGCGCGCGTCGCGACGGTGAGAATGTCGCACTACGTCGCCGTACTCCTGATTGCGGGCTACGTCGCCTGGCTGGTCTTCTCCCTCTGGACGCATTCCTCGGAGTTGACCGCCGAAAGAGGGGCTCCAGGCGTGACTGTAGCTCCAAAATGGTCGTCTAAGAAGGCAACCCTGATCCTCATACTGGCGGCGGCAGGGATTGGAGTTGTGGCGGAAGTGCTGGTGGCGTCGACGGAGGAGGCAGTCAAGGTTCTGGGGTTCTCGGAATTCTTCGTCGGCCTGATTTTGATTCCGATCATCGGCAACGCCGCGGAGAACAGTTCAGCGATCCTCATGGCGATGCGAAACCGCATGGATCTCGCGCTCAGCATCGCCGTTGGCTCGAGCATACAGGTGGCGCTGCTGATTGCGCCGCTGCTGGTACTTCTCGGAATGGTGTTTCACCAGCCGATGGATCTCGCCTTCACCGTCATGGAAGTGGCGAGCATCGCATTGGCTGTTTTAGTAACGTCATCCGTGATCAGGGACGCGGAAACCAACTGGCTGGAAGGCGCCTTGTTGCTTCTCGCGTACGCCGTACTCGGAGTTGCGTTTTTCTTTTTCTAGACAAGAATCACCGTCGACCGGAAAGCCACCGATTTGCAGCAGCCAAACGCGATACGCTTCTCATCCGACGGTGCAGCGCTACCTGCGCACATAAGCGCCTGGATTGAGGAGCAGGATTCCGGAGCAGTCACCCTCAGCTCGCCCGACGAGCTGATGTCGATTGCGCTGCGCGCTCGGCCGCAATTCGTGATCTTCGACGCGCGAAAGGAGGCCGAGCCGGCGCTCGCCGCGCTCAAGCGGCTGAAGCGCGATTCGTACACCGCGGTAGTTCCCGCGGCGGTGCTTTGCGCGAAGCGAAGCGAAGCGCTCGAGGAGGCCTTCGATGCCGGCGCCGACGAGGTAATCCGCGACGGGATGCAATCCGCGGAAGCAGTGCGCCGCCTCACCGCGATGCTGATACGCTCGGAGCGCGACCTGATCGTGCATCCGTCGACCCGACTGGCTGGTACGTCGGCGATCGAAGCGGAGATCGGTCGGCGCCTGGCCGGCGGTGACTATTTCGCGGTGTGCTACGCCGATCTCGATCACTTCAAGGAATTCAACGATCGCTACAGTTACAACGAGGGCGATCGCGTCATCCGCATCCTGGCAAAACTGCTCCACGACGTGGTGAAGGGAACCTGCGGTGAAGAAGGATTCATCGGGCACATTGGCGGCGATGATTTTATCTTCATCATTCCGTACAATGCGATTCCGTCGGTGTGTGGCGAGATCGTGGCGACTTTCGATCTCCTGGCGCCTTACCAGTATTCCGAGCAGGACCGCCGCGCGGGATATTTCTTCGGCAAAGATCGCCGCGGTCATCTCGATCGAGTACCGTTGATGACGCTTTCGATCGGAGTGGTCACCAATCTGCGACGCACGTTGACCTCGGCGCGTCAGGCGAGCCAACTTGCGACGGAGATGAAAACGTACGCCAAGAGCCTGCCCGGCTCAGTTTATACGGTTGATAGACGAAGCGACGAGCGTGTCACGCCGCAGGAGCCGCTGCCCGCGATACGCGATGTTCGCAAGATCGGAGAGAATGAATGAACGTAAGCTGCCCGGATTGTCGCTCGATTTTCCGTGTGGATCCAGCCAAGGTTCCACCCAACGGCGTGCGCGCGCGATGCTCCGTTTGCAGTGGCGTCATAACCATTCCTGCGCCGAGCGGCGCTGGCACTCCGAGCGCAGCGGCGCCGCGGACAGTAACCCCTCCCGCAGCAACCGCGGTTCCGTTCAATCCACCGTCAGCGCCGTTTACTCCGTCCACGCCACCACCGCCTCCGCGCTCGGCGGAAATGCCCGCGCCACCGCGTCGGCGCGAAGAATCCGGTCCGATAACGGCGACCGCCACTCCGCCATCACCCGCTGGCGTCCCGGAATTCCGCTCACCGCCGGCTCCGTTCGTACCCGGTGGAGCACCCACTCGTCCGGCACCACTGCCGCCAACCCCGACGCCGGCCGCCAGTGTGCCGGTTCCGCCGCCGGCCCCGGCTCCGCGGCCGGCTGCTCCGCCCGTGACCCCGCCACCACCGCCACCGGTGGCGCAATCTGCTCCGCCAGCGCCGACCCCCCGCGCGCCAACCACTCCGCCCGGTGGTACCGCCTCGGTCGGGGATGCACGGCGTCCGCTGAATCCGTTTCTTTCCAAGGATCCCAACCAGCGCGCCAAGCGTCTCGCGCGCGCCCTGGTATCCGACATCATCACCTACCATCCGGCCAAGCACGCCGAAGGTCTGCGCGACGGAACTCTGAAGCAGCTCTTTAGAGAGGAGATAAAAAAGAGCTTCGAGGAGTATATTGCGCAGGTAGGCCAGCAGCTCGCCGAGGGCACGACCTATTTTCAGGAAGCGCTCAACGAAGTCTTGGCGGGCGGAAAGAAAATTTTTTAGGAATCACGGGCGGAGGGCCCGTTAAATGGCGGAAACGGAACGCAGTCGCGGGCTCAGGGCTAGCAGAGACCGACTGACGGAGTTGCGGAGGTATCTTTGACATCGACGGCAAGCGGGCGCGACTGAGTACGCTCGACGCCGAGATGGCGGATGCCGGCTTCTGGAACAACCAGGAGAAAGCGCAAGCGACGCTGCAGGAAGTGAAGACGCTGCGCAATTGGATCGACCCATACGACAAGCTGAACGATCGCGTGACCAGTGCGCTGGAGCTCGACGAGCTGCTCGTCGATAGCCCCGAGCCCGACATGGAGCGCGAGCTGGACACGGAGACTTCGCAGCTGAGCGAAGAGGTCCGCTCCTTCGAGCTGAAGTCGCTGCTGCGCGGTGCGGATGATTTCCGCGATGCGCAGGTCGAAATCAGCGCGGGTGCCGGCGGTACTGAGGCGCAGGACTGGGCTCAGATGCTGATGCGGATGTACACGCGATGGGCGGAGCGCCGCGGATACGAGGTGAGCGTTCTCGACGAAAGCGAAGGGGAAGAAGCGGGAATCAAGGGAGCGGTGCTCGAGATCCGGGGGCTTTACGCGTACGGCTTTCTGCGACCGGAGACAGGCGTGCATCGCCTGGTCAGAATCTCGCCGTTCGATGCCAACGCGCGCCGTCACACCAGTTTTGCATCGGTATTCGTGTATCCAGTGGTCAACGAAGAGATCAACATCGACATTCGGGAAGAAGATCTCCGAATCGATGTGTTTCGGGCATCCGGAGCAGGGGGCCAACACGTCAACAAGACGAGCTCCGCGGTTCGCATAACGCACATCCCGACGGGGACAGTGGTCGCGTCTCAGCAGGAGAGGTCGCAGCACAAGAACAAATCGCAGGCGATGAAGATGCTGAAGAACAAGCTCTACCAGGCGGAGATCGAGCGGCGTGAGGCGCAGAAGGCCGCGCTCGATGCGACCAAGTCGGACGTGAGCTTTGGCAGTCAGATTCGCAGCTACGTCTTCCAGCCATACACGATGGTCAACGACCATCGCACTGAGCTCAAGATTCCCGATGTGCAGAAGGTGATGGACGGGGCAATCGATCCATTCATCGAGGCCTACCTCAAGCAGACGGGCGAGTCGACGACGGCGGCAGCGTGACAGACGAACTCAACTTCGTCCTCCAGGCGCGGCGCGAGAAACTGGAAGCCCTGGAGGCGGCGGGTGTGCAGCCGTACGCCTACGGGTTTGATCGACAGCACACCGCGGAAGCAGCGCATGGTCTGATCGGCGACGCGGCCGAAGGCCCGATGGTGACGATGGCCGGCCGAATCGTGGCGTGGCGCGGCCACGGCAAGACGGCGTTCGCGCATCTCGCGGATTCGACGGGGAAGATCCAGCTCTATTTCCGAAAGGACCAGCTGGGCGATGCAACATTTGCGATGCTCGCGCACCTCGACCTGGGCGATTACATCGGCGTCCACGGTCCGTTGTTTCGCACCAAGACAGGCGAGGTGACGGTGCGCGTCGATCGCGTCGAGCTGCTCGCGAAGTCCCTGCGACCGCTGCCGTTCGGGAAGGAAGAAGTCGTCGACGGCAAAACGGTGCGGCACTCGGGATTCACCGATCCGGAACAGCGATATCGCCAGCGGTACGCGGATCTGGCGGTGCATCCCGAGGTGAGGGCGCTATTCATCGCGCGGTCAAGAATGACCGGTGCGATCCGCTCATTTCTCGACGAGCGCGATTTCCTGGAAGTGGAAACGCCGGTGCTGCAGCCATTGTACGGCGGAGCCGCGGCGCGGCCATTCACGACCGTGCACAACGCGCTCGACATGCCGCTCTACCTGCGCATCGCCGACGAGCTGTATCTCAAGCGATTGGTTGTCGGTGGACTCGAGCGCGTCTACGAGATCGGCCACGATTTCAGAAATGAAGGCATCGACCGGACGCACAATCCCGAGTTCACGATGCTGGAGTTCTACCAGGCTTACGCAGACTACACGACGATGATGGAAGTCGTCGAGCAGCTGCTGGAGCGAGCAGCCGATGCAGTGCGCGCGATTCCCGGCGTCGGCGAGAGTGTGCCCCGATTCCAGCATCCTTTCCCACGGATCGAGTGGCTGCCGTCGCTCAACAAGGCGGCCGGCACCGATGTTACGACGCTCGATGATGCAGGGCTGCGCGCACTCGCCAGGCGCGTCGGGGTAGAAGATCCAGACGGGATGAGCCGCCCGAAGATCATGGACGAGATGTTTCAGGCGCTTGTCGAGTCAAAATTGGTTGCTCCAACTTTCGTCATCGATTATCCAGTGGAACTGTCTCCGCTCGCGAAGCCAAAGAGAGGAAATCCGAAGCTCACCGAGCGTTTCGAGCTCTTTGCCAACGGCAAGGAGCTGGCGAACGCGTTCAGCGAGCTCAACGATCCGATCGACCAGCGTCGCCGCTTCGAGGCGCAGGCGAAGCTGCGCGCGGCGGGCGATCTCGAGGCCGCCGGCGTCGATGAGGATTATCTGAGAGCGATGGAGTACGGCATGCCGCCCATGGGCGGATGCGGAATCGGCATCGACCGGTTGTTCATGTATCTGTCCGGTGCCACCAACATCCGCGACGTGATTCTTTTTCCGACGATGAGGCCCGAGTGACGAGGCTCGAGCTGCAAATCGCGTGGCGTTATCTGCGCAGTCGGCGCGGATCGAAGCTGCTGTCGCTGATCAGCATCATCGCAATCGGTGGTGTGCTCGTCGGCGTCAGCGCGCTGATCATAATCATCGGCGTGATGAACGGACTGCAGCACGATCTCCGTGAGAAGATCCTGGTCGGCAGTCCCGACATTCGCGTGCTCACCTACGGTGAAGATCTCAAGATCAACGACTGGCCGACGGTGCTGACCAAAGTGCGGAAGCAGCCCGGAGTCGTTGCCGCCGCGCCGTTCGTTCTCACCGAGGGAGTGATGACCGGTGGCCGCGACTACGCCGGCGGCGTGTACATCGTCGGATTGCCGCCGCAGGGACGCGGAGTACCCGACGTGACGACCATTCGTGAGCATGCGACCAACGGAGATTTCCGCTTTGCCAGCAGCGATGGTCAGAAGCGGGGCGTGGTCCTCGGAAAACTTCTCGCGGCGCGCTTCAACAAATATCTGGGCGACAGCGTGTTCCTTCTCTCCGCAGCGCTGGCAAAGATGAATCCGGTGACCGGCGGAATCGTGCCAAGTGTAGAGCGGTTCGAGGTGACGGGTATTGTGTCGACCGGGATGTACGAGTACGACAACTCATATGCATTCATCGACATCGACAAAGCGCAGAAGCTGGCGGGACTCGGCGAAGGCGTCACCGGCATCGAGGTGAAGACGACCGATCGCTGGCAGGCATCGCGCGTCGCATCTCAGCTTGTCGCGACGCTGGGCTGGCCATATCGCACCGTCGATTGGGAAGAGCAGAACCACTCGTTGTTCCAGGCGCTCAAACTCGAGAAGCTCGGCATGGGAGTGATCCTGCTCCTGATCGTCCTCGTCGCTGCATTCAACATCGTCAGCACTCTGACGATGGTTGTTGCCGACAAGACAAAAGAGATCGGCATCCTCAAGGCGATGGGAATGCCGGCGCGATCGATTCGACGAGTGTTCTTTGCGCAGGGCCTGGTGATTGGCGTAGTGGGAACACTGCTTGGCTGCGTGCTCGGATTTGCCGGCGCGCTCGCACTCGACAAGTACCAGTTCATCAAGCTCGATCCCCAGGTCTACTTCATCGATCACTTGCCCGTTACTACACAACCGACGGACGTGATGTGGATCATCATCGCCAGCATCGCGATTGCAGCGGTGGCGACGATTTATCCGTCGGTTCAGGCGTCACGTCTTTTCCCGATCGAGGCAATCCGGCACGAATGACCATGACCGTGCTGGAGGCGCACGACGTCTACAAGTCGTACATCGGCGGCGACGGAAACGTCCTGAACGTGCTGAACGGTGTGAATCTTTCGGTATCGAAAGGCGAAATGGTCGCGGTCGTCGGAGCCAGTGGGGCCGGCAAGAGCACTCTCATGCACGTAATGGGGGCACTGGACAGGCCGACGCGCGGCTATGTAGTAATCGGGGGAGAGCCCGTGCAGGGTCGTGATGAAAATGCGCTCGGCGAGCTGCGGAACCGAAGCGTTGGTTTCGTGTTTCAGTTTCACCACCTGCTTCGCGAGTTTTCGGCGCTGGAGAATGTGATGATGCCGATGCGGATCGCGGGTCGCTCTGAAGACCTCGCGCGCAGTCGTGCAGCCGAGCTGCTGGCGCGAGTTGGACTGAGCGCGCGGATGTCGCACCGTCCGTCGGAGCTCTCCGGTGGTGAACAGCAGCGCACGGCAGTTGCGCGTGCGCTGGCAATGGATCCGCAGGTGATATTGGCGGACGAGCCGTCGGGAAATCTCGATCGCTCGAATGCCGAAATGTTGCACGAGCTTTTGCACCAGGTCGTCATTGACCTGGAGATCGGGATGGTCGTCGTAACACATAGTCGCTCACTCGCCGCGCGCGCCAACAAAGTGCTGCTGCTCGAGGGCGGGCGACTGAGTCAGTCAGCAGTCGATGAGGTCGTCGTATAGATGGTTTGCGATCTGTGTAAGGATGGCGAAGCTGTAATCCAGCTCACCGAAATAGAGGGGAGCGGGGTGAGACAGCTGCATCTATGCGAGAAGTGCGCTGCCGAACGCGGCGTCGAGACGACCATCACTGCGGCGAAGCCGCAGATCAACAACTTCCTGCAAACGATTCACGAGCAGATGGCGACGCCGCGCGGCGAAGCCACTCAATGCTCGTTTTGCGGAGCATCCCTGGCGGATTTTCGGGCGACCGGTCGCCTCGGCTGCGCCCATTGCTATGAGACTTTCGAGAACAGCCTGCGCGACCTGCTGAGGCGAGTGCACGGGAATTCGCGGCACATTGGCCGGCGATACGTCGCCCCGCTGCCATCCGATCTGCCGCACGTATCGACCGCGATGGAGCTTCGTGATCGCCTGAAGCGGGCGATCGAAGCAGAGCAGTTCGAGCTGGCCGCCGACCTGCGCGACAAGCTGAGAGGGCTGGAGTAATGCTGGATCTCTCCCTCCTTCCCGATGGCGGTGCCAGCTGGCTAGACGCGTCCGGCGAGCACTCGGATATCGTGATCTCGACGCGGATTCGTCTGGCGAGGAACCTCGAAGGCTACGCGTTTACGCCGCGGGCCCGCGATGGTGAGCGGCTGCGGATCCTGGCGCAGGTGAGGGAAGCCTTCGGCAGCCTGCGGTCGATCGACGACGGGGTCCTCCTGCGGGTCGATGAGATGCAGCCCGAGGACCGGCTGCTGCTCCACGAGCGGCACCTGGTGAGCAAAGAGCTAGCGGGTCTGAACGACCAGCCGGTGCGGACCGGCGCGGCGATCTATCTGTCGCGCGGCGTCGGGATCATGGTCAACGAGGAAGATCACCTGCGGCTGCAGGCGCTTCATTCCGGATTTCACGTGGCTGACGCCTTCGGTGTCGTCGAGCGGCTGGATGCGGAACTAGGCAACAAAGTGCCGTATGCATTCCACAACGAGTTCGGATATCTGACGGCGTGTCCGACGAACGTCGGAACCGGGCTCAGAGCGTCGGTTCTGATCCATCTCCCGGGCTTGGTGCTGACGAAGGAGATCGGAAAAGTGCTGGCCGGACTGCAACAGGTCGGTCTCACTTACCGTGGCATGTACGGTGAAGGGAGCGAAGTGGTCGGAAATTTCTTTCAGATCTCGAATCAGACGACGCTCGGCAGATCGGAGGGCGAGTTACTTGATTACCTCGTGCGCGTCGTTAGACATGTAATAGAGAGAGAAGAAGAAGCGCGGCGAGTGTTGTTGCGCGATGCGGGTTATATTATTGAAGACAAGCTATGGCGTGCCTTTGGCACGCTGCGATATGCACGCAGCTTGAGCTTCGATGAAGCAATGAACTATCTGAGCGGCGTGCGACTGGCTGTCGGTCTGAAACTGATAAGCGGTCTCAGTGTATATACTCTCAACAAGCTCCTGATTTTTAGTCAGTTGGCGCACCTCGGTCATACCGAGGGACGAGCGCTGACAGAAAGCGAGGCCAGCGTTGCTCGAGCGCGATATGTGCGAGAGACGTTGGCTGCAGAAGCTGAGTAAAGGGTAGCAGTGAACACGCGCGCCGCGGTTACACCGTTAGGCACGCGCAAGTACTAGCTCCCGCACTGAGGATTTGCAGAGATGAACGGGTACAACTTCACTGAGCGAGTGCGAAAGGTCCTCGCCATGGCCCGTGAGGAGGCGGCAAGACTCCATCACGAATACGTCGGTACCGAGCACATACTGCTCGGGCTGATCCGCGAAGGAGAGGGCGTTGCCGCCGCCGTCCTTCAAAATCTGAGCGTCGATCTCGACGAGATTCAGCAGAAAATCGAAGAGACGGTCAAGAAAGGGAAAGCCGCCGCGGCGACTGGCCCGGATCTGCCGTATACGTCGCGCGCCAAGAAGGTTCTCGAGCTCGCCATGGGCGAAGCTCGCGATCTGAGTCATGGCTACGTCGGCACCGAGCACCTGCTGCTCGGCTTGCTGCGCGAAGAGAAAGGAATCGCGGCGCAGGTTCTGACCGACGCCGGCGTCAATCTGGATGCGGCGAAGGCAGAGACCCTTCGCCTGCTCGGCACCGAGATGCCGCAGGGGGGCGCAGCGCAGGGCAGCGCGCAGGGCGGCTCCAGCCAGACGCAGACACAGACCGGCAAGGGCGAGAAGAAGTCCAAGACGCCCGCGCTCGATCATTTCTGCAGAGATCTCACCCAGCTCGCGGCTGATAACCAGCTCGACCCGACCATCGGTCGCGCCAAGGAAATCGAGCGTGTGATGGAGATCCTGACCCGTCGCAAGAAAAACAATCCGGTTTTGATCGGTGAGCCCGGCGTCGGCAAGACGGCGATCGTCGAGGGGCTGGCGCAGCTGATCGCAAACGGCGAATGCCCGGACTCACTGCGCGACAATCGCGTGCTGTCGCTGGACATGGCGGCCGTCATCGCCGGCACCAAGTATCGCGGTCAGTTCGAAGAGCGCCTCAAGGCGGTCATGAACGAGATCGCGCAGAACAAGAACATCATCCTCTTCATCGACGAGCTGCACACGCTGGTCGGCGCTGGTGCGGCTGAAGGCGCCATCGACGCCAGCAACATGCTCAAGCCCGCCCTGGCACGTGGCGAGCTGCAGTGCGTCGGTGCGTCGACACTCAACGAGTACCGCAAGTACATCGAGAAGGACGGCGCTCTCGAGCGTCGCTTCCAGACCGTAATCGTCGAGCCACCTTCGGTGGAGGAAACCGTAGAGATCCTCAAAGGTCTGCGCAAGAAATACGAAGAGCACCACAAGGTCACGATTCCCGATACGACGCTGCAGGCAGCGGCGAAGATGTCGGAGCGCTACATCACCGACCGGTTCCTTCCGGACAAGGCGATCGACGTGATCGACGAAGCCGGCGCGAGAGCGCGTCTGGCGACGCAGTCACCACCGCCCGCCGTCGCGGAGCTCAAGGGACAGCTGGACTCGGTGAACGTGGACAAGGAGCAGGCGGTTCGCGATCAGAACTTCGAGCGCGCAGCGGCGCTGCGCGATCGTGAGCGCGAGCTGCAGGGCGACATTCGCCGCAAGCAGGAAGAGTGGGAGAAGCATCGCCAGTCGCACCGTCCGGTGCTGGGTGAGGAGGAAGTCTCCTTCATCGTCAGCCGCTGGACCGGCATTCCGGTGATGCGCCTGCAGGAGGCGGAGACCGCCAGACTGCTACGCATGGAAGAGGAGCTGCACGCTTCCGTCGTCGCGCAGGAAGAGGCGATCAAGGCACTGGCTCGCTCGATCCGTCGCAGCCGCGCCGGACTCAAGGATCCGAACAGACCAATCGGCTCGTTCATCTTCTCTGGTCCGACCGGTGTCGGTAAGACCGAAGTGGCGCGCTCGCTGGCGAAGTTCCTGTTCGCCGATCCGCAGGCGCTGATCCGCGTCGACATGAGCGAGTACATGGAGAAATTCTCGGTGTCGCGCCTGATCGGCGCGCCTCCGGGCTACGTCGGCTACGAAGATTCCGGCACGCTCACCAAGGCTGTCCGTCGCAAGCCGTACAGCGTGGTGCTGCTCGACGAAATCGAGAAGGCGCACCCGGATGTCTTCAACATCCTGCTGCAGGTGCTCGATGAGGGTCACCTCACCGACAACTACGGCCGAGTGATCGACTTCAAGAACACCGTCGTGATCATGACCTCGAACGTCGGCGCCAGAGACATCAGCAAGGGCCGTGGACTTGGCTTCCATGCTCCGGACCTGAAGTCGAACTTCGACAGAATTGCGGAGAAGGTGAAGGAAGAGATGCAGCACACCTTCAACCCGGAATTCCTCAACCGGCTGGACGACATCATCGTCTTCCACCCGCTGTCGCAGGAGAACATCGCCGAAATCGTGTCGATCCTGCTCAAGGACGTGCAGAAACGGCTTGGTGATGAAGAGCTGACGTTGAAGCTCACCGAAACCGCCTCGGCGTTCCTGGTGAAGCACGGCTACGACGAGAAGTTTGGCGCCCGTCCGCTGAAGAGAGCGATTCAGAAGTACATTGAGGATCCGCTCTCCGAGAAGATCCTGCTCGCCGAGTTCAGCAAGGGCGACGAGATCGAAGTGGATCTGGCCGCTGACGGTGAGAAGCTCGAGTTCCGGGTCATGACCGGTTCGACGAAAGCGTAATCGCCGAAGAATCAACCAGAAAAAAGGCCGCGAGAATGCAACTTTCTCGCGGCCTTTTTGTCTAATCAGGGGTGCTCAAGGGATAGGACCTGAGCCACCCTGACCGTTTATATTTGTGTGATGCGGAGACTCGCTACATCTAGTTTGGTGTTGCTTTGCGCCGCTGCAGCTCAGCTGTCCGCCCAGGAACAGCCTGCAGCAGGTGCGTGCGCGACGCCCGAATTCATAACTGTAACTGGCGCAACGCGGAACGACACCGCGTCGGTTCGCGCCTCCTCTGGATTGACGACCGGCCAACAGCTGGCCGTCCACGACATCCAGACGGCAATCAAGGCGCTCTACACGACTGGCCAGTTCGACGACGTGCAGATCATCTGTCACATCGCGCCGACGACCAACAAGGCGACCCTGAACATCCAGGTCAAAGAGCGGCCGATCCTCGCCTCGTATCACGTGATTGGCGCCGATCGCGTTTCGCCGAAGGACGTCAAGGAGAAGCTGGCGTTCGCGACTGGCAGCCCGGTCGATCCGGGCAAGATCGCCAAGGGGATCGCGGAAGTCGATTCGCTTTACGAGGCCAATGGCTATTACCTGGCGACGGTGAAACCCGAATCGACGATCACCGGCGGCAATCTCAATATCGATTTCAAGATCGACGAAGGCCGCCGTCTCGCGATCTCAGGTATCCGCATCAATGGCAACAAGCAGGTGTCCGACGAAGACATCGTCGCCGCGATGGACACCAAGCCGGAGGGATTTCTCTGGCTGAGAAACGGTGAGCTCGACGATGCGAAGTACGCCCAGGATCTGAGCGAGAAAATCCCGCAGTTGTACGCGAGCCGTGGCTACATCGATTTCCGCATTCTCAAGGACACCCTGATCGTCGACCGTGCCCGCGGAAAGGGACTGATCGACATCACCGTCGCTGAGGGTCCGCGCTACAAGGTCGGCAATTTCGAGGTGCTGGGTAATCGCCGCTTCTCGACCGATCAGATCAAAGCGTTCTATCCGTTCGGGGACGCGAGTCAGACGACGGTGGTGCAGAAGGCGACGAGCATCATACGTCGCAGCTACGTCAATCCGCCGAACACCTTCGATGCGGAGAAGTGGGACGACGCGCAGCAGAAGCTGATGGAGGCGTACAACGACGAAGGCTACATCTACGCCAGCATCCGTCCCGTCGAAGAGAGAGTGCCGAGCACTGACTCGGTGCGCACGGTCAACCTGCGCTGGGAGATCGACGAGAGGTCACCGGCAATCGTGAATCGAATCGAGATCGCCGGCAACGACTACACTCACGAGTCGTGCATTCGCGAGCAGATCGTTCTCGCGCCTGGTCAGGTGTTCAACCGCAACTATCTCATCCGCAGCTACCAGAACATCGGCAACCTGAACTTCTTCGAGACGCCGATGCCGGCTCCCGAGACTCGCCCGAGCGGCGACCAGGGCGACGTCGACATCGTCTTCAACGTCAAAGAGAAGCGAACGGGCAACATCAACTTCGGCGCGTCGATGGGTCAGGGCACCGGCCTTGGAGGATTCATTGGACTCGACCAGCCGAACCTTTTTGGTCGCTGCAAGCGCGCACAGCTGCAATGGCAGTTCGGCCGCTACATCAACGACTTCAACCTGACCTACAGCGATCCCAACATCAGATCGTCGCGTATTTCGGGTAGCGTCACTGCCTATCACAGCCGCTCGCGTTACAACATCGCCGACCTCGGCGGAATCATCAGGACGGGTGGCCAGCTTCAACTGGGCTTCCCGGTGCCGCAGTCGATTTACACGCGGCTCTTCGTCTCGTACGGCGGCGAGAAGGTGAACTACACGAGCGACGGTTTGCTTGGCACCATCGCGGTGGCTTGTAAGAACTGCTTCCGCTCAACGCTCGGGTTCACGGCGCAGCACGACACGCGTACCGGGATGCCGTTCGCGGCCGACGGTGGATTGCAGTCATTCAACGCGCAATTCAACGGTGGCCCGCTCGGTGGAACGGCAGCGTTCCAGCGATACACGACGGAGCTCAGGTCGTACGCACCTGTCGGTCACTTCGGTGGCAGCATCCTCGGCGCGGAGCCGATGATCGTCGTAGCTGGTCTGTCGGCGCGAGCGGGCGCTTTGTTTGGCAACCCGGGCCCGTTCTTCTCAACGCAGTCGTTCGCGTTGGGTGGAACCCAGTACGGCGAGCAGCTGCGCGGTTACGACGAGTTCTCGGTAACGCCTAACGGCTTCGACCCGCGCGGCTCGGACACTCAGGCGAGTAGGGCGTCCTTCGGTAACGCGTTCTTTGTCGGCACCGCGGAACTGGGACTGCGGCTCAATCAGTCGTTGTACGTCAACTCGTTCTTCGAGGGCGGCAATGTCTGGAACAAGCCGCGTGAATTCGACCCAACCCGGTTGTTCCGCAGCTTCGGCTTCGGAGTAGCCACGATCAGCCCGCTCGGACCTTTGGGAGTGGACATCGGGTATGGGTTCGACAAGATTGACGCCCAGGGCCGACCGGCACCGGGCTGGAAGCTTCATTTCAAACTCGGACAATTCTTCTAACACTGGAGTCATAAATGCGAGTGCTTCTTCGTGCGAGCGCGATCGCACTGGTTACCTCGCTGATCTTCGCGGGTAGCGCCTCGTCACAAGCGACGTCGACGACGACCTCGTCAGGACCGGCGCCGACAAAGATCGGCTACATCAATTCACAGGCGATTCTGGCGCAGGCACCTGGCCGCGCCGAGGCGGAAGCGCAGTTCGACAAAGAGGTCGGCGTTTATCGTCAGCAGATTCAGCGGATGGATGATTCGCTGAAGGCGATGATGGCGGCGTTCGACAAGGACGCGGCAAAGCTGGATAGCACTACTCTCAATGCGCGCCGCACCACCATTCAGCAGCGCGAGGTCGAGTATCAGACGCGCGCGCGTGGCCTGGATTCCACGATGCAGGCTAGGCAGGCGCAGCTGGTCAAGCCGATCATGGAGCGTGTGCAGGCCGTGATCGAACAGATCCGCGCGGAAGACGGTTATGCGGTGATTCTGGATGTTGGAGCGCAGGTGAGCCTGGTCGTCGCCGCGGATAAGCGGCTCGATCTCACCGACAGAGTGCTGTCGCGTCTCAAGTCGCAGGGCCCAGCCCCGACGGCGAGCAGCACCGTCCCACAGCCCGCGGGAGTAACGCGCCCGAAGAAGTGACGGCGCGAGCTGACACCCGACTTTCACTCAGCGGTGATGGTGCGCGCACTATCACCGCTGAGGCTATTGCGGCACTGATTTCCGGCGAGCTGATCGGAGATCCTGGTATTGCAGTGAGTGGAGTCGCTCCGCTGGATCGCGCCGGCGAGAACGACCTCAGCATGCTGAGCGTCGCCAAATACTCTGCACTGATGGCGACAACGCGCGCCGGAATCGTTCTCGTCGATCCGGAGTTTCGCGACGTCGCGAGCAGTGCCGGCGCGCGCATCATCGTCGACAAACCGCAGGAAAAACTCGTCGGCCTGCTGCCGAGGCTCTATCCGGAGCAGGAGATGCGGCCAGGCGTCGCGGCGACGGCGAGAATCGGCAAGGGCGCGACTCTAGGTCATCGGGTTTCCGTTGGCGAGTATGCGGTTATTGGAGCAGGAGCCTCCATTGGCGACGGGGCGGTCATCGGATCGCACTGCGTGATCGGCGACGGCGTAAGAGTCGGTGATGATTCGCGGCTGTGGCCCGCGGTCACGCTATACACTGGGGCCATCATTGGCGAGCGCGTCTTCATTCACGCAGGCGCGCGGGTTGGCTGCGACGGCTTCGGCTACGTTTTTCGTGATGGCGCGCACCAGAAGATTCCACACGTCGGTCGCTGCATCATCGGTGACGACGTCGAGATCGGCGCCAACAGCACCATCGATCGCGGCAGCATCGACGACACTGTTGTCGGGAACGGCACCAAGATCGACAACTTGGTGCACATCGCGCACAACGTCCGCATTGGCGAGAAATGCCTGTTGATGGCGCAGGTCGGTGTGGCGGGATCGGTGACGATCGGCGATGGAGCGATCCTCGCTGGTCAGGCGGGAATCAGCGGCCACCTCAACATCGGCGCAGGAGCGCGGCTGGCTGCACAAGCGGGAGTGTTCGGCGACATCCCGGCGGGTGAGACCTGGTCGGGATACCCGGCGCGTCCACACCGCGATTCACTTCGCGCCTCGGCTGCCTTGTTTAAATTGGCGGGCATGATGCGCAAGCTGGAGAAATTGCTACAAGAGCCCGAGACGAAGTGAGTCGGCGGACTCTCGCGCGCCCTGCAGTCCTCGAGGGCACGGGACTGCATCTCGGTGTGCCGTGTCGCGTGACCTTTCGGCCGGCGACCGCCAAGCAGGGCATCGTCTTTCGCCGCATCGATTGTCCCGGTAAGCCGAGCATTCGCGCGCATGTCAGCGAAGTGAGTGGGAGCGAGCGTCGCACCCAGCTCGGGAAGGGTGATCACGCCATCCACACCGTCGAGCATGTGTTGGCGGCGGTGAGCGGACTGAATATCGACGACATTACGATCGACATGGACGGGCCGGAGCCGCCGATTCTCGACGGCAGCGCGGCACCGTTCGTAAAGGCGCTCTCAGACGCCGGGGTTGCGTCGATAGATGGGGAGCCGGAGTTTTTGGAGCTGAGCGAGCCGGTGCGCATCATCGATGGGGCCTCTGTTTATGAGGCGTATCCGTCGGAGCAGCTGGAGCTCGACGTCACCATCGAGTTCCCGCATCCGCTGATCGGCAGGCAATCGCGTAGATTCACTGTCACCGAAGACGCATTTGCGAATGAGCTCGCGCGAGCGAGGACTTTCGGGTTCGTTCACGAAGTCGAGGCGCTGCGCGAGAAAGGATTGATTCGCGGGGCGTCGCTGGAGAACGCGGTCGTGCTCGGCGACACTGAAATTCTGAGCGGCGATTTGCGGTGGGACGACGAGTTTGTGCGGCACAAAGCGATGGACTGCGTTGGTGATCTCGCGCTGGCAGGCGCGCGGGTGAAAGCGAGGATCGTCGCGCTGAAGCCGAGTCATCGCGGCACAGTGACGCTGGTGCGGGAGTTGGTGAAAGCCGGAAGAAAGGAGGGGGAGAAGGGGATGTACACGATCGAAGAAATCATGAAGGTTTTACCGCACCGGTACCCGTTCCTGCTCGTAGATCGCATCATCGAGATCGAGGAGAAGAAGCGGATCGTGGGGTTGAAGAACGTCACCATCAACGAGCCATTCTTTCAGGGTCACTTCCCGGGGCATCCAATTATGCCGGGTGTCCTGATCATCGAGGCGATGGCGCAGGTCGGTGGGATGTTGCTGCTGGGGTCGGTTAGTGACCCTGAGACGAAAGTCGTTTATTTCATGTCGCTGGATAACGTGAAATTCCGGAGGCCGGTGAAGCCGGGTGATCAGCTACGCTTCGAGCTCGATGTGACGCAGCTGAGGGGAACCGTTTGCAAAATGCGCGGGATCGGCAAAGTGGATGGCGAGGTAGTGGTCGAGGCCGACATGGCGGCAGCAATTCGCGATCGATGACCAAGTCGCGCGTTCACTCGACCGCGATCATTTCGCCGGAAGCAGAGCTGGGCGCCGACGTCGAGGTCGGACCGTACGCGATCATTGGCGAGAACTGCGTCGTTGGCGATGGATGTGTGATTGCGCCGCGCGCGACCCTCGAGCGCAACGTGACGCTCGCTGCCAATGTGAAAGTCGGGATTGGCACCATCCTCGGCGGGTTGCCGCAGGATCTGAAGTTCGCCGGTGAAGAGACGACGGTTGAGATCGGTGAAGGCACTGTCATTCGCGAGTACACGACGATCAATCGCGGAACCGCACAGTCATTCAAGACGACGGTCGGCAAGAACTGTCTGCTGATGTCGTACGTGCATCTCGGCCACGATTGTCACATCGGCAACAACGTTATCCTGTCGAATGTGGTGCAGCTGGCCGGACACGTCACGATCGAGGATCGCGCCATCGTTTCGGGCCTTTCCGCCGTCCATCAGTTCGTTCGTATTGGGCGGCAGAGTTTTATCGGCGGCTGCTCCCGGGTGTCCAAGGACATTCCACCGTTCCTCAAGGCCGTTGGCAATCCGGTCAAGCTTTACGGGCTCAACACCGTCGGTCTCCAGCGCAGCGGGATGGAGGAAGCGACGATACGCGAGCTGAAGCGCGCTTACAGGTTGTTGTTCCGCTCCGATCTGAACGTGTCGCAAGCGATGGAGCGCGTGCAGAACGAGCTCGAACCGCTGCCTGAAGTCCGTGAGCTGGTGCGGTTCGTGGAAGCGAGCGAGCGTGGAGTTGTGATTTGACCCAGGCGCCGCGCATTGGCGTGGTTGGCGCGGGCAGTCTGGGATTTCACCACATAAGAATCCTTCGCGACCTGCGCGGCGCGCAGTTCAGCGGTTTTGTCGAGAGCAGTCCCGACCGCAGGCGGGAGGTCGAGAAAGAGCTGAAGGTCCGCTCCCACACGAATCTCGATTCGCTGCTCGACGTGTCGGACGCCGTGATCGTGGTAGTGCCGACATCGCAGCACTTCGAGGTGGCCAGCGCGGCAATCGAGCGCGGGAAGCACGTCTTCATCGAGAAGCCGATCACGGCAACGCTCGAGGAAGCGGATGCTGTGCTCGATCTGGCGAAGAAGCGCGGCGTGATGGTGCAGATCGGACACATCGAGAGATTCAATCGCGCGGTCCGGGCGGCGCTGCCGCACGTGAAACGTCCGCGATTCATCGATAGCGAGCGTCTGGCGCCCTTCAGCCCTCGCGGGTCTGACGTGGCGGTGGTGCTCGATCTGATGATCCACGACATCGACCTTTTGTTGACGCTTGTCGGCGCGGATGCACTAGAGATCTCCGCGGTCGGCGTGCCCGTTCTGACGCCGATGCTGGACATCGCCAACGCCCGGGTGACCTTCACGTCGGGCGCGGTCGCCAACATCACGTCGAGCCGGATCTCACGCGAGAAGAAGCGGAAGATCCGCATCTTTCAGGAGCGTGAGTATCTCTCGCTCGATCTCGCCGCCGGCACCGGCGAATTCTACAAGCTCAAGGCCGGTTTCGATCCGAAATCCATAAAATCAGGTGCAGCTGACATTGCTTCTTATGTGGAGCGCGAGAAGCTGCACGCGCCGGATGGGGAACCGCTCAAGCTTGAGCAGGAGAGTTTCGTCGCGGCGCTGACGGGCAAGTCACCAGTGGTCGTCACCGGCGAAGAAGGCAGGCTGGCGTTGGGTGTCGCGCTCCGCATCGTGAAGGAGATCGAGCTGACTCTGCCTTCTCTGGTCGGACACGCGCACCATCATGCGTAAAGTTCTCTTCGTCGCTGGTGAAGCATCAGGTGATATGCACGCGGCCGGCGTCGTGGGCGCGCTGAGGCGCATCCATCCGGAGTTGGAGCTGGCCGCGGTGGGCGGCCCTCGCCTGGCGGAGCAGGGCGTCCAGCTGATTCACCGTGACAACCAGCTGGGCGTGATGGGATTCCTGGAAGTGCTACGGCACGTGCCCAGGCATTTCCTGCTGTTGCGATCGATCGGCAGAATGCTGGAGCGCGGTGAGCTCTCACTAATCGTTCTGATCGACTATCCCGGATTCAACATGAAAGTCGCGGAGCGGGCGAAAGCAGCCCGGGTGCCGGTGCTCTATTACGTGACGCCGCAGGTCTGGGCGTGGGGCGCCGGGCGAATACCCAAGCTCGCGCAGCTGATCACGAAGGCAGCGGTGATCCTTCCGTTCGAGGAGCCGTTGCTGCGCGGCTACGGGATCGATGCAACCTTCGTCGGGCACCCGCTCCTGGATCGCGCGCACAACATGCCGACGCGACCCGAGGCGCGCGAGATGCTGGGCGTGCCGCAAAACGTGCCGGTGCTGGCGCTGTTTCCGGGAAGTCGGCAGCAGGAAATCGACCGGCACATCGACGCGTTCGTGGCGACGGCGAAAGAGCTGGCGCGGCGCATTCCGAATCTCGAAGTGTTGGTGAGTGTGGCGCCGACGGTGGCGCTCGACAGCACCCGTTGCCCGTTTCGACTGGTCCACTCCGCGTCGTTGACGGTGCTGCGCGCAGCGGACGCCGGGCTTTGCAAGAGCGGCACGACGACGCTGGAGGCAGCGATCGCGGACTGTCCGCTGATCGTCGCGTATCGCACTGGCCGGATTTCTTACGCTCTGGCGAAGCGTTTGGTGAAGGTGTCGAACATCGGGCTGGTGAACGTCGTCGCCGGGCGAGAGGTGGCGAAGGAATTCATCCAGGATGACATCGTTCCGTCGCGGATGGCTGACGCGCTCGTTCCACTGCTGGATCAGCGCAGCGCTAAGCGCGACGCAGTTCTCGCCGGTCTCGCCGAAGTCCGCTCTCGACTCGGAACTCCCGGCGCGGCCGATCGAGTCGCGAAGATGGCGGGTGCGCTCGCAGAACAACGGGCGTGAGTCGCGGAACGCGGACGGGGGGGAGCGGGAAGCGGGGTTCGACCGCGGCTGGCGAGGACTTTCCGTGGTCGGCGAGGGTCGGGCTTTTCTTCGGCAAAGGAGTGCTTCGTGCGCTTGGGATGACCTGGCGCATTCGCAGTGTGAATCGCGAGTCGTGGGAAAAGCTGCGCCGCGCGAAACGCGGTTTTGTTTTTTCGCTCTGGCACGGCCAGCTGTTGCCACTACTCTGGCAGCACCGTGGCGAAGGCGTGGTGGTTCTTATCAGCGAGCACAAAGACGGCGAGATGGTGGCGAGAGCTGCCGCAGCACTCGGGTACGGACTGATTCGCGGCTCGAGCAGTCGAGGAGCAGATCGCGCGCTGATCTCGATCAGTCGGGAGCTCGAGGCGGGGAAGGCAGTGGCAATAACTCCCGACGGGCCGAAGGGTCCTTCGCAGAAGTTTGCGCCAGGTGCGCTGGTTGCGGCGCAGCGGTCGGACTCGTGCATCGTTCCGATCGGCGTGACTGCCGATCGCGCATGGCGTCTAAAAAGCTGGGATCGGTTCATGATTCCAAAACCCTTTGCGCGCGTCACAATTGCTTATGGCGATCCGGTCAAAGTCGGAGCTTCATCCCCACGTGGCGCGGCAGACGAAGCTCCACGCTTTGAGCAGTTGATGGCCGAAGCGGGTCGGATGGCGAGTGGCTGACACGGAACAGCGCGCGAGAAAATTCGTCGAAAGCGTTTGGGCAGGACGCGGCAAACGCGCGCGTGTACTGCGAGCTTTGCTCACTCCGGCAGAAGCACTATACGCTATCGCGGCGACTGGCCGCGCGAAATTCTACGCCTGGCGGCTGCTGAGAGCGGAAGAATTCTCGGTGCCGGTGCTCAGCATCGGCAACATGACTGTCGGCGGCACCGGAAAGACGCCTGTCGCCGCGTGGTTCGCACAGCAGCTACGCCAGCGTCGAGTCGAGCCGGCGATCGTGTTGCGCGGTTACGGTGGCGACGAGACCAGGGTTCATGAGCGCCTCAATCCGGGCGTGCCGGTGATCGCAGAGCCGGATCGGGTGAGAGGCATTCGCGAAGCAATCGCGCACGGCGTCGACGTCGTGGTCCTTGACGACGCGTTCCAGCACCTGCGCGCGAGTCGGGATGCCGACGTGGTACTCGTCAGCGCCGACGCGTGGACGGGTCGCCCGCGTCTCCTACCGGCGGGACCGTGGCGCGAACCGCTCAGATCTGCACGGCGCGCGAGTCTGATCATCATCACGCGCAAAGTCGCGAACCCGCAGACCGTCGATGACGTCAAACGCGCGCTTAGCAAGGCGGCGTCGCGGGTACCGACAGCAGTGGTTCAGCTCAGCCCGGCTGCGCTCATCAGCACATCAACCGGTCAAAACTTGCCGTTGCACACGCTGCAAGGCGCGGATCTAACCGCCATCGCCGGTGTGGCCAACCCTGACTCATTCTTCCGGCAATTGACCGAGCTCGGGGCGGTGGTGCGCCCATTCAGCTTCCCCGATCACCACGACTTCACCCACGTTGAAGCAGAGCGTCTGGCAGCGGAGGCAAGTAATTCTGATTTCGTGGTTTGCACCCTCAAGGATGCTGTCAAACTGGAGGCTCTGTGGCCTGCCGAAGCGGGGTCATTATGGTATGTTTCACAACGTCTGCGAATCGAGGAAGGACAGCACCACATCGAGCGACTGCTCGATGATTTTTCGTCTTTAAGACCGTCCGCACACCCGCCACAGAACTAAACGCGCAATCATGGCAACTGACTATCGAATTCCCGCCAACAAGCTCGTCAGACCCGATAAAGACCGTTTTTTAAACGAAGAGAATCCCTTCGAAGCGATGATGTCCCGCTTCGACAAAGCCGCTGAGCTCCTGGATCTGGAGCCGGGCATGTACAAGGTGCTGCGTCAGGCGGAGAAGCAGATCATCGTGTCGATACCGGTGATGATGGACAACGGCCAGATCGAGGTGTTCGAAGGTTACCGGGTGCTCTACAACACGTCACGCGGTCCGGCAAAGGGCGGAATTCGATTCGATACCCAGGTGACCCTCGAGGAGGTGAAGGCGCTCGCCGCCTGGATGACCTGGAAGTGCGCGGTCGTCAACATCCCGTTTGGTGGCGCGAAAGGCGGTGTGAAGTGCGATCCGCTCAACATGAGCGCCAGTGAGCTCGAGAAGCTGACCCGTCGCTATACGTCCGGAATCATCAACATACTCGGCCCTGACTCCGACGTTCCGGCGCCAGACGTCAACACCAACGAACGTGTGATGGCGTGGGTGATGGACACCTACTCGATGCACGTCGGACACACCACGACTGCGGTCGTCACTGGTAAGCCGGTCGAGCTCGGTGGCTCGCTCGGCCGCCGCGAAGCGACAGGCCGCGGCTGCATGATCGTGACCAAGGAAGCGTTGCAGCATCTCGGGATGCCGGTGAGGGGCACCACGATTGCCGTGCAGGGCTTTGGGAACGTCGGCTCGGTCGCGGCGCAGCTTCTCGCCCGCGAGGGCTGCAAGATTGTCGCGATCGGTGACCGCTCGGTTTCACTGCATAATCCCAAGGGGATCGACATCGACGACGCGATCGCCTACGTCAAGAAGAATCGTTCGCTCGACGGCTACGATAAGGCTGATGTGATTTCCGGAAACGATCTCCTCACCCTCGATGTCGATGTGCTCGTTCCGGCCGCGCTCGAGAACGTGATCACGACTCGCAACGCGAGCGAGATCAAGGCGCGAATCATTTGCGAGGGCGCCAACGGACCGACCACTGCCGCCGCCGACTCGATTCTGGAGGAGAACGGCGTTTTTGTCATCCCGGACATCCTCGCCAATGCAGGGGGCGTGACCGTTTCGTACTTCGAGTGGGTTCAGGACCGTGGCGGCTACTTCTGGCCCGAAGATCTGGTCAACGAGCGGCTGGAGACCATCATGAGACGCAGCTTCCACGACGTGCTGAACCTGTCCAAGCAGAAGCGCGTCAACATGCGCACAGCGTCCTACATGGTCTCGATCGACAGAGTAGCCAGCGTACACAAGCTGCGCGGCATCTACGCCTAAATGCGACTGGTTGTCGCGGTCGTCGGCAAGGCGCGGCACCCCGCCCTCGGCGAAGCGATACGGGATTACGAACAGCGAGCGGCGCGGTATTGGCCGCTCGATGTGCATGAAGTGCGTGAAGAGCGGGCGTCGGGCATCCCTGTAGAAAAGGTGATGCGGCGCGAGGGCGATCGACTCGCCGAGCGGATTCCTGATGGTGCTCAGCGAATCGCGTGCGCGGTAGGAGGGAGGTCGCTGACGTCGGAGCAGTTCGCGGAATTCCTGCGCAGCGCGCGCGATGAAGATCGAGACATCGCCTTCCTGATCGGCGGGGCGTACGGACTCGATCCATCGATTACGGCCTCTCCGACGATGAAAGTCGCGCTCGCACCCTGGACACTGCCGCATGAGATCGCGCGTCTGGTGCTGGCCGAGCAGATCTATCGAGCCGGCACCATCGTGCGCGGCGAGCCCTACCACAAGTGACCGGGTCCATACGCGAGCGGCCGTTTGAGCAGACTTCGCCGCAGGAAGCCGACTGGTTCGAGGAATGGTTCGGCGTCGATTACCTGCGCATTTACCAACATCGCGATGAGAGCGACGCCGAGCGGGCTATTGGGCTGATCGAGAGAAATCTGGCGGGTCGACGCATTGACGCGGTGCTCGATCTGGCGTGCGGTGCCGGTCGCCACACCAGGATACTCGAGGAACGGTGGTGGACAGTTGGACTCGATCTGTCGATGGCTCTGCTGCGGGTGGCGCGCCGTGAGACGAGAGACTCGCCGTACGTGCGCGCCGACATGCGCGAGCTGCCGTTCGGTGCTGATAGCTTTGATCTGGTGGTGAATCTCTTTACCAGCTTCGGCTATTTCGACGACGACCGCGAGCACGTGCGCGTGCTTGACTGCGTGGGCGCGGCGATGACGCCTGGTGGGACGCTGGTGATCGACTTCCTGAACGCCGCGCAGGTGCGCGATACCCTGGTTCCGTACGATGAAAGGGTGGAGAACGGCATCACCGTCGAGCAGCGCCGCCAGATCAGTCCAGACAACCGGTTCGTCGAGAAGAAGATCACCCTGCGCGAGCGGGGAAAAGAGTACATTGAGCGGGTCCGGTTGCTTTCACCCAAGGATCTCGAGCGGATGCTGATTACGGCCGGTTTCCAGGTTGTGAAATTGTTTGGCGATTACGAAGGCAGCGGCTGGTCGGAGAGCTCGCCGCGAACAATTATGTTCGCCAGTCGTCAATGAATCCTCGGGTCGTCACTCAATCGCTCGCCACGAACCCACTGGCAACGGCGGCGATCTCGGGTAGCGCGCGTCCGGAGTGGTACGAGGAAATCCCGCGTGATCCGGCCGCGTGGACCGAGCGCATTGATTCGGTGCGCTCCCGGTCATCGCGCGACTGGCTCGCCAAACTGGCGCCCGCATTTGACGCGACGGGCAATGCGAAGGCGCGCCTCGAGGCGTCCGCTGATGGCCGCGGTGTCGTCGTCACGACGGGTCAGCAGCCGGGATTGTTCGGCGGTCCGCTCTACACCCTCACCAAGGCGCTCAGCACTCTCGCCCTCGCCGACGCGCTGCAGCAGGCGAGCGGCGTCCCGGTCGCGCCGGTTTTCTGGGCGGCGACCGACGACACCGATTTCAAGGAAGCGAGCAGCACCATCGTTTCGGTGCCGGGCGGCGCGCAGCTGCTGCGCATCGATCATGTCGGCGCACTGGGTCCGCCAATGGCCTCGATGCCGCTCGGAGATGTATCGGTGCAGCTCGAAGCCCTTCGCAAGGCAGCTGGATCGACAATCGATCTAAAACCGCTGGAGCTGCTCGATGAGTTCTATCGCGAAGGGCAGACGATAGGCTCTGCGTTCGTCGGACTGCTGCGAGCACTCTTCGAGCCCCTCGGCATCGCGGTGATCGACGCATCGCACCCGGCAACCCGCGCCGCAGCTCGAACGGTTTTGAGTGGCGCATTAGCGAGCGCGGGCGAGATCGCGGACCGAATCGGCGAACGGAATCGAGAGCTGGAAGAGGCGGGCTTCACGCCGCAGGTGCAGGATGTGCCCGGATTGTCGCTCGTGTTCACGATGACATCGGGGGCGCGCCGTCGCGTACCGATCAAAGCCGCTGCGAAGCAGTCAGTCACGGACGACATGGGGCCAAATGTTCTGCTGCGGCCGATTGTCGAGCGCGCGATTCTGCCGACGGCGACATACATCGGTGGCCCCGCCGAGATTGCATACTTCGCACAGATCTCGCCGATCGCAGACGTGCTCGGCGTTCCGCGTCCGATGATCGTGCCGAGATGGTCAGCCACAATAATGGAACCACACGTGGAGAGGATTCTCGAGAAGCTGTATTTGTTGCCCGAAGACCTGCGGGATCCACACGAAGCAGAGAGTCACGTCGCTCGTACGCGGCTCCCCCAACAAGTGCTCGATGAGCTGGATGCGACGCGTGGCTTTCTCGAAGAACGTCTCGATGCTCTATCCGATGCCGTGACCGTCGGACAAGCGCCGGTCAGTCCAGCAGTCACGGGTGGTTTGCGCGCCAATCTGATGCGACGCCTCGATCGATTCGAGCGGCGCTTGATCGCTGCTTCGAAACGTCGTCACGCGGACTTGATGACCGAGATCGGCACTGCGCGTGGATCGCTTTACCCGATGGGCAAGCCACAGGAACGCGCGCTGAACTTTGTGCCGATGCTCGCGCGTTATGGCGAGGCGCTCCGCGACGATATGATCGATGGAGCGCGCGAACACGCCTCGAACCTGATTGGTGCGGGTAGAACATCGGAGCGCACCGAAGAAGCGGTGCCGGCGCGAGGGCGGGCGTGACCGAAGGCGATCCGCGCGCGAAAGACAGCTCGATCGACAACATCCTCCCAGCGGAGCCCGACGAAGTAGTTGAAGCGGCGCCGCCGATCGAGCGACGCGCAACACCCCGCACGGCGAGCAAGGCATTCGAACGCCACAAAGGGGCGGCGCTCCTCGTCGCGTCGGGAATCCTGTTGACGCGACTCGCAGGACTCATACGCCAGACGATGATGGCACGCTACCTCGGTGCTGGAATGGCAGCCGACGCTTTCAACGCAGCATTCCGCATCCCGAACATGTTGCAGAATCTGTTCGGCGAGGGAGTGCTCTCGGCGTCATTCATTCCCGAGTACGCGGGACTACTCGGGAAAGGCGACGAAGACGAAGCGACGCGACTGGCCGGCGCGGTCGCCGGAATGCTCGCACTGGTCGCGTCGATCATCGTCGCTCTTGGCGTCATCAGTGCGCCGTGGCTGGTGGCGGTCATCGCCAACGGCTTCACTGGCGAGAAGCGTGAGCTGACGGTACTGCTGACACGGATACTCTGGCCCGGCGCTGGCCTGCTCGTCTTTTCGGCGTGGTGTCTGGGAATCCTCAACAGCCATCGCCGCTTCTTCATGTCGTACACAGCGCCAGTGCTGTGGAATCTGGCAATGGTACTGACGCTGATTTTCTTCCATAAGGGCCACACCGAGATCGAGCTCGCCATCTATCTCGCCTGGGGCTCGGTGGTTGGCAGTGGGCTTCAGTTCCTCATTCAGCTGCCGCAGGTGTTCAAGCTCGCGCGCGGCATCCGGCCGGCGGTGACGTGGGCAGCGCAAAGCGTGCGTAACGTCTTTCGCAATTTCGTACCGGCCTTCGTCGGGCGCGGCGTCGTTCAGCTCAGTGCGTACGTCGATGCGTGGCTGGCGAGTTATCTCGGCAATGGTGCCGTCTCGTCTTTTACTTACGCGCAGGCGGTATACGTACTGCCAATCAGCCTGTTCGGCATGGCGATCTCCGCCGCGGAATTGCCGGCGATGTCGCGCGCGGTCGGCACCACCGCGGAGATTGGCGCTTACCTGCGCGGGCGGCTTCGCGATGGTCTCGATCGTATCGCGTACTTCATCATACCCAGTGTAGTTGCACTCTTCGCGCTCGGCGATCTGATCGTTCACCTGCTGTTCGAGAGCGGGCGCTTTCAGCGTGGCAACACGATCTGGGTGTGGCAGATTCTGATCGGTTCCTGCGTCGGCCTGCTCGCATCGACGATGGGGAGGTTGTACTCGTCGACGTTTTATGCTCTGCGCGACACCAGAACTCCACTGCGGTATGCAGTCGTACGAGTCGTGCTCACCACGGGCCTCGGATATCTCTTTGCGCTGGTGCTACCGCCGATGCTTGGACTCGACCGTCGTCTTGGCGCAGCCGGACTTACTGCGTCGGCGGGGCTCGCCGGCTGGGTCGAATTCTTCTTACTGAGACGTGAGCTGGATAAGCGAATCGGTCAGACCCGGCTGGTACCTTCGCAGATAACCAAATTGTGGCTGGCTGCGATTATCGGCGCCTCGCTGCCGTGG
>DASTGU010000098.1:0-43911 GCA_035718845.1 Gemmatimonadaceae bacterium | reverse complement strand
GTTCCATCGCGCCCGCAGAAGGCGCCAGCATGCGCGATCACGACGATGAAATCGGCGCCACGCTTGCGCAGCGCAGTGCCAATGCTGTCGACAATTGGCGCCGGCGGATCGAAGCGCAATCCAACAACGTTCGACGCGCGGGTTGTGGTCGGGGTCGCAACAGTCGACCAGCCGATGACGCCGATTCTGGTCCGTCCACGAGTGACGATGGTGTCATTCGGAATCCACTCGACGTCGCGCCCATTCGTGTATCGAACGTTGGCGCCGAAGATTCCGAACTTGGCCTGGCGCATCCGGGCGCGCAGAGTGTCTGTTCCCCAGTCGAACTCGTGGTTGCCCAGTGCAGCCGCCGCGTAGCCCATTCTATTGTAGTAGTCCACCACCGGGCGACCGTAAGAAAGGTTCGACGCCGGTGTGCCCTGAAAGAGATCGCCCGCGTCCAGCAAAAGCGTCTCGCAGCGCGGCACGCACTCGCTGCGCGCGCGCTCGATTGCCGCCGCGACGTACGCTGCGCCGCCACGTTTGACGCCGTTGGCGTCGGGGCGTGGCTCCAGCGCGCCGTGAAAATCATTGGTGGCGATAATCCGCAGGAACCGCGTCCCGTTTGGAAACGCCGGCCGGGTTGATGTCACAGTGGCCGGAACCACCGGATTCACCGCAGTGTTGACCGCCGCTGCCCCACCGCGAACCAGTGTCCAGCTCGGCGTGAAGTAATCAGACTGCCGGAGTGTTCCTCGGGACCGCACTTCGTCGATCAACAGCTGACGAATCTCCTGCTGTCGATCATAGACCACCGGCGCACCGCTTATCATCGCATAACCGCCACCGCCCGTCTGCCGATAGTTGTTGAGCGCCATGGTGAATGAATCCGCGTCCGTCACTGGCCTTCCCTTGTACTCGAGACGCGTGATGCGCGAGCCAATCGGGCGTGAGACATCGATCGTGTAGTCCACACCGGAAACGATGTCGAAGTTGTAACCTGGAATCTGCGGATCGCTCTCGAGCGCCGCACCGGGCGAGCTCGGAATCCGATAGTAGCGCGCGCTATACTCGAGGTAATCGCGCAGCTGCTTTCCGGTGATCCTTACCGCCCGCAACGTGTTGTCATACGGGTAGAGCTGAGCGACCTGCGCGATCGTGATCGGTCCCGGATTCAGCACCACATCGGTGGAGAATGCTGCGGTCGATGCCAGATCAGCGCCGGTGGCCTTCCGCTCAGTTTCGAGAATGAAGTCGATCAGCGGTGTGTCCTTCAGCCGCGAAGAATCCGCGCTCCAACGCTCGGCAGTCGTCCCGATCGGCGTCGTGACATAGGCGACCGTCTCACGATGCGCAGCGTCGGTGGCGGCAAGCACGAGGGGATTCTCCGCGTGATTCGCAGCCTGCACCAGATCACTGCGCCTCTCGCTCACGATCCACTTGCCGTCGTTCTGGGTCAGAGTGAAGTGTGCAACATCGACGCTGGTCGCCCAGTTCTTCGGTTGAATGAGCAGTGTCTGCCCTACCATCGCGCCACGCACTTCCTTGTGCGAGTGCCCGTACAGCAACAGGTCGATTCCCGGCACCTCACGCGCAACGCGCTCGGCAACGTTCTCACTCGGCACCCCGGTTGTAACGGTGTCGTAGCTCGACGGCTCATTGAGGCCTGAGTGGACGGTGACGACCACGATGTCGGCGCCCGCCTGGCGGACCTGATCGACCGCTTCGCGTACCGCCGGGACGATATCTCCAAAGCGCAAACGCCCGGCGATGTTCTGGGCGTCCCACACCGCAACGCCGGGAGTCGTCGCGCCAACGATTCCGACTTTCACGCCAGCGCGCTGAACAATCGTCCACCCGTTGTAGGCGTGAACACCTGCCTGATTTATGCGATAAGTATTCGCCGAAAGAAACGGAAACTTCGCCTGGCGAATCGCCGAGTCGAGGTATGAAACTCCATAGTTGTACTCGTGATTCCCGATCGCCGCGGCATCGTACTGCATTGCGTTCATTGCCGCGATGACAGGATTTGTACGATCCGACGATACCCGGGCCGCGACGTAGGCGAGCGGATTTCCCTGCAGGAGATCGCCCGCGTCGAGCAGAACCACTCTTCCGGGATTGGCGGCGCGAACCGAATCAACGATTGTTGCGGAGCGAGTAAGACCTCGCACCGTCTCCGCGCGGTTCGCGTAGTAATCCCAGGCTCTCAGGCGTCCGTGCACGTCCGTCGTCGTCGCAAATACGATATCGACGGTTTCTGGCGCGCGGGGCAATTGGCTCGGCGTGCATCCGAGGGTCAGCGCCAGCAGTACTGCGGCGTCGAAGCCCCGTCTTTTCTGTTGTTTTTTCACGTGAAGTGCAAAGCTAAACAGACGCGCTCGGTCGAGGGAGTATCGCGAGCTGAACCGAGTGACACATTCGTGACAGACGCTGAGTTGACGACGGCTCAACGGCTTAGCCAAGTTCCAGCCGTGACAGAACAGAGCGCTGCCGAGCGCGTCCTCGTCGTCGATGACGAGCCAGATATCGTTGCGCTCGTGGCGTACCATCTCGCAAAGTCCGGATACTCTGTTTCCACCGCGACGAGTGGGTCGGAAGGGCTAACCGCTGCGCGTCGCGAAAAGCCGTCGCTGATCGTGCTCGATCTTATGCTTCCGGGGTTGTCCGGACTGCAGGTGATGGAAGAGCTCCGATCGGATCCTGCGACTGCCAACATCGCTGTACTGATGTTGACTGCGCGTCGCGAAGAGAGCGATCGCATCAAAGGGCTCAGCATGGGCGCGGACGACTATCTCACCAAGCCATTCAGTCCGCAGGAGCTGGTGCTGCGCGTCGGCGCCATTCTGCGACGCGTCAACGCCGGCCGCTCCGACTCCGAAGATGTGAAGCAGGTCGGTCCGCTCAAGATCGACAGCACCGCCCATCGGGTCACGGTCGACGACCGCGAGATCGAGCTCACTCCCACCGAATTCAAGCTGTTGCACCTGCTGGCCGAGCGAAAAGGGCGCGTGCAGCCGCGCAATCTACTGCTGGAGGTCGTTTGGGAAGCGGCGCCTGACATCCAGACGCGCACCGTTGACATGCACGTACAACGTCTGCGCGCGAAGCTGGGTCCCGCCGGTGATCTGATCGAGACCGTGCGCGGCTTCGGGTACCGTATCAGGAACGTAAGCGAACGGCCGTGAAGCTGGCGCACCGGCTGCTGCTCCAGTCGATAGCGATCGTGGCGGTGATGGTGATCGCGGTCGTGCTGATCATCGACAACCAGCTTCACAACAACATCACCGAGCAGACGACGCGCGATCTTGCCGGCGAAGCCCGGCTGGTTGCGCTGCAGTGGAAGCCAGGGTTGAACGCCGATTCCATCGCCGACAATGCCGGCGCCGCCACCGGCCATCGCATCACCCTCATCGATGGCAGCGGTCACGTTGTCGGTGATTCGGAGTTCGATGGCCCGGCGTTGCAGGACCTGGAGAATCACAGCGCGCGGCCGGAAGTAGTAGCGGCGCGTTTGCGCGGAATGGGATCCAGCCTCCGCATGAGTCCATCGACTGGCGAAGAGCGGCTGTACGTGGCGGTGAAAGCGCCCCCCGGAATCGCGCGCGTCTCGGTAACCACGAGGGCAGTGGAAGAGCTGTTCGACCGGGCGCGCAACGGCGTTTTGTGGGCGGGCGCGATCTCTTTTCTGCTGGCCGCGATTCTGGCAGGTCTCTTCGCGCGCTCGGTATCGCGACCGATCACCGACTTGCGTGATGTAGCCCGCTCGATTGCGGCCGGCGAGCGCAAGCGTCATCCGGCTCTCGCTGCGCCCGGCGAGGTGGGTGATCTCGCCGACGCAATCCATCGACTAGCCGAACAACTCGAGGCACGACTGACTGCGCTCGATATCGAGCAGGCGAGATTGTCGGCGCTGGTCGAGACGCTCAACGAAGGCGTGATGGCGATTTCGCCGCAGCACGAGGTCGTACGCATCAATGACACCGGGCGACGGCTCCTCTCGATCAACGCGCGCGTTCCGTTCGGCATGGATTACCTGCCTCGCGAGACAACCCTGCGAAATGCAATCACACTCGCACTCGAGGGCACTGAGACCGAGCCCGAGGAAATCATGCTCGGCGATCGCACACTTTCGTTGACAGCGAAGCCACTCGCCAACGGCGGCGCGGTCGTCGCATTGTTCGACCTCACTCCGATTCGGCGACTCGAGGCGGTGCGTCGTGACTTCGTCGCCAACGTGTCGCACGAGCTGCGCACGCCACTTACGATCGTCGGCGGCTTCGCGGAAACGCTACAGGATCCGGACATCCCCGCCGAGCGCCGCACTGAGTTCGCGCGAACCATCTTCAGCAACACCAATCGGATGCAGCGAATCGTCGACGAGCTGCTCGATCTATCGCGCATCGAGTCCGGTCACTGGCAGCCGCGACCGCAGCCGGTGAACGTGACTGATGTCGCGGCAGAAATCTTCGGCCGACTCGGCCAGACCGCACGCGAAAAGGGTGTTTCGCTCGACAGCCGAATCGATCCCGCGGCCGCGGTGATCGAGGCCGATCGCACCGCGCTCGAGCAGATCGCATTCAATCTCGTCGAGAATGCAATTCGGCACACTCCGGCCGGTGGTCGGATCTCGATCGACACAGTGCGGGAAGGCCGGTTCATCGCTCTGTCGGTCCGCGACACTGGTGCTGGCATACCGGCGGCGCACCTCCCGCGAATCTTCGAGCGGTTTTATCGCGCGGATGCTGGCCGATCGCGCACTGCAGGCGGAACCGGACTCGGCCTCGCCATCGTCAAGCACCTCGTCGAAGCGCATGGCGGCACCGTCGTCGCTGACAGCATCGAGGGACGAAGCACGACCATCAAGGTGCTCTTCCCCGACCGTCCCGTTGCTGGAGAGTCGTGACAAAGCCTTTACGTAGCAAGTGATCGCCCGTGACGTGAGGAACAGAGTTTAACCGCGACGATAAACCTCCCTCACGGAGCAAAAGTGATCAAAATGGTTCGCAGCATTGCTGTCGCATTCTCTGCGACGGCGCTTCTCTCAGGTGTTGTTGCAGCGCAGTCAGTCGATCTGACCGGAGCGGGCGCGACTTTCCCATATCCCATCTACTCGAAGTGGTTCGCTGACTACGCGCAGACGACCGGCGTCAAGATCAACTACCAGTCGATTGGCTCGGGCGGGGGCATCCGCCAGTTGTCAGAGCAGACCGTCGATTTCGGCGCGTCGGACAGCCCGATGAGCGATCAGGAGCTCGCTAACGCCAAAGGCGGCACCGTACTCCACTTCCCGACGGTGATGGGTGCCGTCGTGATTACTTATAATGTTCCCGGGGTGACAACGCCGCTCAACCTTAGCGGCGACGTCATCGCCGATATCTTCTCCGGGAAGGTCACCAAGTGGAATGATGCGCGGATTGTCGCACAGAACCGCGGCGTGGCTCTTCCCAACTCTGACATCCTCGTCGTCCATCGCTCCGATGGCAGCGGCACGACTTACATCTTCAGCGACTATCTCACCACTGTCAGCCCTGAATGGTCGAGCACGCTCGGCAAGGGCAAAGAGATCAAGTGGCCGGTCGGACTCGGCGGCAAGGGTAACGAAGGGGTCGCCGGACAGGTGAAGCAGACTCCCGGCTCAATCGGCTATGTCGAGCTCGCGTACGCAAAACAGAACAAGCTGCCATACGCGAATGTGCGAAATGCTCAAGGCCGCTACGTGATGCCGACCATCGCGTCGGTGACGGCAGCTGCCGCCGGAATGAAGCTGCCAAAGAATACCGACTACCGCGTCTCGATCGTCAATGCACCGGGCAAAGATTCTTACCCGATCTCATCGATGACATGGCTACTCGTCTACCAGAATCAGCTCGATCGCGTGAAAGGCCAGAAGCTGATCGACTTCCTGCGTTGGGCTTACACCAGCGGCGAAAAGTCGGCGGAGTCGCTCGACTATGCGCCGCTGCCGCAGGCGATGCGCGCGCAGCTGGAGAAGCGTCTGGCGACGATCACCGTCGCCGGCAAACAAGTTGGAGCAGCTCGATGAAGCTCACTCGCGTATTTGCCTTTCTGCTAGCGCCCGTCGCACTGGCGGCGCAGCAACCGACCGCCGACACCACCAAGCCGGCATCGCCGCCGCCCGCACAAGCACCGGCGACGACCTTACCCCCGATCGATTTCTCGGGAGTCCTTTACGCGAACTACCAGTATCGTGGAGACGCAGGCGCTTCGAAGGCTTTCAACAAGTTCGACCTCGAGCGCGCGTATCTGACGTTCAAAATGCCGGCCGGCGACCGCGCCAGCATCCGCATCACTGCCGACGTGTTCCAGCAGCAGTCGACACCGAACGACTCGTACTACAGGGGCTGGGTAGTTCGCGCGAAGTACGCGTATCTGCAATACGACCTGATCAAGAGCGCGTCGTGGAACGCGAACATCCGCGGCGGCTTGCTTCACAACGTCGTCATCGATCACATGGAGCAGTTCTGGCCACGCTGGCTTTCGCAGACACCGGTCGAGCGCAACGGCTGGTTCGCGTCATCGGACGCGGGCGTCGCGTTTACGCTGAGTTTCCCCAACAAGCTCGGTGAGCTCTACGCAAACATCGTCAACGGACCCGGCTATACGTCGCGCGAGGTGGATCGGTTCAAGGACTACGCGGCGCGATTGACACTCACGCCGTTGAGCAGCTGGGACAACAAGGTCCTCAAGACCTTCGCATTGACCGGCTACACCTACATCGGCGCGGTCGCCAGCTCATTTGCCGCGGGCGGCCCAGCCCAGGTCGGCGCGATTGGCTCCTCCATGCCGCGGACGCGCGCTGGATTTTTCGCCGGGGTGCGAGATCCGCGACTGTCAGCCGGCGTGGAGTGGGATACGCGGAAAGACGCGCGTGAAACCGGAGCAAACACGCTCGTCTCCCCGCGCGTCGAAGTGGATTCAACGGGCAGATTGATCGCGGGCTTCGCGGCGATCAAGCCCTTCCAGTTGCTCAACGACAAATCGACCTTCCCGCTTGGCCTCGTCGGACGGTGGGATCGGTTCAAGCCCAACACCGATCTCGATGGCTATATCAACATCGTCATCGGTGGCTTGACCTGGGATCTCAACAAGCGCTCGGCGATCTCGCTCGATTATCAGGAACAGACGCCGCACAACGGCGCTGTGATCGCGCCCACCAAGACCTACTTCATGCACATGGTGGCGAACTTCTAGGGACAAATCCCCGGGGTTTTCGATGCCCCCGATCGGTTGTGACAATGTCGTTACCTGACATTCGTCGAGACCGATCGGGGGCATCCTATTTTTGTAGTAGTAGCAGCCCACCTCTCTCGCACAACGCAGGAGCCCATTTGATGAGAGCAACGCGTCTCGCCGCCCTCATTCTGTTGACCGCCGCTTGTGGTAAAGAAAGCGCAAACAGCTCGGCAACGGCATCGTCCACTTCGTCTGGCGGATCCGTCGATCTAACAGGTGCGGGAGCAACGTTTCCGTATCCGATCTACTCGAAGTGGTTCGCTGATTACGCCAAACAAACCGGCATCAAAATCAACTACCAGTCGATTGGCTCTGGCGGCGGCATCAGGCAGCTGTCCGAGCAGACCGTCGATTTCGGCGCGTCCGACAGCCCGATGTCGGACGACGAAATGTCGAAGGCCAAGGGCGGGCCGATCATCCACATCCCGACTGTGCTGGGCGCCGTCGTCGTCACCTACAACATTCCCGGTCTGAGCGCGCCGCTGAATCTCACTTCGAGCGCCATCGCCGACATTTTCTCCGGTCGGATCACCAAGTGGAGCGACACGCGAATCAGCTCGCTCAATCCGGGCGTCAAGCTGCCATCGAACGACGTCCTTGTCGTTCATCGCTCCGACGGCAGTGGCACCACCTTCATCTTCACCGATTACTTGAGCAAGGCGGTGCCGGTGTGGAATTCGAGTGTCGGCAAAGGCAAGGAAGTGAAATGGCCGGTCGGACTCGGCGCCAAGGGAAATGAAGGTGTCGCTGGTCAGGTCAAACAGACGCCGGGAGCGATCGGATACGTCGAGCTGGCGTACGCGAAGCAAAACAACCTGCCGTTCGCCGCGATTACCAACAAGGCCGGCAAGAACATTCTGGCATCGGTTCAAGCAGTCACGGCTGCCGCGTCGGGAGCTGCGCAGACCCTTCCCGCCAACACCGACTATCGGATCTCGATCGTCGACGCCCCGGGCGCCGACTCTTATCCGATCTCGTCTTTCACGTGGATGCTGGTCTATCAGCAACAACGCGACGCGACAAAGGGGAAGAAGCTCGTCGACTTCCTGAACTGGGCGCTGACGACAGGAGAGAGTGAGGCCTCCTCCCTCGACTACGCGCCGCTGCCAGCCGATATGGCGGCGAAGGTGAAAGCTCGACTCGCAAACATCAAGTTGGCCACGCCGAAGTGACAGCTGTCCCAGCTGAATGGATTGAAAAAGATCGACGCCAACTGCGCGTCGAGCAGTCCGCTGTAGGCGACAGGATCTACAGCATCGTCACAGCCGCCTGTGCGCTGATCATACCGGCGATGGTGGTGGCGATTGCATTCGCGATTTTCGCTGCGGCATGGCCGGCATTTGCGAAGCTCGGTCCGTCCATTTTGACGTCGAGCGACTGGGACGTTGCCAACGGGCATTTTGGCGCTGCCCCCGCGCTTTTCGGAACGCTCGTCTCGTCTGCCGTAGCGCTGGTGATCGCGACGCCGCTGGCAGTGGGCGTTGCAATCTTTCTCTCTGAATTCTCACCGACCTGGCTGCGCACTCCGGTCGCATTCCTCGTCGATCTGCTCGCTGCGATTCCCAGCGTGGTGTACGGGCTCTGGGGAATCTTCGTTCTGATTCCGATCATGCGCGACCACGTGATGCCGTTTCTGCGCGACACGCTACACCTTGGTGCCACGCCCCTCTTCACTGGACCGGCGTACGGGCCCAGCATGCTCACCGCCGGTGTCATTCTCGCCATCATGTGTCTGCCGAGCATCTCCGCGGTATCGCGCGAAGTGCTGCTGGCGGTGCCGAGGTCTCAGCGCGAGGCTGCGCTTGCGCTTGGCGCGACACGGTGGGAGATGATTCGGGACGCGGTGATTCCCTTCGCTCGCTCGGGCATCGTCGGCGGGATCATCCTCGGCCTCGGCCGCGCACTCGGCGAAACTATGGCGGTGACCATGGTGATCGGCAACCGGCCGGAGATCTCCGCGTCGTTGTTCGCTCCCGGCTATACCATGGCTTCGCTCATCGCCAACGAGTTCAGCGAGGCAACCAACGATCTGCACCTGTCCGCGCTGATGGCAGTGGGCGCGATCCTGTTCGTGATCACGCTCATCGTGAACGCCATCGCTCGCTGGCTGGTGTGGGGCGTGTCGCGCGAGAGGGGGCGATGAGAACGGCGCGCAGCCGACATCTCGTAAGCGGCGGAATGATCGGCCTCACCTATCTGGCAGCTGCGCTGGCAACGTTACCACTCCTGCTCATTCTGTTGCATCTGGTGAAAAAGGGTGCGTCGTCGCTCTCGGTCGGTTTCTTCACCCACATGCCGCAACCGGTGGGAGAAGCGGGCGGCGGAATGGCCAACGCGATCGTCGGCACCCTGGTGTTGATTGGGATCGCAAGCTTGATCGGCCTGCCCATCGGAATTGGGGCGGGGCTTTATCTCGCTGAGAAGAGAAGCACCAAGCTCGCGCACACAGTGCGATTCTTGTCGGACGTGTTGAACGGATTGCCGTCGATCGTCGTTGGCATCTTCGCATGGGAGTTTCTGGTGAAGCCGGTCGGGCATTTCTCCGCGCTGGCCGGCGGCATCGCGCTCGGGACGATGATGATTCCGCTGGTCACCCGGACCACGGAAGAGATGCTCAAGGTCGTACCCAACTCTTTGCGCGAGGCGGCGCTCGCCCTCGGCTATCAGCGCTGGCGGACTTCAATTTCGATCGTGTTGCGCACCGCGCTGGCGGGCATCGCGACTGGCGCGCTGGTCGCCGTCGCGAGGATCGCTGGTGAAACCGCGCCGCTCCTTTTCACGGCATTCGGCAATCAGTTCTGGTCGATTTCCCCTGGCCAGCCGATCGCCGCTCTGCCGCTGCAGATCTTCACCTACGCGGTGAGTCCATACGATGAATGGCATCGGCTCGCCTGGGCCGGTGCTTTGGTTTTGATCGGGATGGTGCTCATTATCAGCATCCTCGCACGGCTTGTCACGAGGTCACGGTTCGGTGCTCCAGTCGACTGAGATCGTGCCGCCCAAACCGGCAAGAGTTGTGACGCCCACGGTGCAGGTGCGCGCTGTCGAGCCGATTCAGGCCCTCGACGATGCGAAGCCGTGCATCGAGACGCGAGATCTGACCGCTCGGTTCGACGACGTCGCAGCGGTGAAGAACGTGACGATGACGGTTCCGCAGCGCGCCGTTACCGCGATCATTGGCCCATCGGGCTGCGGCAAGTCTACCCTTCTCCGCTGCTTCAATCGGATGCACGAAACGGTGCCCGGCGCGCGCGTCGATGGCTTCGTCGCAGTACTCGGCACGCCGATCTACGGCGAGGGGACGAGTCCGATTGCAGTGCGACGTCATGTCGGTATGGTCTTCCAGCGTCCGACGCCGTTTCCGACGATGTCGATTCGCAATAATGTCGTCGCTGGTCTCCGCGTGGACTCGCGTCGTCGCGAATCACGAGCGGACGTGGACACCATCGCCGAAGAGGCGCTCCAGCGCGCCGGCTTGTGGAACGAAGTAAAGGATCGCCTGAACGACAGCGCGATGGCTCTCTCCGGCGGCCAGCAGCAGCGACTCTGCATTGCCCGCGCACTCGCGACCCGACCGCGGGTGATTCTTCTCGACGAGCCAACCGCGTCGCTCGATCCGCTCAGCACTCAAAAAGTCGAAGAGCTGGTTTACGAGCTGCGCAACACCGTGAGCGTGGTCATCGTGACGCACAACATGCAGCAGGCCGCACGAGTCTCCGACATGACTGCGTTCCTGCTCGCCGGCGAGCTCGTCGAGCTCGAGCGAACCAAACAGCTCTTCACCGCACCGCGCGATGAGCGCACCGAGGCCTACATCACCGGACGGTTCGGATGACCGCAGTCGCACCAGCGCCAGCCAGAACCGCTGCGCCGACCGCGGCCAGCGGCTCGATCGAAGCGAAGAGCTTCTCCTTTTGGTACGGAAAGAAGCAGGCGCTTCACGACATCTCGCTCGCGGTGCCCTCACGATCGGTGACCGCGCTCATTGGCCCGTCAGGCTGCGGCAAGTCGACCTTCCTGCGCTCGATCAATCGCCTCAACGATCTGATTCCGGGCATTCGTCACGACGGCGACCTGTGTCTCGATGGCAAGAGCGTCTATGACAAATCGCTCGACATCGTCGCGCTCCGCCAGAGAGTGGGAATGGTTTTCCAGCGGTGGAATCCGTTTCCCAAATCCATTTACGAGAACGTCGCCTACGGTCCTCGCATCAACGGAATCGCGGAAAGCGGCTCGCTCGACGACATCGTCGAGCAATCGCTTCGACGCGCCGCGATCTGGGATGAGGTCAAGGATCGACTGCGCAGCAGTGCACTCGGGCTGTCCGGCGGGCAGCAACAGCGCGTCTGCATCGCTCGCGCGCTGGCGAACCAGCCAGAGGTGCTCTTGCTCGACGAGCCGGCGAGCGCGCTCGACCCCAGCTCCACTCAACGCATAGAGGAGCTGCTCTACGAGCTGAAAAAGGAATTGACGATCATCATCGTGACGCACAATCTGCAACAGGCGGCGAGGGCGTCCGACTTTACGGCGTTTTTCTTCACCGGTCAGCTCATCGAATTTGGACAGACCGAGCAATTGTTCACGAGCCCGCGCGAAGAACGCACCGACGCCTATATCACCGGGAGATTTGGATGACAGCTGACTCGAGCCCAGCCGGTTTCCGGCACTTTCACGATCAGCTCTCTTCGCTGAAGGACAAACTGCTGCGCATGTCGTCGACCGCAGAGGAGAGAACGGATCTCGCTGTCGAGGCGCTGCTCAATCGCGATCGGGAAAAAGCGAACCTCGTTATCGATGGCGACGCCGACCTCAATCGCTTCGAGATTGAAGTCGAACAGGCAGCGGTTGAATTACTCGCGCTGCAACAGCCGATGGCGCGTGATCTTCGCTTCATCATCGGCGCAATCAAAGTCTCCAATGACCTCGAGCGCGTTGGAGATCATGCCGTCAACATCGCGGAGAGCGCATTGCGACTGGCGGAAAAGCCGAAGAGCAATATCCGCATCGCCGAGATCGAGGTGATGGCTCGCCGCGCGCGCAAGATGCTCGGCGACTCACTCGACGCCTTCATCCGCGCCGATGGCGCACTCGGCCGTCAGGTTTGCAAGGACGATGATGTCGTAGACTCGCTGCACGACTCGGTATTCCGGGTGCTGCTGACGCACATGATGGCTGATGCGCGAACCATCACGCCGTCGCTCGAGCTATTGCTGGTGAGTCGAAATTTGGAGCGAATCGCGGATCTTGCCACCAACATCGGCGAGGACGCCGTCTATCTGGCCGAGGGCAAGCAGATCAAGCATCACCGCGAGGACGAGCACGTCACCGCAGACCGGCTGCTGACAATACCCAATAACTGAGCGCGGAGACAAACGCGGCGGCGGGAATGGTGATGATCCACGCCCACACGATCCGCCGCGCAATTCCCCAGCGAACCGCTGAGAAGCGATAGGTTGCCCCAGCTCCCATGATCGAGCCGGCGATAGTGTGGGTGGTGCTTACCGGAATGCCGTAATGCGTTGCGAGGCTGATCGCGATTGCGCCGCCAGTCTCGGCGGCAAAACCGCTGACCGGCCGCAGCCGTGTAATGCGCGATCCCATGGTGTGCACGATCCTCCAGCCACCGAAAAACGTGCCAAGCGAGATCGCAGTGTAGGCACCCAGTTTCACCCACAGTGGAATGCCCTCGTCGGCGACGTAGAGGTGATGGAAGAATCCGGTTTGCGCCGCCATCAATGGCTTAACCGAAACCAGCAGCCCGACGATGATGCCCATTGTTTTCTGGGCGTCGTTGCCGCCGTGCGCATGCGACAGCAGTGCGGAGCTCAAAAGCTGCGCACCACGAAAGAATCGATCGACGCGCGCCGGCGCCATCTTCTGGAACAGCCAGTACACGGCAACCATCAACAGAAAGCCGGCGAGCATGCCGACCAGCGGCGAGATCGCGATGAATGAGAGCGTTTGAATCCACTTCTCACCCCATGTGATCGCGCTCCAGCCTGCCTTGGCGACACCGGCACCGGCGTAGCCCCCGATCAAAGCGTGCGACGAGCTGGAAGGGATGCCGTAAAACCACGTGATCAGATTCCAGACGATCGCGCCAATCAGGCCGGCGAGAATCAGATTGGGCGTGACGATGTCGGTGCGGATGATTCCCTTCTGGATTGCTTTTGCGACGAGCTCCCCGGCGGTGAATGCCGCGGTAAAGTTGAAGAAACCCGCCCAGACAACGGCAGCGAGCGGGCTCAGGACCCGCGTGCCGACGATGGTGGCGATGGAGTTCGCCGAATCGTGGAAGCCGTTGATGAAATCGAAAATGAACGCGATCAGGACGATCGCACTGACGTAGTAGACCACTACGCGTTCTTCAGCGCGATGCTCTGCAACACGTTGCCGACGTCCTCACACTTGTCGAGCGCGTCTTCCAGCTTGTCGTAAAGGTCCTTCCACTTGATCACTTCGAGCGCTTCTCCCCCCTCAGCGAAAAGCTTACCCATCGCTTCGTGATAGACGGCGTCGCCCTCCTCCTCGAGGGTCTTCAGTTTTTCGCTGATCGCGTAGACGTACTTTGCGTCCTTCATGTTGCGGACGCCGTCTTCAACCACACAGCCGGCGCGTGACAAAACCTCTGCCAGTCTGCCTGCGGCGGGGCGCGTTTTCTGGATGCGAAAGATCTGCGCGCGGCGAGCCGTTCCATCGATCAGATCGATCACCTCATCGAGCTCTGACGCCAGCGCGTGAATATCTTCGCGATCGAATGGAGTGACGAAAGTGCGGTCGATGCGATCGATGATGTCGTGCGTGAGATTGTCAGCCTGGTGCTCCAGGTTCTTGATCGCCGACACCTTCGCATCGAGCTCACCCGGTGCCTGAAACAGTTCCTGCAACAAACTCGCAGAACCGGTGAGCCGCTTCGCCAGCTCGGTGAACAGGTCGTAGAACTTTTCGTCGCGAGGCAGGATCCGCAAAAAAGGTCTCCGTTGGGGTGCAGGAATTTAACTAACTAGGCTATTCGAGTCCGTCGCACGACCAGCTGTCTGTTCTCAAAGAACTTCACCAGTATCACACCGGTGACGAACCCGCCCACGTGCGCCCAGACTGCGACTCCGCCGGTGAGGTCCGCGCCGTTTGTCAGCTCGGGCAGCGCTGCCACTAACTGCCAGAAGAACCACCAGATAAGCACAAGCCATGCGCGAATCGGAACGACGAAGAAGATAAAAAGCATCCGTACCCGGACGCGTGGATATAGGACCAGATAGGCCCCGAGGATTCCGGAGATCGCGCCCGATGCGCCAACCGTTGGGAGTGGTGAAGCCGGTTGCGCGAGGATGTGCGCCGCTGCTGCAGCCAATCCGCACACAATGTAGAAGACCAGGAAGCGAAAGCTGCCCATGCTGTCTTCGATGTTGTTGCCAAAGACCCAGAAGAAGAGGCAGTTGCCTAGCAGATGCCCCCAACCGCCGTGCAGGAACATCGAAATGACTGGCGTCAGGATGTTGATGCGGTCGTTGTCGACGACGCACGCCAGACCGCGGCCGAGTGGGACTGCCGTCCCGATCGGCGCCATATGGGTCAACTCACCCGGCACCATTCCCAGATTGCAGACGCTGGCAACGAGGGCTTGCTGGTCAAAGCCGGCTCCTTGCACGAAAACCCAGACGACCAGCATCGCCGTCAGGATCGCGTACGTCATCCATGGCGTGCGAACCGTCGGCAGCTCGTCGCTAAGCGGGATCATTTATATGAAAAGTGGGACGCCAAGATGGCAATTCGGGCTTGGGCCGGCAAGTTGACGCGTTTCAGGCAGGCTCTACAGGTCTCGACTCGGCCGTTATGGCAGATAATTGCGGCCTCACGCTTGCCTGTCACCTACCGGAATAGGAATCCCGCAAATGGAGGCGGCCAAGTCTCCAGGAGAAACAAGAATGGCTGACAAAGTAATTGGAATCGATCTGGGCACGACCAACTCGGTCGTTGCGGTGATGGAAGGCGGCGATCCCGTCGTCATCCCCAACGCTGAAGGCGGGCGCACCACCCCGTCGGTCGTCGGCTTCACCAAAGACGGCGAGAGACTGGTAGGACAGATCGCAAAAAGACAGGCAGTAACTAATCCGCAGAACACCGTTTTCTCGATCAAGCGCTTCATGGGCCGCAAGGTCTCCGAGGTGCCGGACGAGATCAAGCGCGTCCCGTACAAAGTCGTCTCCGGACCAAATGATCTGGCGATGGTGGAAGTACAGGGCAAGCGCTACTCGCCGCCCGAGATCTCCGCGATGATTCTGCAAAAGATGAAGCAGACCGCCGAGGATTACCTCGGTTACAAGGTCGAGAAGGCAGTGATCACTGTGCCCGCGTACTTCAACGACTCCCAGCGCCAGGCGACCAAGGACGCCGGCAAGATCGCGGGACTCGAGGTACTGCGCATCATCAATGAGCCGACCGCGGCGGCGCTCGCCTACGGCCTCGACAAGAAGAAGGATGAGAAGGTCGCGGTGTTCGACCTCGGTGGTGGAACCTACGACATCTCGGTCCTCGAGCTCTACGACGTCGAAGGCTCCCGCCAGTTCGAGGTCAAGTCCACCAATGGTGATACGCACCTCGGTGGCGACGACTTCGATCAGCGCGTAATCGATTGGCTCGTAAGCGAGTTCAAGCGCGACCAGGGCATCGATCTGTCGAAGGATCCGATGGCGCTGCAGCGCCTAAAGGAAGCGGGAGAGAAGGCAAAGATGGAACTGAGCACCACTCAGTCCACTGACATCAATCTGCCCTTCATCACCGCCGATCAGAGCGGGCCCAAACATCTCAACTACTCGCTCACCAGAGCGAAGTTCGAGCAGTTGGTGGACGACCTGATTCAGCGGACGATTCCTCCCATGGAGCAGGCACTGAAGGATGCCGGGCTCAAGCCGAACGAGATCGACGAGGTTCTGCTCGTCGGCGGCTCGACGCGAATTCCGAAGATCCAGGAGATCGTCAAGAAGTTTTTCGGCAAGGAGCCGAACAAGGGAGTGAATCCGGACGAAGTGGTCGCGATTGGCGCCGCGGTACAGGGCGCGGTTCTCACCGGCGAGCAGAAAGACGTACTGCTGCTCGACGTGACGCCGCTATCGCTCGGTATCGAGACCCTAGGCGGGGTCACCACCGTACTTATTCCGCGCAACACCACGATTCCGACCAAGAAGAGCGAGACCTTCTCGACGGCTGACGACAATCAGACCACGGTGGAAATCCACGTCCTTCAGGGTGAGCGCGAGCTGGCGACGTACAACAAGACCATCGGCAAATTCCAGCTGACCGGAATCCCGCCCGCACCTCGCGGCATGCCGCAGGTCGAGGTGACGTTCGACATCGACGCCAACGGCATCCTGCACGTGACCGCGAAAGACAAGGCAACTGGCAAGGAGCAGAAGATTCGCATCGAAGCTTCGAGCGGACTTTCCGACGCCGAGATCGATCGCATGGTCAAGGACGCGGAGAAAAACGCAGCCGAAGACAAGAAACAGCGTGAGGCGATCGACGCCCGCAACCGTCTAGACTCGATGACTTACGAAGTCGAGAAGAACGTGAAGGAGTGGGGCGACAAGGTGTCAGCCGATACGAAGTCCAAGATCGACGCCGCCATCGACCGCGCACGCAAAGCGCTTCGCGGCGACGATATGAACGAGATCCGCTCCGCGCAGGAAGAGCTCACCAAAGTCTTCAGCGAAGCCGGACAGGCATTCTATCAGCAACAGGCGCAGGCAGGAGCGCAGCCTGAAGGCGGTGCGACTGCTGGTGCAGGTGCAACGCCGGGCGCTGAAGCACCTGGCGCCAAGCAGGACGACGTGGTCGAAGCCGACTACGAGATCGTGGACGACAAGAAGTAAGTCATCCAGCCAGAAAAAAAGGCCCGACTGGAAATCCAGTCGGGCCTTTTGATTTCTTGGTCAGTTCCCGCCGGAGCTGCCGAACGGGGCGGAGCTGTCGGGTGGAATTTGTATACCGGGCAAAGAGTCGGAGCCGGTCAGCGGCCCGCCGTCGGCCCTTTGCCCCGGACCGCCGTCGCTGTCGCAGTCCTCGACGCATGTCACTACGCCCGAAATAAGGATGTATCTGCCGAATGACGCGCCCGTCGGCTTGGTGAGACTGGCCTTCTTTGAAAGCGGCTGGGTGGGGGCCGTTGCGTCGCTACATGCGACGGTGCCGCCAGCTGCAACGAGCACGAGAACCCAAAGCCAACGACGACCTGACATCAGCGGAGACTCCCTCGACGAGTAAGGGGATCAGTGAAACACCCTAGATTTCACGGCCCCGGTCCGCATACCACGTGCCCCAGAGCAAGTCGTTTCGGCGCTGATACTTAGTTTTTGAGAAAGTCGCGCGTTGCGCGTTATCCGCAACAGTTCTGTCGCGTTATCGAACCGCGCACGGTGCGTCGCCTGTTTGGCAAACGCACGTCTCGCCCGACTACTTCGTGACCGTCCAGTCAGCGAGATCTGCCCACCACGCGTCGGGCCTTATCCCGACCGGATGGATCCGTGGAGACGCGCCCTGAACGTTTCTCGATTCGTAGATCCACATCGCCGGAGCATCATCGACGAGGATCCGATAGGCTCGGTGATACAGCTCGACGCTACGAATCGGGTTCATCTCTCTCACGGCACTGTCGATAACCGCGTCGAAGCGCGGGTTGCTGTACGAGGTGGCGTTATAGCCCCCCTTCTTGATCTCCGACGTCGCCCATTCCTCGCGCACCGACGACGGCGTCGGATCGATGTGCCAGGCATTGAGCAGCGCTTCGAACTTCCGGTTCTCCATATTGGCGCCAAAGGTGTTTAGCTCTTGCTGATCGATCCGCACCTCGGCGCCAGCTTTCCGCCACTGTTCCTGCAGCAAGACAGCAATACGCTTCCGCAGGGCGCTGGAGCTCGGCACGCTGAGGCTGAACACCAGGGGCGTCCCACCACGCGCGCGAATTCCGTTAGGGCCGCGCTTCCAGCCGAGGGAGTCGAGCGTGCGCGCCGCTCCGTCGGGATCGTATGACAATCCGATGGTGGTGTCGCTCGTCGCGAGGATGCGCGTCGCCGGTCCGTGGGCGACGAGGCCGAGAGTATCGAAAACGTTCCTCACCACGGCAGCACGATCGACCGATCTCACCAGCGCACGGCGCGTCTCGCGATCGCCGAGTATAGGGTGCGGTCCGCTGTTCTTTGCATTACGCAGGTTGAAAGCGACGTACCCATAGTCGAGGCTGCCGGGCGACGCGATAATCTCCTTGCCTTTGCTCTTTGCCTCCGCGACCCTTTCCGGCTTGACTACGTCGAGGAAGTCCGCGGTCCCGTCGAGAAACCTCAATTCCGCAGCGGGATAGTCGGCCGCTACCAGCCAGATCACCCGGTCGGCGTTAGGACGCCCTCGATAGTTACCAGTGTCCGCCTGTAGCACGATCCGCGCGGCGCGATCCCAAACCGAGAACTTGAACCGTCCGCTGCCGACCGGCGCCCTCGCAAACTGGCTCTCGGCAAGCTTTGCCGGCGGCGTCTTTTCCAGCAGGTGCGCTGGCAGGATCGGCACGGGAGTCGCCGCCTTGAAGAACTGATCGGGCATGCGCTGGTGGAACCACACCACTGCCGTCAGCGAATCGGGCACGGTCACCGAATCGACGTTGTCCAGATTGGACGACAGCGGTGACGCGAGTGACGTGTCTTTCACGAGGCCGAAGGTGTACCGCACATCGTAACCGCTGACCGGCACGCCATCGTGCCACCGCGCGTTGGGATTGATGTGGAATGCAACCCACGTCGAATCCGGACTCCACCGCCAGCGATCAGCGAGCTTGGGAGTGAAGCCGGCGTCCCCGACGGTGTTCAGAGCGGGTCCGACGTCAGCAAGATTGTCGAAGACCTGATCGACGACCTGCTTGCCCTGCAGGGTCATCGTAAGCGGCGGAAACAGCACGTCGGCATCAGCCGCGGTGGAGATGACGATCGTGCCGCCCACACGCCTTTCGTTCGAGCACGCTGCGAGAACAATCGCCAGCGTGATCGAAAAAACCGGGATCAGTTTTTTCAAGCGAAGGTTCCTATCGAGACGGCAGCAATGTTCTGGGGCGTCTGACGACCAGGGATCGTTGCACTGGAGGCCCACTCGAGAAATGCCTCCAGCAGCGTCGGATCGAACTGTCCCTTAGACGAGCGCATGACCTCCGCGGCACGCATATGCGACAGGCTGTCGCGGTAGGAACGCGCGGTCGTGAGCGCGTCATACACGTCGGCGACGCAGAGAATTCGCGCTGCGAAAGGAATCTGCTCGCCCTGCAGCCCGTCGGGATAGCCGGAGCCGTCCCAGCGCTCGTGATGGTTCCGGATGATGGCGCGCACGTCACCCGGGAAATCGATATCGGCAACCAGCTCGAGCCCCGCTTCCGGATGCCGCTTCATGATCTCCCATTCCTCATCGGTGAGATCGCCGGCTTTGTTCAGGACCTCGGTCGGCACGATGATCTTGCCGATGTCGTGTAGCAGTGCGCCCAATCGGAACCAGAACAACGACTGCGCGTCCATCCCCATGCTGTCCGCCAACACACAGGCAAAGAAGGCAACGCGCTGGCAGTGACCCTGGGTGTAATGGTCTTTGCTTTCGATCGAGTCGCCCCAGTGATGCGCCATCTCGAGGAATCTCGCCTCGAGCGCTGCGTTGCGGCGCTCAACCTGGGCGACCCGGTGCTGCGCCTTGAGCCGCGAGTAAAGCGCGTGCGACTCGTTGAGGTGCGCGAGCATGTCGCGGTGACGCTTCTGCGTCCAATACAGCTCGGCGAGCTGCTCCGTGACATCTGCTTTCAGCAGCAGATCCTCGGCTTCTTCCGCGCATTCGGATGCACGCCCGAGATATTCGGCGGCTTTCATATAGTCGCCGCGCTCGCGCGCAATCACGCCGACGTGACGGAAGACTTCGCCGCGCCAGGAAGGCGCGATCTCACCGGTGAGATCGAGTAATGGAGTAGCGCGTTCCTGGGCTTCCTCGAAGCGACCAGTCGCGATGCAGAGCTGAATCTGATTCAGGGCGACGTTCAACCTGTTCGCCTGATCGTTCTCCTCGCCGAAGGTGCGCTCCGCTTCGGCGTAAGCTTCGGCGGCGCGCTGCATGTCGCCGAGGTCGCTGTAGGCGAGGCCGATGTTGTTGAGGACCTGGGCTGCCTCATCCCGGCGACCGAGAATGCGATAACCGGCGAGACTGAGCTTGAACGCGCTCAATGCGCGCTTGATGTCACCGCGAATGCTGGCGACGGTGCCGAGGTTCTGGTCGATCATCGCCAACGCTTCGGCATCGCCGATGGACTGCGCGGTAATGCGCGCTTCGGTATAGCGTGACTCAGCGAGGTCGAGATCGCCCCCCGTCTGATGTACGATCGCGACGACGTTCAGTGCCTGCGCAATCGCCGAGGGCGATCCGGCCTGCGAGGCAGCAGCGACTGCGGCCTCCAGAACGTCCATTGCAGCACCGCGATTCCCGAGCTCGAGATACACACGGCCGAGCCACCGCAGTGCCGCCAGCCTGGTTACATCGTCGGCAAATGGGTTTCGGACCAGCAGCTCGTAACGGTGCGACGCGTCGGTCCAGCGGCCTTCACGCTCCGCGACCTTCGCCTCTTCAACGAGTGCTTGTATCGCCTCCGATTCCACCTCGCGCTCGCGAGATGTGGAACCCGCCGTCATGACGACGCGAGGATGGTGCGACGCTGCGAGCCTTCATCGCGCAGTTTGCGCGTCAAAGTCGGGCGGGAGATTCCAAGGATGCGAGCGGCCGCGCTCAGGTTGCCACCGGTGAGGCCGATGGTGGTGTGAATCGCTTCGTCGACAATCGCTTGCAGCGACTTCCCTTCGGGCGGAATGCGGATTACGCCGCCGGTCGGTGTTTCGACCAGCGGGACGTACGAACGCCGCTGAAGTGAAAGGTGATGCGGCTGAATGACATCGCCGGTACAGACGACAACCGCGCGCTCGATGACGTTCTTGAGCTCGCGGATATTGCCCGGCCAACGGTGCCGTTCAAGCGCAGCGATCGAGTCCTGGCCCAGACGCAGGTTCTCCCGACCCTCACTTTCGGCGTGTCGTTGGACGAAATAGTTGGCGAGGATTGGGATGTCCCCTTCCCGCTCACGCAGCGCCGGAAGCTCGAGCCTTGCAACGTTAAGTCGATAAAAGAGATCGGCCCTGAAGTGGTTGTCAGCAACGGCCGTCTCCAGAGACGAGTTTGTCCCTGCGACAATGCGGGCGTCAAGAGCGCGTTCTTCGGACCCGCCCAAACGGCGGAATCGTCTGTCTTCTACCACCCTTAACAGCTTCGCCTGGAGCTTAAGTGGCAGTTCCGCCACCTCGTCGAGGAAGACGGTGCCGGCGCCGGCAACCTCGAAAAGGCCCCGTTTCAGCGCGCGGGCATCCGTAAACGCCCCCGGCTCGTGGCCGAAGAGCTCGCTTTCCAGAAGGGTCTCAGGGATCGCGGCGCAGTTGATCGCCACGAATGGCTCGGCGGCGCGGGCGCTGGCGGCGTGGATTCCGCGAGCGAAAAGCTCCTTGCCGGTACCGGTCTCTCCAACGAGCAGAACGGTCACACTCCGACTCGCTGCGACTTGGGTGGCGAGGGCGATGACTTCGCGGAGGGCGGGGCTCTGACCGATTACGTGAGCGTCCCACCGTTCCTGCGGGGTTACCTGCTGCAGGCGGGCTGTAATGATGACACCGTTCCTTTATCGCGCGAGCAAACTGCCGCTCACGCGCGGAATTGTGATCGAGCGAATTGTCCCCGGCTTCGGGGTTTGGGCTTATTTAGGAGACGAGGAGACTGGCGGCCAAGTCACCAGTTTTCTTGAACTTAGAGCTCTGCCGTGGGAGGCTCGGAAATGTCGGGGGGCCGAATGTATTTCGGTCGTAAGCGAGGCGACTTGTCCTTGGCGGGCGCTGTTCCCAGTGTTGCAAGAAGCGCTTTGATCTCGGCGGCGTCGCTTCGAGCGCCGAGGTCATCGAAAGACTCGGCGGCTTCGCGCCAAGCCAACTCTGCGTCGGCGTTGTTGCCGAGCGCGTGAGATGTTTGGCCGAGTTCGCGCAGCATCTCGGCCTGGAGCAAACGATCCTCGAGCCCCTCGGCTTCGAAGATTCCGATGCGGAGCGTCGCGAGACTGGCTGTGAGGGCACCGCGTTCGCGCTCGATCCGCGCGCGACACTTTAGAGCTTCCGCCATGGTGAGGTGATCGCCACGAGTGTGTGCGCTACCATAAGCCTCAGCGCACGCGTGCTCGGCTTCGTCGAGCTTGCCCATCGCCACCCATACCCAGCCGAGGTTTAGGATGACTACGCTCTCGACGAGTGAGTCGCCGCGAGTGCGCGCGATGCGCAGACCGCGATCGAAGGTCTCAACGGCCCGCTGATAGTGCCCGAGCTTGGTGTAGAGCATTCCCAGGTTGTTGAGTACCCAGGACATCGCTTCGCTGTCGTTGGTCTGCTCGAATGCGCCAAGGCTGTTGTAGTAGCGCGCTTCGGCGGCGACAAATCTGCCTCGCATATTGAGGAGGACGCCGCGATTCTGCTCGATCATACCGAGCAGACGCACATCTCCCGCGCGCGCTGCATACTCACCCGCCTGCTGATAGAGGCGTTCGCTTTCGATGAGATTGCCACGGCGCTGGGCGATGATCGCCAGGCAATTGTACGCGTGGGCTTTGCAGTTCACCGAGTCACACGATTCCGCCTGGTGCAGACTCTCGGTGTAGCAGCGGAATGCGGCTTCGGTTTCGCCCTGCTCGCGGTGTAGTGTTCCCTTCCAGCGAAGGGCATCGGCTAGAGCAGAGAGATCCTGCTCACGCTCGAGGGCCTCGATGGCGTCGTCGTAGTAGCCGAATGCCTTCGCTGTATCACCCCGCCGCTCGGCATCGCGTGCCAGCTCGATTAGGCGCCGCGATTCATCAGATGCAGTCTGCTTCATAGGAGCGAGACTGATTTTCTGCCCATGCTAGCCCTCTCGAGCGGTGAGGTGAACAGTCTACTTCAAACTATCAGTTCTGAAAAGATTATTCTTGCCGTCAACGCTGCATCCTTCGACGCAGGTTACCACGCCGGAGATGAGAATGTATCGCGAAAATGCAGCAGTGACCGGAGAGGTCGAATTTACGGTTTTAGTCGGAGGCGGGCTGGTGAGAGCAGTGTAGTCTCCGCACGCAAGACAAGCGACGGCGCTCACAGCAGCCAGGTATTTAAACAAACGGCGACCTAACATGTGAACCACCTCGGAAAGAGATCTGGGTACTTCCCAGCTCAACCGTGGCATAGGCCGTGCCCCTTGCTAAACGCTTGGCTTATATGGGCTTAGTGGGCCAGGGTCATTTTCCCGCATCCATTTTGGTGTAACGCCGCGTTACGATCGGAAACGTTTCTTTAGCGGACTTTCTTCGGCGTCAGGCGGCGTTGCTGGATGCGAAAATCGCCAATCTCTGCGGGGTTGGCCGACCCGGGATGTCGGCGGTTTCGGCCCAGGTGAGGAAGGTTTCCAGCAGATCCGGGTCGAATTGACCGGTCGAGGAACGCATGATCTCAGCGGCGCGGGCGTGGGTCAAACCGGGGCGATACGATCTCGTCGTAGTTAGCGCGTCGTATACGTCGGCGACGCAGAGGATTCGCGCCGCGAACGGGATGGCGTCGCCTTTGAGGCGATCCGGGTAGCCGTTGCCATCCCAGCGCTCGTGGTGATTGCGGATGATCGCGCGGATGTCGCCGGGGAAATCGATGTCGGCGACTAGTTCCAGCCCAGCCTCGGGATGGCGCTTCATGATCGCCCACTCTTCATCGGTGAGCTTGCCTGGTTTGTTCAGAACTTCGGTCGGCACGATGATCTTGCCGATGTCGTGCAGCAATGCGCCAATTCGGAACCAGAAGAGAGAGCGCGAATTGAATCCGGCGGTCTCGGCCAGCACACACGAGAAGAACGCCACCCGTTCACAGTGACCCTGCGTGTAACGGTCTTTGCTTTCGATCGAGTTACCCCACTGCTTCGCCATCTCGAGGAAACGCGATTCAAGCGCGTCGTTGCGCTTGTCGACTTGTGCGACGCGATGCTGCGCCTTGAGCTGCGAATACAGTGAGTGCGCTTCGTTCAGAGAGTGCAGCATGTCGCGGTGACGCTTCTGCGCCCAATAGACCTCCGCTAGCTGCTCAGAAACGTCTGCTCTCAGCAGCAGGTCTCCGCTGTTGAGTGCGAGGTCTTCAGCGCGCAGCAGGTTGTCGGTGGCCTTTCCGTAATCGCCGCGCTCACGCGCGATGACGCCGACATGGCGATGCACCTCCCCGCGCCATGGAGCCTGTTCTTTCCCCGCGACTTCCAGCAGCTCGTCGCACTGCACGAGGGCTTCGTCGAAGCGACGGGCAGCGATGTATAGCTGCACCTTGTTGACGGCTAGGTCGAGCTGGCGGGCGCGATCGCCTTCTTCCTCGAAGGCGCGCGCGGCTTCGTTATATGCCTTTTCGGCGTCGCTCAGCTCGCCGAGCTCCATGTACGCCAGCGCGATGTTATTGAGGATTTGTGCTTCGTGATTGCGCATGCCCAGCGTCTGATATCCGAGGTGGCTCAAACGAAACGCTTCGAGGGCACCACGAATATCGCCGCGAATCATCGCGACGGTTCCGAGATTTTGATCGATCATCGCGATCAAAGCGCCATCCCCGGCCACTTCCGCCTTCGCGCGGGCGGCGGCATAGATGGTAGCAGCCTGGTCGAGGTCGCCGCCAACCTGGTAAGCGATGCCTACGACGTTGAGCGCCTGCGCAACCGCCGGCGGCGAGCCACAAACGTCAGCCGATGTGACCGCGGCTTCGAGAACGTCCAGTGCGGCCCCGCGATTTCCCTGCTCCAGATAAGCGCGGCCCAGCCAGCGCAGAGCTGCCAATCGGGTGTCGGCAAGGATTTGTGGGTCGCGCACAAGCTGCTCGTAGATCGCGCATGCGTCCGCCCACCGACCTTCGCGCTCGGCTTTCTTGGCGAGGTCAATGGTTTCGCGAACGGTGGTCGATTCCACCGCTTTCAGTTCGACTGTGGGTCGGTTGGTCATTGCGCTCTGCAGGCGACAACGAAAGACGAGTGGCGCGCAGGCGCTGCAACCTGCCGATCAGCTTTTGGCTTACGTCAGGAGCTCGAGTTGAACTCTCACCTCTTCCAACTCGTGGATGGCTCCGACTTTCTCGTAGGAGTCGACAGCCTCGCGTAAGGCGGAGCGCGCCGCGCCTGCGTTCCCGACCGCGCGTGAGATCTCGCCCAGCTCGCGCAGCATCTCGGCGTGCAGCAACCGATCTTCGGCGCCTTCGGCCTCGTAGATGGCGATTCGCAACGTAGCGATGCTCATATCGAGCGCGCCTCGCTGGCGCTCGATGGCGGCGCGAACGCGCAGCGCACCGGCGGCACTCAGGTGATCACCACGCCGTTGCGCCTGGCCGAGTGCGTCGATGCACCAAAGATCGGCCTTGTCGAGTCGGCCGAGGCCAAGCCACGCTTCGGCGATGTTGAGCGTTATAACGGTCTTCACCACGCTATCGTCTCGCACAATGGCGATCGCGAGGCCGCGCTGCAGGAATTCCAGAGCCTCGCCGTAGTTACGAAGCTTGGTGTGCAGAATACCGAGATTGTTGAGCACCCAAGACATCGGCTCGGTGTCGCCGGCGGTCTCGAACGCACCGAGACTGTTCGCGTAGAAGACAGCAGCCTTCCCGTAGTCGCCACGCATGCTGGCGAGGACACCTCGGTTTTGTTCGATCATTCCGAGCAGCCGAGCTTCACCGGCTTTGACCGCGAGCTCCGCCGCTTCTGCATAAAGCCGCTCGGTGTCCTTGTGCTCGCAGCGCCGCTGCGAGATGGTGCCGAGGCAATTGAGTGCGTGCGCCTGGTGACTGATCGAAGCTGTTGCTTTCGCCTTGTCGAGGCTCGCGGAATAACACCGAAACGCTGCTTCGGTCTCGCCCCGCTCCCGAAGCAGCGTTCCTTTCCATCTCCACACGTCAGCGACAAAGGGGTCGGTGCAATGCTCACCGAGCTCCCCGAGCGCGTCGTCGAACAAACCGAGCGCCTTGTCGTTTTCTTCCCGCCTTTCAGCCGTGCGCGCCAGTTCTACCAGGTGGCGGGCGCGTTCTACATTCGGTGAGTTGTTCATGTAGCCTGCCCGTTGAAAGACACCAGCTGTTGGTTCTCGACTGGCTCAGCCCGACGCCAGCATGTATCGCGAGAAATGGTTCAGTATCCACGTTTCGACATCGGCCTGACCGGTGCGTGGATTAAGGAAAATCGTGGTCGTCTCGATTTCCAACGCACTCAGAATGCCAGAGAGATCGAGCAGGTCCTTGGCGAAGTAGGCGCCGAAAGAGTTAAGCGCTTTCGGAGTGCCGTACACCGCGGTGTTGTTCAAACGCTGGGTGACGATGACCGGCTTGAGAAACGTCAGGCCGTGCGGCTGCATGTCATAGGAGACATAGCCGCTGTTGTCAGATGTGATGGTGATGTTGGTCGCCTGGGTCAGCGCTCCATATGGGAACGTGATCGTGAAATCCGATCCCGGAATGGCAAGCGTACCTCCATTGACACCTATCGTCGCCGAAACCGTGCGCGTCTGATTGTCGTGCGAAGGCGACCATTGCACTGCATTGACCGGGATTCCGTTCGGGTCCGTCTGGAAACCGATGACGCGGACAGCCTGACCGAGGAGATCGACCACGCCACCGACGAGTCCCGAGAGGAGACCATTCTGCGCGGTTGTCGGCGCGACTGGCTGCGTCGGAATGCTGTCGGTGCACGACATGACTCCGACGGCCGTGACGACGAGCAGCAGGGAGCGGAAGAATCTATTTCGAATCATTGGGCGAACCTGTCTAAGAAAGGGGTAGCGGGATACCAGCTAAGAACAGATCAACCAGAAGCGAGCATGTAGCGCGAGAAGTGTCGGATGATCCATACCTGCGCCTCCGGAATCAGAGGATTGGTCTGCGAGAAGATCGTTTTGGAAGGCTCGATCTCGAGGACCGGCACCTTCCCACTCAGCTTCGCATTGTCATCGGCGATGTAGGCGGCGAAGATCGAGGTCCTCAGCGGCAGGCCTGCGACAGTCGTGTTGCGCAGCGACTGAGTAATGGTGACGTCTTTCTGAAACTGCGTTCCCGTCGGCTCCATCTTGTAGGCGACGTATTTGTCGTCAGCCGTGACGGTGATGGTGAGCGGCGAGGTGAGTGCACCCGCCGGGATATCCATTGCGAAGCCGGTCTCAGGAATCGTGATGTGTCCACCCGACTGGCCGACAACCTGGGAAACCTTGACCTCGGCTTTTCCCTTCTTGCTCCACCAAAGCGCGTGCAGCTCGAGGTTGCCTGCGGTGTTCGTTACCGAGCTGGTAATGGAGCCAGAGCCAGAACCTTTCGCGGCGGCTACATCGACTGGAGCGGTGAGACTCTGGAGAGCGGGATCGGCGCACGAAGCGATAAGGAGGGCGCCAACGAGTGAGCCAAAGGATCTGAAGAGTCTTAGGCGAAGCATCTGGGTCAGGGTTGTTGAGGGTGGCGTTCGGGGCCTCCCTAAGGCAACGGCTGTGCCCAGTGGTAAATCTGTTTATCTCAATAACTTACGTTTTTGCAGCTAACGAGCTCGTCAATAACGGTGCAAAAAAATTTTACACCCGAAATTTTTCTTTACATCTGGAAAATTCTTACGTCCAACAATGCAGCTACCCGGATCGGGGCGGAAAAATGTGTTCGCGCCCGCGAAGCACCTCGCCACCGTGCCGCGTAGTAAGGGACAACGCTGGTCCTCTAAAAAAACCGGTCAGGCGCCACGACGGGGTTTTTCGTCGACTGGCGTGAAACCTGAAGGTCCATCAACGTGTCTCATAGTTAGAGCGCACATTTACATCAGTCGCATCGTTACACCCTTTAGCCACATCAGCCGTATATGTCTATGGCAACCAACAGAGCACGGCTCGTCGTAGCCGCAATTACCGCTTTTACAGGCGGTTTGATCGTCGCATCCGGGTTCAACTGGACCAAGCTCGGATTTGCGCAAACTCGTCCCGCCGCGGCAGTAGTCCAGCCAATTGCCGAGGCCAGCAATGCGTTCGTCGCGATTGCCAATAATGTCACGCCGGCAGTCGTCTCGATCGAAGTCGTCAGCACGCCGAAGAGCACGAGCTCGACGCGCGGACGCGTCCAGGTTCCGCAAGGCGTTCCGCCTGACATGCAGGACTTCTTCCGCCAGTTCGACATTCCCCAGCAGTCGCGTCCAATGCGCGGACAGGGCTCCGGATTCATCGTGACGTCGAGCGGCTACATCCTCACCAACAATCACGTCGTCACCAATCAGGACCGCGAGACGGTCGCTGATCGCGTAACGGTGAGATTGCTCGACCATCGCGTCTACACCGCGAAAGTCATCGGTCACGATCGCACCACGGACGTCGCAGTGATCAAGATCGACGGCAATAACTTCCCGACGCTGCCGCTCGGCAACGACATGAACTCGCGCATCGGCGAGTGGGTGCTCGCGATCGGCAATCCACTCGGTCTCGAGAACACGGTCACCGCCGGCATCATCAGCGCCAAGGGCCGCAGCCTCGCCGAGCTGATGAATCCGAACGGTACCAATCAGTACGCGATCAGCGATCTGATCCAGACCGACGCGGCGATCAACCCCGGCAACTCCGGCGGTCCGCTCGTCAACTCGCGCGGCGAAGTAATCGGTATCAACAGCGCGATCGCGAGCCCGACTGGCTACAACGCGGGTTACGGCTTCGCGATTCCAATCACGCTGGCGAAGCGTGTGATGGATCAGCTCATTGCCAACGGACGCGTGCGGGTCCCGGCACTCGGCATCGGGATCGATGACGTGAGCCCTGAAGACGCAGCGGTCGCGGGCGTGAAGGACATCCGTGGCGTGCTGGTTCGCAACTTCCCGAGCGACGATACGCCGGCGAAGAAGGCGGGTCTGCAGCCTGGCGACGTGATCATCAGCGCTGATGGTCAGCCAGTCGATCGTGTCAGCACTCTCCAGAGAATCGTGCGCAACCACAATCCTGGCGAGACGATCGAGATCGAAGCGATGCGGTATGGCCAGCGCAAGACGTTCCGTGTCACGCTGATGGAAGCGCAGACGGACAGCGAAGTAGCATCGACCGCTCCAACCCCGACCAGCAACGGCGGCACCTTGCACCCGGCGCTGGGGATCGCGGTGGCGCCAGTGAGCGCGGAGATGGCTGCACAGGCAAGAATGCCAGCTCCGGTTCGCGGCGTGATGGTTTCCGACGTGACTCCCGGCGGCCCTGCCGACGAGAAGCTCACTCAGAACGACGTGATCACTGAAGTTCTTTATCCGCTGCCGCGGCGAGCGATCAACTCGCCGTCGGATCTGCAGTCGGTTCTCAAAGGACTGAAAAACGGCGACTACATCAGCCTGAGCGTTTTCAACCTAGCGGACAGAAATCATGCTCCGCGGATCGTGAACATTCAGGTCGGAAGATAGACGTAGCCTGGATCTCCTGGAAAAACCGCGGAGCGAAAGCTCCGCGGTTTTTTTATGCGGACTACCAGCGCGGACTAACGGCACTGCTGACTGCTAACTGAGTGCGCATTGGTAAACTGTGCGCATTCTAAGTGCGCACTGGTTCGCGCGTGAGGCTAAGTGAATATTTTGGAGAACGCGGAAGTGGCGGAATTGGTAGACGCGCTGGACTTAGGATCCAGTGGAGCAATCCGTGGGGGTTCGAGTCCCCCCTTTCGCACTGCAGTTCATCCATGAGGACTCTATGAAGCGCAAACCGATAATTCCTGATTTCTCGAAGAAGAAAAAGGATATCCAGCAGCACGGTGTTCCCGACGATCCGTCGAAGGGACAGCATCAGCATTTGCCGAATCCGCAGGTTCGTCCCAAGCCGGCGTCGACATCGATCAAGTCGGGGAGACGTGGCTCTTAAGCGATCGTCGCGCGCTCGATTCGAAGGCATCTCAGTACTTTTCCGGATGGTCGTAGCGATCGCGTAACGAACAATTGCGCGATCTGCGCGCGAGTCTTAGGATTTGCGCTCCGCTTACCGCAGCATGCCGCAGTCGTGCGGCCACCTACACAATCCAAAAGCTCTCCGCGCAATAGCCGTCTCTGGCTTTGTGACAGGAGAAGTCTTTGCGAGAGGCAAAATGATCGGAGCTCGTACGTCAAATCGTTCGCGCAATTACAGACTATTCGCCGCTGTCGGTATGGCAACCGCACTCGTCGCGGTGGCATGCGCGAAGGATGCGCTGGTGACTTCGCCGCTCCGCGCTCCGAGCGGCAGGACCTTCGATCTGAACGTGGCCTCCAGTGGCAGGGTTGTAATCAGCCAGGTGTACGGCGGCGGCGGTAATGCGAGTGCAACGCTAAGAAACGATTTCATCGAGCTCCACAACATTGGCTCGGGCGACGCTTCTCTCGAAGGCATGTCCGTTCAGTACGCGAGCGCGGCGGGCACATCGTGGCAGGTCACCGCTCTGCACGGCACGCTCGCGGCGGGTCAGTTCTATCTGGTGCAGGAAGCAAAAGGAACCGGAGGAACGGTGGACTTGCCGAACCCTGACGCCACCGGCACGATCGCTATGAGCGCGACGTCAGGCAAAGTCGCGCTGGTGCGTGGGACGACGGGCCTGACGTGCGGCACGAGCACCCTTCCCTGCAATGATGCCGCTGGGGTCGCGGACTTCGTCGGCTTTGGAACCGCCAGCTACTTCGAGGGCGCTGCTACGCCCGCGCTCACGAACACCACTGCTGCGTTGCGAAATGGCGACGGTTGCACCGACACCGACAACAACGGTGCCGACTTTACGGTTGGCGCTCCGAATCCGCGCAACACCACGACTTTTTCTGCGTGCGGCGAAGTGCCGCCTCGCGTGAGCGGGACTTCTCCAGCGACTGGTGGCGAGCTCGGTGATGCGGGAACAATCACCGTCAGCTTCAGCGAACCAGTCAACCTCGCCGCGAACTGGCTGAGCGTGTCGTGCACCGCAACCAGTTCCCACAGCGGTTCTGTCAGCGGCGGACCGTCGGCGTACACGGTTTCCAACCTTGGTGAGTTCGCGCCTGGCGAGAGTTGTTCGGCGGCGATTCCATCCGCAGCCGTTAGCGACGTCGATTCCGACGATCCACCCGACAACATGACCGCTGATTACGCATGGACCTTCAAAGTCGGTGGTCAGCCAATAGTGCTACCCGATACGCGCTTCAGCGAAATCCATTACGACAACTCTGGCGACGACGTCAGCGAACAGATCGAGATCGAAGGCCCGGCCAACGCCGATCTCACTGGTTGGAGCGTCGTGCTGTATAACGGCGGCAACGGCGACGTTTACGATCAAAAGGCCCTTAGCGGACTAATCCCGGCTAGCTGCGGCGATCGCGGCGTCGTAGTCGTTCCGTTCGCCTCGATTCAGAACGGCAGCCCCGATGGCTTCGCGCTCGTGCACAACGGCGAGGTAGTGCAGTTCCTCTCCTATGAAGGGTCATTCACCGCGATTGGTGGCCCGGCAGCGGGCATGACTTCGACTGACATCAAGGCCGAGGAGCCATCGAGCTCGTCGGCGATCTCGTCGCTGCAATTGAACGCGACGACCGGCAAATGGTTCGGTCCGTCTCGCCGTAGCTTCGGTCGCTGCAACAAGGACGGTCCACTGCCGTTCGATCTCACCTTCAGCGGCCGCCAGCCAATCACCGATCCGCCAATCCCGGTCAGCTTCGAGGACCAGCTGTTCGCGACGATGGTTGACCTGACCGGCACGACGGTTCAGACGACCTTCACCTGGACGAGCGAGACTCCTGACGTTGCCAGCGTCGACGGCAATGGTGTCGTGCACGCGCTCGCGGCGGGGCAGGCCGTGCTACGAGCAACGGCTGCCAACGGAACGACGGCGACATTCACGTTGCCGACAGTCGTCGCTACGCTGGGAGGAACGGCAGACTATCGCGGCAACACCGAGTTCGGTGTGCCGACCGATGCGGATGCCAGCGACGATTTCATCATCACCCGCGATCAGTACACACTCTCGTATAATCACAATCGGAACACCCCTAACTGGGTGAGCTACGAGTTCGACGCGACTCATTTCGGTGGCAGTGTCGATCGTTGCGACTGCTTCACCCATGATCCCGCGCTGCCGCAAAGCTTCACCCATCTCACCACCGCGGACTACACCGGTGCGGGCGCCTTTGCCGGTTACGGTATCGACCGCGGTCACATGGCGCGCTCCTTCGACTTCACGTCGGGCACCCTCGACAACGCTCGCTCGTATTACCTCTCCAACATCATTCCGCAGGCCGCGGCAGTGAATCAGGGCCCATGGAAACTGCTCGAGGACTCGCTCGGCAATCTCGCGCGCTTCCACGACAAGGAGGTCTACGTAATCGCCGGAGTGGCCGGCAACAAGGGCACGGTCAAGGGCGAGGGCAAGATCGTGATCCCGGCGTCGGAGTGGAAAGTGGCCGTGGTACTGCCGCGTGATCATGGCCTTGCCAGTGTTCAGAGCTTCCGCGACGTCGACGACGTCATCGCCGTCATCATGCCCAACGATCCCACTGTCGATTCGCACTGGGAGACGTACAAGACGACCGTCGATGAAGTGGAGCGCGTGAGCGGCTACGACGTGCTCTCGCTATTGCCGGACAAGCTCGAGCGCTCCGTCCAGAACGGCGACATCTTCGCCGCACAAAAGTTGGACCGGGCAGCAGGTGCGGTGCGCGATCTCGCTGCCGCAGCAAATCTCAACGACGGCCAGACGAACTCATTGCTGGCGAAAATCAGCGCAGCCCAGGACCAGCTCGGTAGCGGCAACTCAACGCCAGCGGTGAAGCAGCTGGGAAGCCTGTTGAACGAAATCGACGCTCTGATCAAATCAGGTCGCGTCACCGACACCGATGCAACGACATTGCGCTCGATGGTTCAGGCGATCATGACCTCGATCAACTAATCGACGGAGTTCGCCGGTACAAAAAGGCCCGACGTCTCGCGACGTCGGGCCTTTTGCTTTACGGTTCTATCAGACTTCTGCTTCGACGTTGATGCCCGACTCTGCCAAGTCAGTCAGCAGATGATCGGTCTTCCCTTCTTCGTCGAGGGTCTGCTGAAGTAACTCTGCATGATTGTCAAATCCCAGCTGGCGCGCATACGTGCGCACAGTCCCGTAGCCGGCCATCTCGTAATGCTCAATGTGCTGCGCCTTCGAGATGAGGCCCGCATCAAGGACGTCCGGATCGGGATCTTCCTGGATCAGCTCGTTGCCTTCCTCGATCAAGCCTTCCATGCCGACGCATTTCTTGCCGCGCGGGCTGACACCCAGATCGCGACAAATCTGGTCGAGCCGCTCAGCGTGTTGACGCGTCTCTTCAAGGTGCGTGCGGAATGCGTCCTTCAACCGTGGAGAGTTGGCTGCCTTCGACATCTTGGTCAGGCCTTTGATGATCTGCTTCTCTGCGCTGTAAAGGTCTTTGAGTTCGTCGACGTAAAGGTCTTTGAGGGTGTCGAGATCCATTGCTGATTTTCCTCCGCGAAAGCCGTTTTTTTTTTCGATTGATTTTGGTGCTTCAAGACAGGGCAATACGAATGCCGCTCTCGCGCTTTTTCGTACTGTTATATTGCGTACATGAAAATCGAGTTCACCCCGCGCGCCTCCGAAGGAGTCGAGCGGCACATTCAGGTTTCGGTGCCCGCCGAGGCCGTGAAGGACGCTGAGGACAAAGCTGCGAGACGGTACGCATCTACGGTGCGGCTGCCCGGCTTCCGCCCAGGCAAGGCGCCCGCGACTGTGGTCCGCAAGAAGTTCGGCGAGGCCATCCGCCAGGAAGCGCTGGAATCCCTGGTCCGCGATGCGTACCAGGAGTTCGTGGAGAAGGAGAGCATCAAGGTCGCGTCTCAGCCCCACGTGCACGACCTCAAGTTCGAAGAAGGTAAGCCGCTAACCTTCGAGCTCCATCTCGAGCTGCGTCCGACCATTAACCTCGCCCGCACCAACGGCTTCCGCGTTCAGCGCGCGAAACCGACGGTGACGGACGAGCAAGTGGCAGAGCAGCTCGAGCAGATTCGCGACGAAAAGGCGACCTGGACTCCGGTCAGTGAAAAGCCGAAGCCGGGCGACATGGTCAATGTCGAGATCTCGACCGCTGGCGCCGGCGATCAGTTAAATGAAGGGAAGAGCTACCCGCTGGTGCTCGGCGCTGGACAGGCGATCCCGGGCATTGAAGAGCTTATCATGGAAGCAGCGCCGGGCGAGACGATCGAGCGGCCGGTGAAATGGCCCGATGACTTCCCCGACGAGAAACAGCGCGGCCAGACCAAGACAGTCCGCATCACTCTCAATGAAGTCAAACGGAAATCCGCGCCCGCCCTGGACGATGCGCTTGCACGCGAAGTAGGTGATTTCGAATCACTCGAGGCGCTGCGCAAGGCCGTTCGCGGCGACATGGAGCGCCACGCTGAGCACGAAATCGAAGCGAATGTGAGACAACAGCTGATCGATCAGATAATTTCAGCAAACGCGTTCGACATTCCGAAGAGCTGGATCCAGCAGTTCGTGCAGAACTACGCCGAAGCGTATCAAGTACCTGAGGATCAGCGCGACAAGTTTGCGGGCGAATTCCGCAGCCTGGCCGAGCGTCAGATCCGGCGCGACCTGGTGATCGAAACGATCGCCGAGAACGAAAGTCTCGCCGCCACCGAGAAGGATCTCGATGACAGAATCGCCGAACAGGCGGAGAAACGCGGCGTGAATCCTGGCCAGCTTTACGCCCAGCTCGAAAAGAGTGGCCGGCTGAAGGAAATGGAGCGCAGCATCACCGAAGACAAAGTCTTCAAATGGCTGCTGGAACGAAACGATGTATCGACTAATGCCTAAACGGCGAGAGGAAGAGGACGACGAACCGATGCCGACGATTTATACGCCGTACGTAATCGAGCGCTCCAGCCGCGGAGAGCGCACCTATGATGTGTTTTCCCGGTTGTTGATGGACCGCATCATTTTTCTTGGCACGCCGATCAATGACGACGTTGCCAACATCGTCATCGCGCAGCTGCTGTTCCTGGAGTCGGACAATCCGGAGCGCGACATCCACATCTACATCAACTCCCCAGGCGGCAGCGTCTCGGCGGGGTTGGCGATTTACGACACCATGCAGTTCCTGAAGTCGCCCGTTAATACCAATTGCATGGGCCTCGCCGCCAGCATGGGAGCATTCCTGCTGTCAGCGGGTAGACCAGGCAAGAGATCGGCGCTTCCCCACTCCCGCATCATGATCCACCAGCCGTCCCAGGGCGGCGGAGGCGGAACGGCGTCGGATATCGAAATTCAGGCGAAGGAGATTCTCCACCTCCGGTCGCAGATCAACAAGCTGATGGCCAAGCACACCGGCCAGCCCGTCGAAAGGATCGAGCGCGATACCGATCGCGACCGGTTTATGTCGGCTGACGAGGCCAAGGAGTACGGCCTGATCGACAACGTGATTTCTTACCGCGGGGAGATGGAAGAGGCGTTAAAGCAGGCCTGAGCGGAACTACTGTTACTTGTGAAATTCTTCACGAGTCCTGCTCTCGTATTTTGCTTGACCGCTTCCAGACCCGCTGTTAGGTATCTTTAGTTCAGTGCCCCTCTAGACGCCGCAACCGGTATTTCGCCGCATGTCTCAAGAGAAACACCTTCGCTGCTCCTTCTGCGGAAAATCGAAAGACTCCGTCCGGAAGTTCATTTCCGGACCGTCCGTTTACATCTGCAACGAGTGCATTGCGCTGTGCAATGAGATCCTTGCGGAGGACGAAGAGCGCGAGGTAGCAGAGGCGATAACCCAGGTACCGTCCCCGCAGGAGATCAAGGACGTCCTCGACCAGTACGTGATCGGTCAGGAGCAGGCGAAGAAGGCACTCGCCGTATCGGTGTACAACCACTACAAGCGGATCAACTCGACGTCTCTCAAGGACGATGATGTCGAGCTCGACAAATCCAATATTCTGCTGATCGGTCCGACCGGCGTCGGTAAGACGCTGCTGGCGCGGACCCTCGCCCGGATCCTCGACGTTCCCTTCACCATCGCCGATGCCACCACGCTTACCGAAGCGGGCTACGTCGGCGAAGACGTCGAGAACATTCTGGTGAGACTGTTGCAGGCCGGTGATTTCAACGTCGCCGAATGCGAGCGCGGTATCGTCTACATCGACGAAATCGACAAGATCGCCCGCAAGTCGGAGAACCCGAGCATCACCCGCGACGTTTCGGGTGAAGGCGTCCAGCAGGCACTCCTCAAGATCATCGAGGGAACCGTCGCTTCCGTTCCGCCGCAGGGCGGGCGCAAGCACCCGCAGCAGGAATACATTCAGCTCAACACCAAGGACATTCTGTTCATTTGCGGCGGCGCGTTCGACGGGCTCGAGAAAATCATCGAAGCGCGCACCGGCCGCCGTCAGATCGGCTTCAACGGCGCTGCAGCACGCGACAAGAAGCTCGTACAAACCAAGATCTTCAACGAAGTCGAGCCGGACGATCTGCTCCGCTACGGACTGATTCCGGAGCTCGTCGGACGCCTTCCCGTAACCGTCGCCCTCGAAGGCCTCGACGAAGAAGCGCTGGTGCGGATCCTCAAGGAGCCGAAGAACGCGCTCACCAAGCAGTACGCGAAGCTGTTCGGCCTTGAGGACGTGAAGATCACCTTCGACGAAGCCGCACTGATCGCGATCGCCAACAAGGCGCTCAAGCGCGGCACTGGCGCGCGTGGACTGCGCGCGATTCTGGAAGAGGTCTTGATGGAGGTCATGTTCGACCTCCCAAGCAGAGAGGACGTGGTCGAGGTCAAGGTGACCGAGTCCTGCATCACCAACGGGACGCAGCCGCTGCTCGAGATCTCGCCGGTTCGCAGAAAGAAAGAGGCTTAACTCCCCACGGAAAACTACCAGCTTGCTGCTTGCGGCTTTCAGCCGGCGGCGCCGAGCTACAAAACGGCCAGCGAACGCGCTGGCCGTTCGTTTTGTATTTAGGCTCGACGCAGTAGGCTGAAAGCCCCGAGCTGCGGGCTGGTAGTTTTCCTTTTGCAGTTTATTCTGTACCGCCAGTATGACGCAGACTTTTCAACGCGACAACGAAACCGTTCCGACGTCAGACCGGATTCCGGTCCTGCCGCTTCGGGACGTCGTCATTTTCCCCTATGTAGTCATTCCGCTACTCGTCGGCCGGCCCGCTTCACTGGCGGCGATCGAGGCGGCGCTGGCAGAGGACAAGATCCTGCTGCTGGTCGCACAACGCGACGGTGAGAAGCAGGAGCCGGCCGCGGCGGATCTGCACCGGACCGGCGTTGTCGGTCGAGTGGTGCAGGTGTCGCGACTCCCCACCGGAACTACGCGGGTTCTCGTAGAAGGAATCGCTCGGGCGAGAATCACTCGCTACATCCCGTCGGGCAACATGCTGCGCGCGGCGGTCACCCCGGCCCCGTTTGAGGGGCCAGCGCCCCAGGATGCCGCCGAGACCGAGGCAATCAGCCGGCGGGTGATGAACTCGTTCGAGGAATACGTCAGCCTCCAGCGGCGCATTCCCCCCGAGATCGTCTCGATCATCCAGAGCACCAACTCGGCGGAGCGACAGGCATTCGGGGTCGCGGCGCACGTGGCAGTTCGTTTCGAGCTGCGGCAGTCGCTGCTCGAAGCAGAGACCTTGCGCGCGCTGCTGGAGATGCTTGCCGAGCTACTTTCGGGCGAAATCGAGCTGCTGCGTCTGGAGCGGAAAATCGACGACGATGTCCGTGGCGCGATGTTCCAGAACCAGCGCGAGTTCTATCTGCAGGAGCAGCTGCGGGTAATCCATCGCGAGCTCGGTGAAGACGAGAGCGATGACTTCGCCGACCTCGAGGCGCAGATCAAGAAGAAGGCACTGCCATCGCCAGTCGAGCAGAGAACTCTTCGCGAGCTGCGGAAGCTTCGCCGGATGCCGCCGATGTCTCCAGAGTTCACGGTTGCACGGAACTTCGTCGACTGGATTGTTTCGATTCCGTGGACGGAGCGCACCGACGAAGTGCTCGACGTTGCGCACGCGCGGGCAATTCTCGACGACGATCATTACGGGCTCGACGAAGTCAAAGATCGGATTCTCGATTTCATCGCGGTGATGTCGCTGGTTGGGCGGCTCGACGGACAGATTCTCTGCCTCGTCGGACCACCTGGTGTCGGCAAGACATCACTCGGTCGCTCCATCGCACGAGCGCTGGGGCGGAAGTTCGTGCGCATGGCGCTGGGCGGCGTGCGCGATGAGGCCGAGATTCGCGGACATCGGCGGACGTATATCGGATCGATGCCGGGGCGAATCATTCAGGCGATGCGTCGCGCGGAAGTCATCAATCCGGTGATCCTGCTCGATGAAGTGGACAAGCTCGGTCAGGACTTCCGCGGCGATCCCGCCGCGGCGCTGCTCGAGGTGCTAGATCCGGAGCAGAACACGACCTTCAACGACAATTACCTGGAAGTCGATTACGACTTGTCGCAGGTGCTGTTCATCACCACCGCGAACTCGCTGGCCGGCATTCCGGAGCCGCTGCGCGATCGCATGGAGATTTTGCGCATCGCCGGCTATCTCGATCACGAGAAGATGGCGATCGCGCGACAGTATCTCCTGCCACGTCAGATCGAAGCCAACGGCTTGAGGAAGGAAGACGTGGTGGTCGAGCCGGATGTCCTGATGGCGATCATGCGCGGGTACACCCGCGAGGCAGGTGTACGTGAGCTGGAGCGTCGGATCGCGCGAGTGGCGCGGAAGCTCGCGAGAAAGCGCGCTGAGGCTCCGGCTGATCCAACAGGCGCAAGCGAGCACGTGCGCCATACTGTCAAAGTCGAAGACCTGACCGACTTGCTCGGCCAGCCGCCATTTGATCCCGATGACACATCGCTCGACGACAAAGTCGGCGTCGCGTCGGGGCTCGCGTACACGTCCGCCGGCGGAGAGGTGCTCGAAATCGAGGTGAGCGTAGTCAAGGGACGCGGTAAGGTGCAGCTGACGGGAACGCTGGGCGACGTGATGAAAGAGTCGGCCAGTGCCGCGCTCTCTTACGCGCGCGCACGTGCGAGGTCGCTGGGAATCGATCCCGAATTCTATAAGACCAAGGACATCCACATTCACATGCCGGCGGGTGCGACGCCCAAGGACGGACCTTCAGCGGGAATCGGCATCGCTACGGCGGTGATCAGCGCGTTAACCGGTGCGCCGGTACGCGGTGATGTTGCGATGACGGGTGAGATCACGCTGCGCGGCCGAGTGTTGCCAATCGGCGGACTGAAAGAGAAGTCCGTCGCCGCTCACCGCAACAAGGTGAGCGAAGTGATCGTGCCACACGGCAATGCGCGCGACGTCGAGGAGCTGCCGGAGGAAGTGCGCGCCTCGGTGCGTTTCCATCCGGTTAAGACGATGGATGAAGTGCTCGCGATAGCGCTGCGGCGTCAGCCGTCTGCCAGCGCATCATCGGGCGAAGCGCTTTACGACACCGTCACGCACTGATGCCTGAGCCGGGTGAGCGCCCCGAAAAAGAGGCGCTGATCATCCGAAACCTCGAGTTCCTCGGCGGGATGGCGGAGAAAGGCGGCTGGCGGCCGCCGTCCGAGCTTCCCGAGATCGCGTTCGCCGGCAGGTCCAACGTCGGAAAATCTTCGCTGCTCAACACTCTCGTGCGCCGCAAAGCGTTCGCGCGCGTCAGTCGCACTCCCGGTCGAACACGAGAGATCAACTTCTTTCGGGTGAACAACGGATTCGTGCTGGTGGATCTGCCCGGCTACGGGTATGCACGGATCTCGAAGGAGAAGAAGGCCGAGTGGCGGCCGCTGATCGAGGCGTATCTGAAGCGAACGCAGCAGCTTCGGGGTATAGTTTTGTTGCTGGACATACGCCGGGAGCCCAGCGATGATGATCGGGCGATGCTCGATTTTCTGGCAGAAGTGGAGGTGCCGACGATCGTGGCGCTGACGAAGACCGACAAGTTGAGCAAAACCGCCGCGCGCGAACGGGCGGCTGAGATTGCGCGCGTGTTGGCGCTCGATGCGGATCAGGTGATTCCTTTCAGCGCGGTAACTGGCGACGGTCGGGTCGAACTGCTCGAGGCAATCGTGGAGCTGGTGGGCGCCGCGCCGAGTACCGGGGAATGAGGGTGCGAGTGCAGTCTGCCTCGGCATTATTGGTTGCGTGCGCACTGGCTGCGTGCGCGGGCGGGACTCAAGCAGCGGCGGGTCAATCTCAGACTCTGACGCCAATCAGCGACGACACCACGGGCAGGGCGAGTGTACCGGTCGGGTACGGCACGCTCCGCCAGGACGACATCGCAATTCGGATGGAGCTGCCGGGCCTCATCGTGCGCGCGATTCCCCTGGACGAGAATCTCATTCGTCTTTTGACTCCCGATTCCTACCGCGCGCTGCGCGAGCTGCAGGAGAGCAACAAGCAGGCGATCGCAGCAGTGACACGCCGCAGCGGCGGCCGCTCGCCTGACCTGTGGTACGTATCGTTCTATGGCGTGCTGCCCGACGTGCACTTCAGTCCGATGGAGCTGGTGATCACCAGCAGCGGCCGCGACTTCAGGCCATTGGAAGTTATCCCCCTGAGCTCGGGCTTCGGTGAGCAACGCCTGAAGCAGCGCGAGGCGCAGAGCGCGATTTATCTGTTCGACGAGGCGATCGATCTCGATCAGCCGCTCAGTGTGACTTTCCAGAACATTCGCGACGACAGCTGGGAGCAGATACTGACGCGCGTAGAGCGTGAGCGCGCGCTGGTGCGCGCGCGGGCGTCGCATCCGAGTCAATAGCTGGTTTTTCGCCGCGGCGAGGTTCAACTTTCCGTCATGGCGATCTATCCGCTTCGCAAACTTCCCGCACTTCCCTGCGCTGGACTGTCCAACGATTGGCTCGAGAAAATCGACGCCGAGCTGAAATCGGGTGCAGATCGCGCGTTATTGTGCCGGCGGACGCTGTGCGAGATCAGTCATCCAGAGTTCGTCAGCAACTGGGAGACGGCGGTCGAAGACAAGAAACTCGCGCCGGCTACGCGTCTGGCGCTGGCGGCACTCGATCCGCGAAACGTCACGCTCGAGCCCGAGTATTACGCCGAAGTCGACGACGAGAAATTTCAGCGCGTGAAGCCGTTGTTGTGGCTGTGGTATTCCTTCGACCGCACGATCCTGGGCGGGCAGAACGTCGAGCTCGGCGTGCGACTGAGACGGGTTCTCGCTCCATACATCTTCAAGAAAGTCGGCGAGAATTTCAAAGCGTTCCAGTTCGTCGAGTTCTCATTCGGCTACAACATGGAAGTCGGCGACAATGTGGTGATTCATCGCTATGTGCTGCTCGACGACCGCGGCGGGATAAGGCTGGGGAACAGCGTCTCGATCAGCGACTTCGCGAACGTCTATAGCCACACCCACAGCATCGTCGATCAGCGCGACGTGACCGATGCGCAGACGATCATCGACGACGGTGTCCGCATCACATATCACGCAACGGTTCTGGCGGGCGTCCACGTGCACGAGCAGGCGATGGTGGGCGCGATGGCCGTCGCGACGAAGGATGTGCGGCCGTACCACGTCTACGTCGGTATTCCGGCGAAGAGCGTGAGGGTGAAGCCCAATGCGCCGCCCGGTCTGGATCCGGTTACCACGGTCAGGGCGCGCTGATTGACGGACTGAGAACTGAGGACTGAGGACTGGCCGTGCGGGCTCCCTTCTACTGGCGGTGTGAAGTAACTGGTTGCGGGTGGCCGGTAGCACGGTTACCGGTTCCCCGTAAACTGCGCATTTAACCCTTCTGCGCGGAGTAAAGAAAAAGGCAACGGCTTGGTGCCGTTGCCTTTGTTTTTTGCTTTTGCCCGGAGGCTACTTCGAACGGTTTCGCACCGCAGTTAACGGACAACAGGGAACCGTGCTACCGAGAACTCGGATCCAGTTACTTCAGATCGCCAGTTGTAGGGCAGATGCACGGCCAGTCGTCAGTCCTCAGTCGATGCGGAGAACATCCTCGACCGGCCCGGCATCTCCAGCCTTGAGTAGGTGATGAGCATCGCGAAGGGCATGGGCTTCGCGCGGCCAGGTGAAGCGAGCGCAGGCATCGTCGAGCGTCAGCCACTCGAAGCGCTGATGCTCTTCGCTGAGCTCGACTTTCGCGTCCTCTGCAACGAACGCAGCGAAAGTGATGCACATCTGAATGGTGTTAGACTGGTGCAGGTAGAAACTGCTCACCGTCACATTGTAGAGCGATTCGGGTTCCAGGCCCGTTTCCTCGCGTAGCTCTCGCACAGCCGCCTTCTCCGGCTTCTCGCGGGCGTCGATCTTCCCGTAGACAGTTTCCCATGAGTTGGGCCGCTTGCCATCGGCGGCGCGTTGCAGCAACAGCACGCGCCAATCGCCAGCGTTGTGTTTGATGACGAACAGCTCGATGACGCCGGGTGTGACCTTGGTCATTCCATCTCCGCGCATTCGCTCGTAAACCACTCGACCCGGCGAAGTATATGGGGGCGGCGGAGCCGCGGCAGTCGCGCGCGAGGTCTCCGGCTCGATCACCCGCACCAGCTCCTCCGCGCTGGTGTTACCGGCGAGCAGCTGAGCACAACCGCACGCCCAGAGCGAACGAGTGCCCGATTCGCGCGCAGCACTCAGCAGGCGCTCTGGCGGCTGGTTGGTCGCAATCGCTCGCTCGATCTCTGGTGTCGTCACCAGCACTTCAGTGACCGCGACGCGTCCGGCGTAACCGGTCATCGAGCAATCGGCGCAGCCGGTGTGTAAGTAGATCATCGAGCTTTCGGGAATGGAGCCGATCAACCGACGCGGCACGCCTGCATTCGCGACGAGCTTGCACGCAGGACAGAGCCTGCGAATAAGCCGTTGCGCGACGACACCTTTGAGTGCGCCCGCGAGTTTGACAGAGTCAACGCCGAGGTCGGTGAGGCGAACGATCGAGCTGCAGGCGTCGTTGGTGTGCAGGGTCGCGAAGACGAGGTGGCCCGTCAGCGATGCCTGGATTGCGATCGCGGCCGTCTCGCGATCGCGAATCTCGCCGATGAGCACGACGTCCGGATCCTGTCGCAGCACCGATCGCAGCGCGGACGCGAAGGTGAGTCCGGCCTTCTCGTGAATCTGCACCTGGACGATGCCGGGGATTCTGTACTCGACCGGATCTTCCACGGTGATGATGTTGACGCCGCGGTGGAGCAGCATGCGCAGCGCGGCGTAGAGAGTCGTCGTCTTCCCGGAGCCCGTTGGACCGGTGACCAGGATCAGTCCTTCGCGGACGTCGAGCAGCTTTTGCATGCGCGGTCCATCGACCGGATCGAGGCCGAGCGACTCCACGGAGCGCAACGCGGCGCGTGAATCGAGAATGCGGATCACGACTTTCTCGCCGTGTGAGGCGGGCAGCGTCGATACACGCAGGTCAACCCGCGCGCCGTTGATCGAGACACGGGCACGCCCACCCTGCGGCCGCAGTCGATCGGCGATGTCCATCCCGCTCATGATCTTGATTCGGGAGACCAGCGGAACACCGACGGCTTTGGGAAGCACCATCACTTCCTTCAGCATGCCGTCGATGCGATATCGGACGGCGATTCCGTTTTCGCCGGCCTCCAGATGGATGTCGCTGGCGCCGGCCGCAATTCCCTCGGCGACGATGTGATC
>DASTGU010000097.1:0-7668 GCA_035718845.1 Gemmatimonadaceae bacterium | reverse complement strand
CAACCGGCGCTCGGCGTTCGGGTCGATCGAATCCGGCACCATCAGGTAGCAGAAGGCGCGCCGGTGCGAGCGTCCGACGCGGCCGCGGAGCTGGTACAGCTGCGCGAGTCCGAAATAGTCGGCGCGGTTGACGAACATCGTGTTGGCGTTGGGAACGTCGAGGCCGGATTCGACGATCATCGTCGACACGAGCACATCGATCTCGCCGTTTACGAATTTTCGCATCACCGTCTCGAGCTCGTGCTCGCGCATTTGGCCGTGACCGACACCGATGCGCGCACGCGGAACGACGCGGCGAATGTGGTCCGCCATCGCGTCGATTGTCTCGATGCGGTTGTGGACGAAGAACACCTGCCCGCCGCGATCCAGCTCACGGGAGATGCCTTCGTCGATCAGACCGTCATCCAATGGCTCGACATAGGTCAGCACCGGGGACCGGTCGCGCGGCGCGGTCTGCATCAAGGTCATGTCGCGCAATCCGGCGAGCGACAAATGCAGCGTACGTGGAATTGGTGTAGCGGTCAGGGTCAACACATCGGTCTCGAGTCGGAGCCGTTTAAGTCGCTCCTTGTGTTTGACACCGAAGCGGTGCTCCTCGTCAATCACGATCAATCCGAGATTGGAGAAGTGAACGTCAGGACTGAGTAAACGGTGGGTCCCGATGATGATGTCGACCTTGCCGGCCTTGAGGTCGGCGAGAATCGCGGCTTGCTCCCTGGGCGACTGGAAGCGGCTGAGAGTCTGGACGTTTACGGGAAAATCGGCGAGCCGGTCACCGAATGTGCGCGAGTGCTGGTCGGCGAGAATTGTGGTCGGCACCAGCACCACCACCTGACGACCCGACTGCACCGCTTTGAACGCGGCGCGCACCGCGATCTCCGTTTTGCCGTAGCCGACGTCGCCGACGAGTAACCGATCCATCGGTCGTGGCTTCTCCATGTCGCCTTTGACGTCAGTCGTCGCAGTGCGCTGGTCCGGCGTATCTTCGAACAGAAAGGAAGACTCGAGCTGACGTTGCCAAACCGTATCCGGAACGTGGGCCGGCCGCGTCGCCACTTTCCTCCGTGCGTAGAGGTCAAGCAATTCGACCGTCATCTCCTGGATCGCCGCGCGCGTTTTGTCTCGCTGCGTAGCCCAGCGTTTTCCGCCGAGGGAGTGGAGTCGCGGTGGCGGCGCCTCGGAGGAGATGTCGTCGGCGGAGCGGTAGCGCTCGATCTGATCGATGCGATAGAGCGGGACGTTGAGTCGGTCGCCGCCCTCGTATTCGATCACCGCGACTTCGACGGTGCTCTCGCGGACGTACATCTTCTCCATGCCGCGGTAGATCCCGACGCCGTGCTCGAGATGGACGACGTAATCGCCAGGCTTGAGTGCGGTGAGACTCTCGAGCGCGCTGCCCGTGACGTAGCGCCGCGCGCGGCGAAAGCGACGCTCGCGCCGGAAGATTTCGTGGTCCGTTAGAACGCGATAACCCGCGAAGGCTTCACCACGCGGGGGGATGACGAAACCGCCGTCGAGGACGCCGATGGCGAGACCCGCTGGGGAGACTCGGTCGTCGTTGAGCAGCTCGTCCAGGCGCTCGGCCTGACCGGCGTTGTCGCAGAGGATCACCGTCGGGATGCCGTCGGCGACGATCTGCTTCAGGCGCTTGATATCGCGCCCGATTTCCTCGGGAGGCCGAAACGGAAATGCAATCGACGCATCCTCGCCCGACAGATCGAGGGCACCAAAACCGCCAACCGCAGCCAGCGTAGCTTCCGGCGATTCGAACAGCTCATCGCGACTCGGCGTGTCCTCACCGCGGCGGCGGGCGAGGTCGATGTGGTGCTGGGCCTCCGTCCAGGTCCGCTCCATCTCGCGCCGGAGATGAGTTCCCTGCGGCACAACCAAAACGGTGTCGGGTGGGAACAGCGCGCGGATCGACGAGCGCTCAGGCTCCGCCTCTCCGGCTTTGATCTGGCCATCGACGGGGAGAATCAGCGCGAGGTCGGCATCGCGCGTGGAGCGTTGCGTAAGGAGATCGAAATGCCGAAGCTCGGTGATCTCGTCGCCCCAGAACTCGAGGCGCACCGGCTCGGCCATGCCGAAGCTGTAGATGTCGAAGATGCCCCCGCGAACGCTGAACTGCGCGACGTCTTCCACCATCTCCACGCGCTCGAATCCGATGGACTCGAGGTGTTCCGCGAGCGCTTCGGGCCGCCGGGTGTCGCCTTTGCGGATCTCCAGACGCGCGGAGGCAAGTGCGCGCGGGAGCTGAGTACGCTCGAGAACAGCGCGGCTGGTGGTCACTACTATACGAAGGTCGCCGCGGCCGATGCGCTCGAGAGTTTCGACCCTCTCACCGGCGATCTCGGCGTGCGCCTCCGCCTCGCCAAAACTCTCGCGCGGCGGGTAAAACGCTACCGCATCGGGCTCTACCAGCGTGGTGAGATCGGCGAGCCAGCGTTCGGCGCCGGCGACGTCGTCCGAGACGACGACGAAAAATCGCTGATGGAGTACTTCGGTGAGCGCGGCGAGCAGGACTGCATCGGACGATCCGTGAAGTCCGCCGACTACGCAGCGTGTGCCCGCCTCCGGGACGTTCTCCTGCAGCTCGCGAAATTCGGGCAGTAGTTCAATGAGCGAGAGCAGTTGTGGGAGCGGCATGGCGGAAGCTAAAGCGGGCTGGAAGCAACAGGCGGCAAGCCTGGTACGTAAAACATAATGGGAACTCGGGCTTGACCCTTGCTGTTAAAAAGCCTGAAATTGTATACAAACCCAGGAGGCCCCATGCAGCGGATCGGCCTGACATTCGCATTTGGTGCGACCACCGTGCTGTTTGGGCCCCTCGAATTCCCGGCTTTGGCTCAGCAAGCAAACTGCAGGACGACTCCGGCTATCAACGTTTATCAGGCGCCGGGAGCAACCGAAGGGATCTCCTACATATCCTCTCACATTCGGGTTTCCGAAAACGCGTATCTGTTTGTGGTCGAAATAGACCTCAATGGCCAGATAGAAGTCCTGTATCCCGCTTCTCCCGGGGGCAGCTTCGAGGTAGCCGCAGATAAACCGGTATCGATGCCCGGTTTCTTTAGCGGCTTTGGCGGATCGATGGGACCGAGCCAACAGGGTCTCCGCGGGGCCCCGACTTCGCGGGGAATCATTTTCGCACTCGCTTCCTGCGCGCCCTTTAGCTTCGACGGGATCGTAAGCGATGGCGAATGGAACGTTGAGGCGATCCAGAGTTTAATCCACCAACAAAGTCCCCAGACCGCCATAGCGGTGCTCGCAAAACACCTCGGCAAAAATGGGCATCAGGTCGGCCGCGGTATGATGCCGTTTATGCAGGCCAGGATGGATTGCGTCTGTCCCCGGTTATCAGAGCCATTTCTTGAACGGTAACGCAGACTCCCGCTTGACACTTCGCGTTACAAACATTCAAATTGTATACAAACCTCGGAGGGGATATGCGAGCAATTAAGCTTGGATTTGTCGTCGGCGGTCTCGTGATATTGCTCGGGCCCGGCACATCCCCAACTGAAGCGCAGGCAGCGCACCGCGGCCCGCCGACGATCCGGATTTATTCGGACAACGGCGTCGATTACGTCGGCACCAGCAGCTACATCACGCCGCGAATCGAGCTGTCGGAGAACGCCTATGTTTTCGCCGTCGAGATGGACATGGACGGTCAGATCCAGGTTCTCCATCCCGATTTCCCTGGCCTGTCGGTCAGGATCAACGCGAACAGATCGCTGCGACTCCCGAATTTCTTTGCTGGATTCAATAGCTCGCGCTACGGCGGCACGGCATACGACGCCAGCTACAGCGGCTACTCCAATTACGGCAACGACGACTCCCGCGGAACCATCATCGCGCTGGCGTCGCGTGCTCCGTTCAATCTCGAGAAAATCGAAAGCGGTGGTGACTGGGACATCAGCGCAATCCGTCGGCTGATCGAGAACCGGTCGCCGCTGAATGCTGCGGCCGTGATGGCGCAGTATCTCGGGCAGCCCGGAGAGCCGATTGGGCGCGATTATCTGCGCTTCGATGGCGGCAGGGCCTATGGATATCCGTACTACGCGACAGGGTACGACTATTACTCCTCGTGCGCGGGCCTTTACGGATACAACGCTGTCCCGCTGTATGCGCTACGACAGATGCAGGCACTTGCGGTGTACTCGCGAGTTCGCGCTTCAGGCACGGGCGTGAGGTTGGTCGGTTTCGATGCTTGCGGCTCTCCCATTTACGTGCCCGGCTTCATTAACGGCGGACAGCAGCCGGCGACTGGTCATTTCCCGCCACCGCGCGGTCACGGCGACACGACGGTCTTCCCCAAGACGCGTTTGCCAAAAGTGGCGCCGGTTCCTCGCGGTACGGGTGGAACCACAGTATTCGCCAACGCGCTGGAAGGCATGCCGACTAGCCGTCAGGGCGCACTGCCCCGGATGGGCGATGTCACCGTGAAGGCCTCCCCGACCGGCCGCCGTGGCGAGCCGCGCGTCTACATTCAGGACTACACCGGCGGCGGGATGACAGCGCCGCAAGGACGGATGCCGGTTGAGCGCGTGATTGTCCCGCGTGGCCAGGTCTCGGGCTCGAGTGGCCCGGCGGTTCCGACCTATCGTCGCGAGCCGGTCGTCTCAGCGCCGATGCCGGCGCCGGAAAGGCCGCACCAGGAGCCAGTAATTCACGAGCGGTCCTCATCGCCGCCGCCTCCGCCACCGCGCGCAGAACCGTCGACGCGGTCGGACCCGCCGAGACAGCCGCCACCGTCACGCGGACACTAGCAAGTAGAAAAAGAGGGCTGCGATTGCAGCCCTCTTTCTTTTAGCGGGACCCAAGGAGCGGAGGATTATATTTGTACGTTTCTCCCCTCCCCAGCTCTCCGCAAAAAGTCAGAGTTCTGTTTTGAAGCTCGATCACATTCGCAACTTCTGCATCGTCGCACACATCGACCACGGCAAGTCGACGCTCGCCGACCGCCTGATCGAGGCGACCGGCATGCTGCAGAAGCGCGAGATGAAGGCGCAGGTGCTCGATACGCTCGATCTCGAGCGAGAGCGCGGCATCACCATCAAGCTGAACGCGGTGCGCATGAGCTACACTGCGCAGAACGGCCAGGAGTACGAGCTCAACCTGATCGATACCCCGGGACACGTCGACTTCACCTACGAAGTCTCGCGCTCACTGGCCGCGTGCGAAGGCGCGATCCTGGTCGTCGATGCCTCTCAGGGAATCGAGGCGCAAACGCTTTCCAATCTCTTCCTGGCCATGGACGCCGGCCTCGAGATCATCCCGATTCTGAACAAGATCGATCTACCGGGAGCAGAGCCGGAGCGCCGCCGCAAGGAAGTCGCGGACCTGCTCGGAATCGAGGAAAGCGCGATCCTCCTGGTGAGCGCGAAAGAAGGTATCGGGATCGATGCGCTGCTCGAGGAAGTCGTTCGCAAGGTTCCTCCGCCGGAAGGTGATGAGAACGCGCCACTGCGCGCGCTGATCTACGACTCGTACTACGACAAGTATCGCGGCGCGATTCCTAGCGTGCGCGTAGTCGACGGTGTGATCAGGAAAGGCACTCACATCACCTTTGGCGCCAGCGAATCCGTCTACGAAGTGGACGAAGTCGGATACAACCAGCTGCGTCAGGTGCCGACCAACGAGCTCGGGCCTGGCGAGGTCGGCTACGTCGTCGCCAGCGTTCGCTCGGTCAGCGAAACGCGCGCTGGTGACACGATCTTCGACGCCGAGAATCGCGCGCTGGAGGCTTTGCCCGGCTATCAGGCGGTGCGCAGCTTCGTTTTTGCCGGGATGTATCCGACCGACACCACGCAGTACGAGACACTGCGCGATGCACTCGAGAAGCTCAAACTCAATGACGCCTCCCTGAACTACGAGCCAGAGACGTCGACTGCGCTCGGCTTCGGTTTCCGTGCTGGCTTCCTCGGTCTCCTCCACATGGAGATCGTGCAGGAGCGACTGAGTCGCGAGTTCGATCTCGACCTCGTCACCACGGTTCCATCGGTCGAATACAAGGTGTACCTGACCGATGGCACGATGCATCTGATCGAGAATCCATCGCTGATGCCGAACGCGCAGATCGTCGACTACATCGAGGAGCCTTTCGTGAAGGCGCGCATCATGGTTCCGTCGGAGTACATCGGGCCAATCATGACCCTCGGCACCGAGCGGCGCGGCGTCTACAAGAACATGACCTACCTCGATACCCAGCGCGTCGAGCTGGATTGGGAATTCCCTCTCGCCGAAATCATTCTCGATTTCTTCGACAAGCTAAAGACGGTGAGCCGCGGCTACGCCTCACTCGACTACGAGATGCTCGAGTATCGGCGCAGCGATCTGGTGAAGCTCGACATGCTGATCAACGGCGATCCGGTCGATGCCTTCAGCGTCATCATCCATCGCGACAAGGCGTACGAATGGGGCCGCAAGATCGCCGACAAGCTCAAGGATCTGATTCCGCGGCAGTTGTTCGAGGTCGCGATTCAGGCGGCGATCGGAACGAAGGTAATCGCACGCACCACTGTGAAGCCTTTGCGCAAAGACGTTCTCGCCAAGTGCTACGGCGGCGACATCACACGTAAGCGGAAGCTGCTCGAGAAGCAGAAAGAAGGCAAAAAAAGAATGAAGCAGGTTGGCTCAGTAGAAATTCCACAGGAAGCGTTCCTCGCGGTGCTGCAGGTCGACTGAGTGAGCGGCGCGCTGGTCATCCAGACGAGCTTCCTCGGCGACGTCATTCTGACGACGCCGCTGATCGCGGAGCTTGCCGGGAGAGGACCGGTTGATGTACTGGTGACGCCGCTGGGCGCGACGGCTCTCGCCAACAATCCAGACATTCGGACGATCATTCGCTACGATAAGCGCGGCACCTACGGCTCCGCGCTCGGGCTGTGGCAAACCGTCAAACAGATTCGCACGCATCGTCCATATGATGTGGTGTATCTCGCGCAGGGATCGTTTCGCAGCGGCTTGATGGGGATGCTGACCGGCGCCAAGGATCGCATTGGGTTCGCGAGCTCCACCGGGCGGGTGCTGTACACCAAGCAGGTTCCGTATCGTCCCGAACATCACCACGCGCAACGCATCTGGTCTCTCGCGATGTCCGACTGCGGTGATCCACCGACGCGCGAGCAGATCCGTCCGCGGCTCTACCCGTCCGATGCGGATCGGGAGCAAATCGACCATCTGCTGCGAAAAAATGGCGAGCCGACTCGCCCGATCCTCGCTCTCGCGCCGGGCAGCGCGTGGGGCACCAAGCGCTGGCCCTATTACGTGGATCTGGCGAAGAGACTTGCGGACGAGTTTAGAATTGCCATCATCGGTTCCAACGCCGACGCAGCGGTTGCGAGTGAGATCATTAGCGCGTTGCAGGAGGAGAGCGTAATCAACGGCACCGGGTCACTGTCGTTGCTCGCGTCCGCCGAGCTGATTGGGCGGGCGCAGGCAATCGTGACGAATGATTCGGCGCCACAACATCTAGCCTCGGCGATGGGAACGCCGACACTGTCGATTTTCGGACCGACGGTTCCAGAGTTCGGATTCGGCCCTCTCGCCGAGCGTCACATCGTGGCCGGCCACGACGGTCTGTCGTGCCGACCTTGCCATCGTCACGGGCCGCAGCGCTGTCCACTCGGTCACTGGCGCTGCATGCGTGAGTTGTCGGCGGAATACATC
>DASTGU010000096.1:0-17994 GCA_035718845.1 Gemmatimonadaceae bacterium | reverse complement strand
TGGGTGGCCATCATCCTCATGGCGCCGCCCCTCGCCTTTGCGGCCGGCCACTTGATCTGCCATCAACGCCCTGAACGCTCGTTCGTCCTGCACGGGCGCCAGCTGCCGGTGTGCGCGCGCTGCACCGGCCTGTACGCTGGCGCGGCGATCGCGGGCCCGATGGCGATCGTGCTCGGCGCCTCGATCGCGCGTCGCCGGGCCCGCTTGCTGCTGAGCGCGGCGGCGGTGCCGACGCTGATCACATGGTCGCTGGAGTTCGCGGGTGTGGTGCCGTTCTCGAACGCGTGGCGCTTCGTCGCGGCACTGCCCCTCGGCTTCGCCGCCGCGTGGCTGGTGCTCGGCGAGATCGGCGCGATGCCCGACGAGTAGGCGGCCGGACCGCGCCTCTCGCCTCTCGCCTCTCGCCTCTCGCCTCTCGCCTCCCCGCCTCCCCGCCTTATTAGATTGGACCCGTCTTTCTCCGACTCCCCAAAACAACCGAAGATGCGTTTCAGCAACATCACCCTCGTGGCTGTGGCGATGGCGACATCTACCCTCGCCTGCACCGGTGCGCACGAGGCCGGCGCACGTAGTGCGACTCCTGAAGTTCAGGCGGCCCCGGCACCGGTAGGCACGCGTTCGACCGAATTACCTGCGCCGACATCGTCGACGGCGGCAATCGGCCAGACGACGTCGTCGTCCACCAGCACTCAGGCAGCAACCCAGGCGGGCGCTGCATCGCACCCGACGCCGCCGGTACTCGATTCGTTGATCAAGGGAACGCTTCCCGCCCGCGGTCTGTACGTCTTCAGGTTTGCTGCGAATACCCGGCGCCTGAAGCATCTGATCAGCATCGCGGACTCGACCGAAATCAACGCGCTCATCATCGACGTCAAGGACGAGTTCGGCCTCAACTATGAGCCGACCGATCCGCTGGTAAAGAAGAACGCCGGCACCCAGGTGAAAGCGCGCAATCTGCAGGCGCTGGTCGATACCATCCGCGCGCACGGCATCCTGCCGGTCGCGCGCATCGTGGTCTTCAAGGATTCGGTGACGGCGCGCAACAATCCCGATCATACCATCAGAAAGGCCGACGGCACTCCCTGGCACGACAAGAAGGGCCAGACGTGGGTGAATCCGTACGCCAACGCGATCTGGGAGTACAACTTCCGCGTCGCCGAGGACGCAATTCGGATGGGATTCGGCGAGATCCAGTTCGATTACATCCGCTTCCCCGAGCCATTCAAGAGTCTTCCGCAACAGGTCTTCCCCGAGCAGAACGGCCGCACCAAGGAACAGGTGCTCGCTGAATTCCTGAAGACCGCGCGCGCCCGCTTCGCGAAGCTGGGAGTCAGGACCACTGCCGACATCTTTGGTCTGGTGACCACCGTCGGTGGCGCGCTCGAGGTCGGCCAGCAGTGGGAGCACATCTCGCCGAACGTCGACGTGGTACTGCCGATGGTCTACCCATCTCACTATCCGCCCGGCTCGTTCCAGCTGCCGCACCCGAACGCCGCGCCGTACGACGTGATTCACATCGCGATCTCGCGCGCGCGTGAGCGCGACGAGAAGCTCGGCATCAAGGGCGAGCACATTCGCCCGTGGCTCCAGGCATTCAGCCTCGGCAAGCCGCCCTACGGCGCCCACGAAATCGAAGAGCAGAAGCGAGCGGTCTATGATTCCGGTTACGACGGGTGGGTGATGTGGGAGCCCGGCTCACGCTACGACAAGTTTCTTCCTGCTTTGGAAAAGACTTTCGTGTCGAGAAAGAAGAATCCACCCGTTCCGCGTCCGCCTAATCGACTCGATTAACATCGAACGCGGACTGTCGACTAACTAAAGGTAGAGAGTCAACAGAAGCACAGGATTGCAGTCTGCAGCGTATGAATGCCGCCTTCCGAGCACAGCGCCCTCAAAGGCCAAGGTCATACGCTGCGAACTCTCGCCTGTGCTCCTCTGCAACCTGCCTACCTTTTGTTCTTCAAAAAATCTAGACAGCCGTCGGACCTCCGACGCCTATATTTCCGCCCATGACGACCACGGTCTCGATCACCGGAATGTCCTGCGTCCACTGCGTTCGCGCGGTGTTCACCTCCCTCGCGGGAGTGGAGGGCATCACGCGCGCTGACGTCTCGATCGGACGCGCGGTGATCGAGCACGATGGAAGCGTCACGCAGCAGCAGATTCGCGATGCGATTGCGACCGCCGGCTACGAAGTCGAAGGATTCACCGACGATCGGCGGTCCCTGCCTCTCGCCCCATGATGACCCCGACGCACAACGCCCCCGTCGATACAGAGACTGAGCGGACGATCGGTGCGTTGCTGGCGCCGGACATCCTCGAGCTCCTCGAAGAAAATCCCGAAGCAATTCCGGCTGAGACCGAAGAGCTCCACGCACGAGATCTCGCCGATGTAGCACAGGCGTTGCCGCGCGAGCTCGTCGCGCCGTTCCTCTCCTCGCTGCCGGTCGAGCGCGGCGCCGACGTCCTCGAGTATCTCGACGAAGAGCTGCGCGCGGAAATCCTCGAGACGATGAACGTCCGCCAGGCGGCGGAGCTCGTCACGGAGATGACGCCGGACGATCGCGCGGACACCCTGGAGACTCTCGAGCAGGAAAGCGCCGAGGAAATCCTTCAGGAGATTCCGGCCGCCGAGCGCGCCGAGACGGAGAAGCTGCTCGCGTACGAGCCGGATTCGGCTGGCGGTCTGATGACCACCGAGTTCGTCTCGGTCTCTCAGGACACTCCGGTCGAGGAAGCGCTTGGCGCGGTTCGTCGCATTGCCCGATCAGAGCGGGTCGAAGCGATGAACACCATCTATGCGACGGACTCGAATGGGCGGCTGCAGGGCGTGATGTCATTGCGCGAGCTGCTCGCCGCGCCCGAAGGCTCAAAGGTCGCGGACGTCGCGTGGAAAGAAGTACAAACCGTTCCACTCACCGCTGATCGCGAGCAGGTCGCGCGCATCACCCGCGAGTACGACCTCGTCGCGGTGCCCGTCGTCGACGACAACGGAGTCATTCAGGGGGTCGTCACCGTCGACGACGTCATCGACGCTCTCGTCGAAGAGCACACCGAAGACGTGCAACGTTTCGGCGGTATGGAAGCGCTCGACATGCCGTACATCCAGATCGGATTCTTCCAGATGATCGGCAAGCGCGCACCGTGGCTCGCCGCGCTCTTTCTCAGCGAGATGCTCACGACGACTGCGATGGGACATTTTCAGGGCGAGCTCGAGAAGGCCGTCGTACTCGCCCTCTTCGTTCCGCTCATCATCAGCTCTGGCGGCAATTCCGGATCGCAGGCGACCTCGCTCATCATTCGCTCGCTCGCGCTCGGCGAGATCAAGCTGCGCGACTGGTGGAAGGTCGTGCTGCGCGAGCTGCCATCCGGCCTGATGCTCGGCTCGATTCTGGGCCTGCTCGGCATCGCGCGCATTTTGTTGTGGCAACATCTCGGCATCGCGAGCTATCCGCACCCGAATCTGCTGGCGCTCACAGTCGGTCTTGCACTCGTCGGCGTCGTCACCTTTGGCTCGCTGTCCGGGTCGATGCTGCCGTTCATTCTGCAGAAGCTCGGCTTTGACCCCGCCAGTGCTTCGGCGCCGTTCGTCGCGACTCTCGTTGACGTGACCGGACTGTCGATCTATTTCTATGTCGCTTTATTGATTCTGCGCGGAACAATGCTCTGAGAGGGGTCCATGACTACCACGATCCAGAAGCTCGCGACTGTTTTCGGTGTCCTCCTCACTCTGCTGGCGCTCGTTGGCGCCTTTGCGGCGGGTGCGATGTACATGCAGCCGAGCGATCCCGCGATGGCGGCGAAAGCACTTGGCATTTTCCCGGTCAATATCATCCACAACGCCGTCCACTTGCTCTCCGGCATCTGGGGCCTCACCGCCGCGCGCAGCTGGGGAGCCGCGAGATCGTTCTTCGTCTGGGGCGGCGTTCTCTACGCGGCCCTGACCCTGCTCGCCTTCATATCGCCGAGTGGCTTCGGACTGGTTCCGCTCGCGGGACCCGACATTGGGCTGCACTGCCTCATGGCGATCGTGATGCTCGGGATCGGGCTGACTGCGAGGCCCGTAACATCCGCGACGGTCGCTTAGACTGCGAACTGCTGACTAACAAAAGGTAGGCAGGAGGCAGAAGTTCAGCACGACAGTCAACAGCGTTGTTCCTGGCGATCAGAGTATGGAACGCCACGAACAACGCTGTCGACTTCAACCTGTGCTCTCTGCGACCCGTCTACCTTTTGTTGAGTTCGCAGTAATCAGCTTATTGAGTTGCCCCGACCCTCGCCGTCGTCGACCCCGATCCCGCCGGCGCGGGTGGGACCGGCGCCCCGCCCGAGGTCCGGCGCCTTCCCCGCTCTCCGGTCTGCACGCTCGACACGATCCCCTGCTCGAGCCACGCGTGCTCGCCGCGCAACACCTCCTGCGACAAGCGGTAGAGAGCAGGATCGTCGACGCCGAACAGCTGGTCGAATAGAATGCGAATCCGCTCGCGCGCCTCGATGCAGAACGCGTCGGCGAGAGCGATCGCTTCCTTGCGGCCCTGCTTCGCCAGCATCTGTGCCCTCGAACAGCTCGCCGACATCGCAAAGAGCTCGGCGCCGATATCGACCGCGCGGAACAACACCATCTGCTTGCGTTCGAGCTTCGGACCGAATCGCACCATCGCATGGAAAATCGCGCGGCCGAGGTGGCGTGTGGTGCGCTCGATGTAGCGAACGTGACGCGCGAGCTTGCCGAACTCGCGGTAGCGATTCAGTCGGCCGAGGTTCAGCCACCGCGATGGGTACCACGTCAGATAGAACGGAGTCGCCTTCGCCATCGCCGACAGCTTCTCTTTGAACGTCGACTCTGGATTGACGATGTTGAACGCGAGCTTGAAGTGATAATCGACGGCTTCGCGCGCGATGAACAGCCGCATGTTCTCCGACGACCCCTCGAAGATCAGATTGATGCGGAAGTCGCGCATCGCGCGCTCGATCGGAATCGCCGGCTCGCCCCGACGAGCGAGTGATTCCGCCATCTCGTATCCGCGCCCCCCACGGATTTGCATCGTGTCGTCGACGATCCGCCAGCCGGCCTCGGTGTTGTACAGCTTGGCAATCGCTGCCTCGAGGCGGATGTCGTAATTGCCCCTCTCGTAGAGAGCGGCCGACAATTCGGCAATCGATTCCATCGCAAACGTGTAAGCCGTCATCCGTGCCAGCTTCTGCGCGACCGCTTCGTGCTTGCCGATCGGCTGCCCCCACTGTACGCGCTCGTTGCACCACTTGCGCGTGATGCCCACCATCTGCTTTCCCGCACCTGCACAGCCCGCGGGGATGGTTAGACGCCCCGTGTTCAGCGTAATCAGCGCCAGCTTGAGCCCCTTCCCTTCGTCCCAAAGAATGTTCTCACGCGGGACTTTGACGTTGTTGAAGCTGATGACGCCATTCTCGATCGCCTTGAGTCCCATGAAGCGGAGCCGGTGCACGATCTCCACTCCCGGCGTCGACGCCTCGACGATGAAGGCTGTGATCTGCTTCTTCGGCTTGCCGTTCACGACCTTGTCCGGCGTTCTCGCCATCACCACGAACAACTCGGCGCGTGTCCCGTTAGTCGTCCACAGCTTTTGCCCGTTGAGAATGAAGTGCTTGCCGTCTGCGGTCGGCGTCGCCGTCGTAGTCATGTTCGCCGGATCCGATCCAGCATCGACTTCCGTCAGAGCGAACGCCGAGATCGCGCCCTTCGCCAGTCGCGGGAAGTATTTGCGCTTTTGCTCCTCAGTGCCGAACAGCTTCAACGGCTGCGGAACTCCAATCGACTGATGCGCTGACAGCAGTGCGGTAAGCGATCCATCCTTGGACGTCACGAGCTCGATCGCACGGATGTAGCTCATTTGCGACAGGCCAAGTCCGCCGTACTCCTTCGGGATCTTGATGCCGAAGGCGCCCATGTCGCGCAGCTCCTGCACTGTCGCTTCCGGAATCTCGCCGGTGCGATCGATTTCTTCCGAGTCGACCCGCTCCATGAATGCGCGCAGCTTGTCCATGAAGGGCTTCGCTCGCGCTTCTTCCGCCGCGTCGTTGGGCGGATGCGGATGAATCAGATCGAGACGAAATCTGCCGAGGAAAAGCTCGCGGACGAAACTGGGATTCTCCCACTCGGTTTCGCGCGCGGATTCTGCGACATCGCGTGCTTCTTTTTCGGTCGCAGTGCCGTTGGAGGGAACAGCTGTGTCACTCATGTGCGCCTGAGAAAGATCACTAATCCAATAATAGAGATCGCCGCAAACGAAAACCACTGTATCGCGTACATGCGGTGCGGTCCTTCGTCGAGCGGCATCGGTTCGACACGCGGAGGCGTGCTCGCAGATGCAGACGAGTCGGTCAGCACGACGTAATAATTGGCGATCGGGTACGGCAAAACCTTCTGCAGCTCCGCGCGATTCAACCTGCGGAATTCGCGCGGGCGTGACGGATTAGGCGCGGGGAACGGGCCCTTTGTAGGGAAAGTCTCTACAAATCCGTGACCGTCCACCACGTCTGCCTCGCGCCAGGGATTGAGATCGACCGTCATCGCGTCCGGCGAATACACCCACCCGCGATTGACGAGCACTACGGTGTCCTTTCCGTTACGCAGCAGCGGCGTGATGATGTTTACGCCTGGCGAACCATTGCGCTGCCGAAGGGTGAACACGATTTCGTTGGCGTGGTCGTAGTTACCCTTGATGTGCACGCGCCGAAAATGGGCCTCGCCAGTGTCAGCGGGCAGCGCGGCGAGCTCGGTTTCCGGCGCAAATCGGCGCGCGGCGACTTCCGCGTTTTGTTTCTTTCGCTCGGACAGGCGTCGCAGCTGCCAGATGCCCATCCCAACGGAAAAAATCGCGAATGCGATCGCGAGGATGCTGAGAACGGTCTTACGCAATTAAATCGGAGAGGTTGGCGGCCGCTGGCTGTCCGGTCGGTCCGGTGGAAGAATCAGTACGCGATGTTTGTCGATCCACCACGCCCACGGTACGAACAGCCACATTCCCAGCGCCGTCCACGCCAGTGCATTGACGCTCGGCGGCGGCGGTCCATTGCTCGACACGTAAAGCACGGCGAGCAGAGTAACGTACACCCACCACCCCCAGCGGCCAATGCGATCGATAGGTCGTGTTATGCGAGTGTACGCTGAGACACCCGCCAGAAAGATCGTGAACTCGATGATGTAGGTAAGCGCGATAAAATTCCAAAGACCCCAGCCAAACTTTGGACTCGACGACCCCGGCCACAATGGAAGATCCTTGCCGTGCATTGGCAAATCGAGGAGCCAGTGACTCACTACGAGCGCGCCGAGTACCAGCGCACCGCGCCCGTACTTTCTGAATGCGAAGTAAACCGCCCCGATCAGCACGCCCCACACGATCGCCATCACCAAACTGTGCGAATACGGGTAGTTCACGAAATCCAACGGGCTGTTGACCATGTGTCCCGGGACGATGCGAACCTGCTCGACGCCGAGCAGCAAAAGGATCGGCCACAGCTCGTCGAGAAACTCGCCGGCAAATACCAGCCAGCCCAGCGATGTCCGCGGCGCTGCCCTCTTTGCCGCAAACGCAATCCCGTAATGTCCGAGAAACATTCAGCCTCTTAGAACAGCGACATCTGCTCGCCGAGCAGATCCGGATTCACCGGCGTCTGACCGACTTTGTATTGAAGCTCGCGAACAGTCGCCGGCGCGTGCCCCGAAAAGGTATTCGCGACGTATCCATAAATGTTTGTCACTTTCTGTGACAACTCGGCGATCGTATCGCTCCACAGCTCGACCTCATATGACCGATCGACCTGCACGCGCGTGTAATCCACCAGATCGCGATTGGGTCCCATCCATCTGATGTAGGCAAAATCTGCGGTCGGCCTCGTCGCCAGACTGACCATCAGCTTGCGCGGAATCCAGCGGCCATCGACCAAAGCGAGAGCGATGTTGTGCTCGCGCAGTAAAGCCAGCACGCCCTCGCTGATCCATCCGCGGTGGCGGAACTCGACCGCGATGCGGAGATCCTGCGGAGCATGGCTGATGAAGTCGACCAGGGCGGGCAATTCGCCTGGCTGGAAATCGGGACCGGTTTGCACCAGCACCGGTCCGAGCTTGTCGCCGAGATCGCGTACGCGATTGAAGAAGATCTCGGACGCCCCCGTCAGATCGCGCAAGCGCTGTTCATGGGTGATTTCCTGCGGCAGCTTGAGCGAGAAGATGAATCCCTTTGGAGTGCGATCCGCCCAGCTCTTTATCGTCGCCTCTGCGGGAGAGGCGTAAAACGTCGAATCAACTTCGACGGAATCGAAGGCGCGCGCATAAACGGTGAGGAATTCCGACGGTCGCGTGCCGACTGGATAGAAGGGACCGACCCACGCGTCGTAGTTCCAGCCCTGAGTTCCGAGGTGAATCTCCGCGCTCATGGCGTTCAATCGGAAGTGCTAACAGGAGATTGTCAAGCGATGCTCCTACTCGGAGCTGCTCGAATCGGGGCGCGCCCCCGGAGTGCGCTGTCCCCAGTCGCCAGCAACGAGATCGTCGATGCCGACATCATCACGAATCGGTTCCCGGATTCCGTGCGCGCCGATTCGCGCCAGCAGCGGCGGAGCGAGGAAAGTCGTCACCAGTACCATCAGCGTAATGGCGCTGAAAAGCGCCGGAGTTATCGCCTGCGTCGCGAGGCCCATCTGCGCGAAGATCAACCCCACTTCACCGCGGGGAATCATCGCCACGCCGATCAACGACTTGTTACCGCGAAACCACCACGGCGCATAGCCAGCGAGATATTTCCCCGCCACGCCCGTGACGACAAGTATCCCGCCGACCGCCAATGTTCTCGCTTCGCCGAACGCAGAGAGCTCGACAGCGGCACCGACCGAAGCAAAGAACACTGGTACGAGAAAGTGTCCGATCGATGTTGCGGCCCGCTCGATCTCGGCGCGCGCGCCCGTCGTGTTCAGAATCATTCCCGCCGCAAACGCGCCGAGAATGAGTGCCGATCCTGAACGCGCGGCGATCGCGGACAGCACGAGCGCGAAGGCCAGCGCAAGTGCAGCCAATGTTCCCGGAGCCTTTATGCTTTCCACTGACCGAAAGATCGGGCGGGCCAACAACCGGCCGACTGTGAGCGCAAGCACCACAAAGCCAACCGAGATTACTGCGGTCTTGACGACCCCCGCTACGCTCCATGAGCCGGCGGTGACGATCCCATTCACGACGGATAACACGATGAGACCAACGATGTCATCGAGCACCGCCGCGCCCAGGACGACCTGCCCCTCAGGCGTCTTCAGCTGTCCGATATCAGAGAGAACGCGCGCCGAGATGCCAATGGATGTTGCGGTGAGCGCGGCAGCGCACACGAGCGCCGGTACTCGCTCGAGTCCGGCAAGCCCAACGACGGCGGCGTAGCCGAGCGCGAATGGAAGGACCACCCCCACGATTGCGACGGTAGTCGCAGCCCCAAAGATCTTGGCGATGGATCGGAGGTCGGTGTGTAATCCGATCTCAAACAAGAGTATGATGACGCCCAGTTCGGACAACGCCTGAATCACGGGATCACCGGGATCGAGCAGGCCGAACAGCGATCCACCCAGCAATACGCCAGCGAGCAGTTCGCCGAGCACTGCAGGCTGTCCGATGCGCTGCGCCAGCGCGGCCAGAAGCTTGGCCGTGACCAGCACCGCTGCCAGTGATAGCAGTAAATCAGGAATGGAGTGAGTAGCGCTCACCGGTACGTCTCGAAGAATCCCTTGCCGCTTCCAGTCAAAGGCGTCCCGTCCACTCGACCCGAGAGGACTGCAGTGCCTTTCATTTGAATGAAATATGGATGCGCTCTCGCTCCGGCGACCGGATTGCCGCGCTCGCCTGCAGGGCGAGTATCAGTGCCAATCGCGTCTTCGATGGAGAGATCTACCCGTAGGGTGTCAGCACCGCGGGCATCGATCAGGGTCGCGTGCGACGGCACGCGCACCGTCGTCGTGCCAACGCGAACCTCGCGATTGTCCTCGTAAGCGATTGTCGTGGGACGAAACACCGCACGGAATCCAAGCGAATCAGTCAGATAGAACAAGACAGGGGGGACTGACATCGTGCTATCTGGCGGGTACACGCGACCGTATAGGAAGGTGTATTGCCCTGCGCGCGATGCGCCCCATTCCCACGTGACGTTGCGCCACACCCCCCAGTTGTGATCATGGTACGACTGGGCGTTATTCAGCTGCTCACACGCGTCGTCGACACACAACGTTCCGGTCGCTGTCGCTCGCAAAGCGGGCACGACATAGCCGGAAACGAAACTACCCGACGACATCGAGACGCCCGGGAAATACGCATATCGCTCGGGATGAACTCGCAAGTCGAGCTTGATCCTGCCGTGACCATTCTCCTCCGGGGCCGCAGCTCGCACTGCGTAGTCGCCGTCCGGAAGAACGGTGACCCGCGAATCACCGAAGACCACATTCGCATCACTCGTCGAGAAGCGCACCCGCGACTTGTCCAGCGTCAGTGCGAAACGACGCGTCGCGCCACCCTGTTCGCGCAGCGTGATCCCCAGCTGCCCGCCCCACTTCGATCCCGTCACGTCACCGCCGACGATAAACGAAATAAACGCCCACCGCCCCCCGCCTCCCGCTTCCCGCTTCCCACCCCCGCTGACCACGTTGAAGTAATGCCATTCCGCCCATGTCTCGCGGTTCGCAACACTGTCACCCGGAATGTGAAAGTGGTCGATCTCGTTCCGCAGCTCGGCGAGCGTCGGCGCGGTCCACTTTCGATCGCCGTCGTCGTTCGTCCATTGGCCGGCGACGAGCTCGGGCGCAGCACCGACCGCGCGCGACTCGTCCGGGATCTCACCGCTCGCATGCACGGCGTACTCACTTCCGTTTGCCGCGCGCAGATATAGCAGCCGCCCTTCGATCTGCGGAGCAACCGCGGACACCTCCTGGGCGTACCTCGGCGACGACAACACCTGCCGATACAGGAACGACGCATGATCGATCGAAAAGAACAATCCGCCGATGCCGCCCGTCTTCATCACTTCTACATCTAGGCCTTCCGGCAATACGGTGATCGTGCCTCCGCCGACCAGCTTCTCCTGGCGCGCCTGCGTCAGCATCGCCTCGCCGATCGACAGCAACACGATCATCACCGCCACACCGACGCCGAAGCCGAAGAACATCAGCACCGAGCGCCACGGTCGATACGTGAGATTGCGCAACGCCAGCTGGCCGATCATCCGTCCACCACCCTGCCGTCACGCATGTGGATCTTTCGCTTCGCCGCGCTGGCCAGATCCTCGTCGTGCGTCACCACCACGATGGTAGTTCCGTCGTTGTTCAAACGCTGAAACAGCGCGATGATCTCGGTCCCGGTCTTCGCATCGAGCTCGCCCGTTGGCTCGTCGGCCAGCAACAGCTTCGGTTGGTTTGCCAGCGCTCGAGCTATTGCAACGCGCTGCTGCTCTCCACCGGACATCTCCGATGGTCGATGCCGCTGCCGATTTCCCAGCCAGACGTAGGTGAGTAATCCCGACGCGCGCTTCACTCGCTCATCCTTCGGCACGCCCGCTTCGGCCATTGGCAGCGCCACATTCTCGAGCGCAGACAGAATCGGCATCAGATAAAACCGCTGAAAAACAAACCCGATGTTACGCAGCCTGAACTGGGTGGCCTCGCGATCGCTCATCGCATCGACGCGCTTGCCGTCGATCGTCACCGAGCCGGACGTTGGTTGGTCGATCACGCCGATCAAATTGAGCAGCGTCGACTTGCCACAGCCTGAAGGTCCTACGATCGCAACGTAATCGCCCCGCGCGACGTCGAGACTGACGCCCTGCAGCGCATGTACGCGTTCCGCGCCGAGCGCGTAATCACGCCGCACGTCCCGCAACGAGATTATCGGCGATTCGCTCACGCGATCGCCTCTCGACGCAGTGTCTCTGAAATCGGAAGTGACGCCGCCCGATACGCGGGATACACGCCCGCGCCAATTCCACTCGCGATCAGCAGTCCCAGCGCAGACCAGGCGGCGACGGGCTGGAACAGGAAGAAGTCGATCGCCATCGGCAGTCCCGGGAACGCCGACAGGATGCTGTTCAGATAGCGAGCGGTGATGAGGCCGAGCAGAAGGCCGATGATGGCGCCGATCAGGCTGATGAAAACTCCTTCCACCACGACCTGCTCGATCACGTGCGTGCGCGACACGCCGATCGCCCGCAACACTGCGATCTCACCCGCGCGCTCGTTTACCGACACGGTCACTAGCGTCGTCACCAGCAGAAAGCCCACGAACAAGCTCACCGCGCCAAGTATCAGTGCCAGCTGGCGGAAATAACTCAGGCGTTGATCGACCTGTGCAATCGCGGTGGCGATCGACAGCGCACTCACGTTCGGCAGCTGTGCCTCGATCCACCGCCGTATGGCTTCGACGTTCGCGTTATCGCGCACGCGAATCATGAACAGCGAGGCTCGATCGCCGGCGCGTGTCGGTGACTGCGCGTTCATCTGCTGCAGCGTCTCGCGGCGCACCGCCGCCGCCGATTGATCGCTGGCGCCGTAGAGAAATCTCACGGTACCGGTCACGACGAGCGCGCGCTGCCCGGAGTAGCTGCGCGTCTGCGGGTCGTATCCCGTCGAGACCTGAATCGTATCGCCGAGCTTGCTCCCCAGTTCGCGCAACAATCGCTGGTTCACGACGATCGTATTCGGCGCGGTCAGGTCGGTTCCCGACAACAGCTCATAGTCGCCCTGCACCCGGGGATCGATTCCCAGAATCGACGCACTGAGATCCCGGCCGCGAATCGGGATGTGTATCGAGCCGCCCAGCACCGGACTGATCTCGCGCACGTCAGGATTGCGGCGCAACGTCGCCACTACACTGGCGACATCCGCGATGGTTGCATCGGTGTCGAACGGCAACGTTCCCTTCGGCGCCAGGCGTAGCTGGAAACCGCGCGTCAGTAGCAGCTCGCGAAAAGATTCTCGCATGCCCGTCGCCAGCATCACCATGTCCAGCAGCATCGCGGCGGCGATGGCGACGCCGAGGATCGCCAGCATGGTACGCGCGCGATGTCGCACCAGCGACGCCTTGGCGAGCACAGCTCTCATCGGCCGAAAAGAGCCAATGGTGGCTGTCTCACCAGGCGTAGCGACGCCGCGATCCCTGCTCCAATTCCCAACGCGAGTGACAGCAACACCGCGACGACGACGATTGGCGGCGTCACCATCGAGAACGCCAGCGGTGTGCGATAAACCGCCTGGTAATGCCAGTTCACGAACAGCGACACCATCCAGCCGAGCACAATTCCGAGCAGACTGCCGAGGACGGCGATGAGCGCGGCCTCGACGACGATCGCGCGAACTACGGTCGAGCGAGAGATCCCCATCAGTCGCAGCGCGGCAATGTCGCGACGTCGCTCTTCCACCTTGAGCACCATGATGCAAAGCAGGAACACCGAGCTGGCGACGATGGTGATGATCCCGATCGCGCGATGGAAGCGACTCACGACCTGAAACGTGCGTGATGTCTCCACCGCGATGTCGCGCGACCGATACGCTCTGAATCCAAACGCGACGTCGTTGATTCGCTCGATAAGCCGCGGCAAATCGGCAACCGGGCTGGTTTGGATCGCGAACCGGTCGACACGATCACTGTAGCCCGAGAGCGTCTGCAGCTGATCGAGATGCAGTCGCACGCGCAAGTCGCCGCGCGCAACTTCGGACGGATCAGCGCCACGTCGCACGATTGCCGCAATGATGACGGTGTCACCCGGCGCGTTCGGACGCGGAGAGATCGACACTCGATCGCCGACGTGCAGATGCGCCTGATCGGCGAGCACTTCGTCGATGGCGATCGTGCGCGTGCCGCGCGCTTCAGTCGAGCGCCGTGCGGTTACGGTCGAATCTTGGGTGAGAAGCGGAAGGAGAAGAAGCGCCAGCAACACGTCCGAAAACTAGCCGCGCTTCACGCCCCTGTCTGCAATGGGCGCCACCATTACTTGCGCCGCCAGTGCCGGCCCAATCGACAATTCCTGTCGCCCGACACTCAGCGTGATCGGTCCATCAAACGGTGCGTGAGCCTTCACTGTCAGCCGCTTGCCCGGCACGATCGTCAGCTCCGCGAGATAGCGCAGCATCTCCGGATCCTCGTCCGAAACGCGCACGACCACTCCCGTGCTGCCGACCTCGAGATCCGCCAGTGACCGATACACCGTTTCATCGACAGAGCCGTCGCGCGTCGGGATCGGCGCCCCGTGCGGATCAACCTCCGGCTCGCCGATCGTCGCCGCCATTCTATCCACCAGCTCGTCCGAGGCCGCGTGCTCCAATCTCTCCGCCTCGTCGTGCACGCGATCCCACGGATATCCGAGCGCCTCGGCGAGATACGCTTCGATCACCCGGTGACGCCGCAATGTGCGCAACGCGGCGCGCCGCCCGCTTTCGGTGAGCTTCACGCCTCGATATCGCTCGTACGCAAGCAGTCCCTGATCGGCCAGCCGTCGCACCATCCCGCTCACTGATGCCGGCGTGAGAGCCAGCCGCTGTGCAATCTCGTTGGTAGCCGCTGCACCGCTTCCTTTACCGATGGCGTAAATCGCCTTCAGGTAATCTTCTACGGGAGCCGTCAGCGCCTCTCGCCTCTCGCCTCCCACCTCCCGCGACAGCGCTTCCCGCTTCCCGCTCCCCGCTTCCCGCGGAACGCTCACGCTGCCGGCCTCGGCGCGGTCGGACTCGGCGTCGGCGTACCGCGTACCATCAGCACCGGCACCATCGAGATGTGGCGCAGCTCGCTGGCAACGCTGCCGCGGATGACGTCGGACAGCCCGCGGTGACCGTGGGTCGCCATTGCAATCAGATCGCATTGCTCACGCACGGCGCAGGCGGCGATCTCCCGAGCCGGGTCGCCACCCGCCAGGATTGCCTCGGCGTTGTAGCCGTCGCGCTCGAGCGATTCGGCGATGCCTTCGATGTACTCGCGGTCGCCGCGCATCTCTTCCGATTCGCGCAGATCCAGCTGATTGATGTTGCGCGCCGCCCAGCCATCAGCGACGTGGATCAAAATGATCGACGCGCCATTGCACGCGCGCGCCAGCTGGCGAATGTGCGCAATGATGACTTCATCGTACTGCGAATTCTCGACGGGCACGAGGATGCGCTGGTACATCACTTCCCCAATCCGTGGAAGAACTGGAATAGCAGCCAAATGTTGAGCGCAGCGATGATAAACGCAACTACGTAGGCAAGCACTTTGAGCCACACTGGATTGACGAAGTCACCCATCTTGTCCCGCTCACTGGTGAACTTGACGAGCGGGAAGACCGCGAAGGACAGCTGCATGCTCAGAATTACCTGACTGAGCACCAATAATTTGGCCGTTCCGCTCTCGCCGTAGAGAATGGCGACGATCGCCGCGGGAATGATTGCAATGGCTCGTGTAATCAATCGCCTCAGCCAGGGACGGATTCTGATGTTGAGGAATCCTTCCATCACGATCTGGCCGGCAAGTGTACCGGTCAGCGTCGAGTTCTGTCCGGACGCGAGCAGCGCCAGCGCGAACACGGTGCTCGCACCCCCACCGAGGAGCGGCGTCAGCAGCTTGTACGCGTCCTGGATCTCACCAACTTCCGAATGACCCGACGTGTGGAACGTTGCAGCGGCAATGATCAGGATCGCGGCGTTGATGAACAGCGCAAAGGTGAGCGCGATGGTTGAGTCGATAAACGCAAACCGCACCGCTTCTCGCCTGCCGCTGACCGTCTCATCGTACTGCCTCGTCTGCACGATGGATGAATGGAGGTAGAGATTGTGCGGCATCACCGTCGCGCCGAGGATGCCAACTGCGACGTACAGCATTGCTGGATTCCTGACGACGTCCTGTGAAGGCACGAAGCCGCGCATCACTGCCAGGAAAGGTGGCTGCGCCAGAATGATCTCGAACAGGAAGCACGCGCCGACGGTTGCGATCAATGCGATGACGAGCGCCTCGAGCAGCCGGAAGCCTTTGTTCTGCAGATAGAGCACGATCAGGACATCGAGCGCCGTGATCAGCACACCGTACGCGATCGGGATGTTGAAAATCAGATTGAGTGCGATCGCGGTACCGATTACTTCGGCAAGATCACATGCGGCAATCGCGATCTCGCACGCGACCCAGAGGAAGAAGCCGACTGGCTTCGAGTAGTGATCCCGACACGCCTGAGCGAGGTCGCGCCCCGTGACGATGCCGAGCTTGGATGCGAGACCCTGGAGCAGAATCGCCATCAGGTTCGACGCCAGGATGACACTCAGCAGCGTGTATCCGAACTGCGCGCCGCCCGCGAGGTCGGTGGCCCAGTTACCCGGATCCATGTAGCCGACGGCGACGAGGTATCCGGGTCCAGCGAACGCCAGAATCTTTCGCCACCAATTCGTTCCGCCGACCGGTACGCTGCGATAGACCTCGACCAGCGACGGCGTGGTACGCGCGCGTCGCCAGCCTGGCGGTGGCGGGACGTCAGTCTCTTCTTTCTTTGCCTTCTTAGCGCTGCGCAGTAGCTGGATCGCCAAGCGTACTATCTCCCTATTATTGCTGGCCTAGGAAATAAGTTAGTGCGGCCTAACTTTATGCGCAACTGTAATTCACATCTGCCTGGGTAATGTTCACCCGCGTTGAGGGACCGTTGGCGCGACTAACCACACCAGAGCCAATCCGGTGGCCGTAGCTTTCGATAACGAAACAGTTCCCACGACGAGATTGAAATGTTCTCCTGGCCTTACTCGCATCTCCTGATCAACCACTTCCCGGTGGTCCTCAGTGTCGTCGCACTTGGCGCGGCCGTTCTCGCAGTCATAGTCCGACGTCGAGGGCTCTGGCAGGCGGCAATGGGCGCGTTGGTGATTGCCGGGTTGTTCGTCTTCCCCGTTCACTTTACCGGTGACAAGGCTGACGAAGCGCTCAACGATCCCTGGTACATCAAGCCGGGTGTCATCGATGCGCACGACAAAGCAGCGGGAATTGCGATGTGGGTGATCCTGCTCGCGGGTGCGTTTGCCGCCTATTCATGGTGGCGGTCACTCAAGAAACCGGAAGAGACCATTCCAGGCTGGGTGCGCGCGGGTGTCTTCGTCGCTGCGATCGCGGCGGTCGGAACCGTGACCTACACCGCATATCTTGGCGGCAAAATCATCCACGACATGCCGGTGATTCAGATGCAGACGGCGCCGGCAGGGTTACCGCCTGGGGTCGCGGTGCCAAAGTCTGAGAGTCGGTGATTTGAATGGCTAACTGAAAAACGACCAGCTAGCTGCTGGCGGCTTTCAGCCGGCGGCTTCGAGCTTCGCCAAGCGAAGAAATGATGCGGTTGCTACAGTGGTGTTGCCACACACTGGAGCATGCAGGATTTCAAAAAGCTCCGAGTGTGGCACAAGGCGCTTGCGCTGGCCCTCAACACCGACCGCCTCGTCGCACGGATTACCGCCCGAAGGTATGCGCCACTAAAGAATCAACTCTTTCGGGCCGCGTCTTCAATTCCGGCAAATATTGCTGAGGGCCGCAGAAAGAAAACCGACGCCGATTTTGCAAAATTTCTTGGCATCGCGGCTGGATCGAGCTCGGAGCTCGAATCGCACCTGATCTTCGCGCATAAATCCGGGATCATCGGCGAGCGCCAATTCGTCGAGTTAGTAGGCCAGACGATCGAAGTAAGAAAGATGCTGTTCGCTTTGATTCGTCGACTAACTAAAGACTAGCTCGAAGCCGCCGGCTGAAAGCCGCCAGCCGCCAGCTGGTAGTTTTTCAGTTTGATTCTTTTTCATTTTGCAGTTTCGATCAGCCCCATCAACTGACCCAGAATCCGCTCCGTCAGCCCCCAGATCACGTGATCCTGATGCCTGAAGACTCGCGCATTGATCTGGAGCCCGCTCGCGAACACGGTGTCTTCGCGCCAGGCATCGGTCGTCGCTAGCGAGCCGAACGGAATCCAGAACGCAAGCGCGACTTCCGAGCTGAGACTCAGCGTCTCACTC
>DASTGU010000095.1:0-14322 GCA_035718845.1 Gemmatimonadaceae bacterium | reverse complement strand
GTCGAGCGAGTCGTGATGGGAGTTCGCGAATTCACCGACCCTGAAGGCCGGCCGTGGCGCGCCTGGTCAGTCGTACCCGGACTCAGCAAAGCCAGCGCGACCGGCCACCAGTTCCTCGGCCAGTTTCAGGATGGCTGGATCTGCTTCGAAGGACTCGGCACTTCCGCGCGGCGGCGACTGCCCTATCCGCGCGCGAAGTGGCCGACCATCACCGACGAAGAGCTGAGAGATCTGCTGAAGCGCGCGATCGATGCGCCCATCCGCCAGAAAAAGATCGGGGAAGAAGCGCCGATCAATCGCTGATTACTTATTCGATTTCTGACCGCCGCCGCCGCTGCCGCCGCCGGAAGCATCATCCGGCAACGTCTCCCAGGATGATGAGCCGCTGAGGGTCCGGTTCTCTCCAACATCGCCGATCGAATCCTTCCCTTCAGCTGCTTCGCGCGACAGCTCGTTCTGCAAACGGGCGTCGTTGTCGGTTGAGTTGCTGCCCTTGTTCCGCTGATCGTTCTGCTTGTCCGCCATTTCCGCTCCAGTAAAGCTGTTGCGCGTAAACAGTGCAGCGGATATGCCATGGCTGCTCCTGGTGAGGCTTGCACGACCCGCCAAAAAGACCTATCCAATAGGACATGCCAAGACATCCCCTCGGCCAATCGGAGCGGCATCGCGGTGAGAGAATCGGCTGGCTGCGAGCCGCGGTGCTCGGCGCCAACGATGGAATAGTCTCCACCGCCAGCCTCGTGGTCGGCGTCGCCGCCGCCGAGAGCAGTCGCAGCAACGTGCTGGTGGCGGGCGTGGCGGGGCTGGTAGCAGGTGCAATGTCGATGGCAGCCGGAGAATACGTTTCCGTGTCGTCGCAGGCCGATACCGAGAGAGCCGACCTCGATCTCGAGAAGCACGAGTTGGCAACGATGCCGGACGCCGAGCTGCACGAGCTGCAGAAGATCTACATCGAGCGCGGACTCGACGAAGCGACAGCTCTGGAAGTCGCGAAGCAGCTCACCCATCACGATGCGCTCGGCGCGCACGCGCGCGACGAGCTCGGCTTCTCCGAGATAACCTCGGCGCGTCCGATTCAGGCGGCGATGGCGTCCGCTGTCACGTTCTCAGTCGGAGCAGCGTTGCCACTCGTCACGGCTGCAGTGGTACCAATTGGGAATGCGATCGTGTGGGTGTCAGTGCTATCGCTGGTGTTTTTGGGAGCGCTCGGCGCGGTGTCCGCCTGGGCCGGCGGCGCCAGTCGCTGGCGTGCCACTGCCAGAGTGACTTTCTGGGGCGCTGTCGCAATGGCCCTCACTGCGATCATCGGAAAACTCTTCGGCACAGTCGTCTGACGCGCGATCTCACCGACGCCTATCGACTCTCGGCGGAGGAAGTAGCCGCCGCACTCGCAACTGATCGACACCGGGGACTCACCGCCACTGAGGCCGCGAGGCGGCTCGAGGAGCACGGCAGAAACGAGCTCGCCACCGAAGCACGAGTGCCCGGCTGGCAGCGTTTTCTGTCGCAATTCAAGGATGTTCTCGTAATCCTGCTGCTCATCGCGACCGCGGTCTCGGTCGCGTTGTGGTTTGTGGAGCGCGATACCGCGCTACCATATGAGTCGATCGCCATCTTCGCGGTAGTGCTGCTCAACGCGACGATGGGTTTCATCCAGGAATCACGCGCCGAGGCAGCGGTGGCGGCGCTGCGCGCGATGTCAGCCAGCGAAGCATCGGTCATTCGCGATGGCGAGCGTCAGCACGTCGCCGCGGCGGAGCTCGTCCCCGGTGATCTCATACTGATCGAACAGGGTGACACGATTCCCGCCGATGCCCGAGTGGTGGAATCAACGGCGCTGATGACGGCGGAAGCTGCACTCACTGGAGAAAGCCTTCCTGTATCAAAGGACGCTGCGCCGATCGCCGGCGAAGCAGCGGTTGGCGACCGCGAGAATATGATCTTCAGCGGAACTGCCGCGACCTACGGGCGCGGCAGCGCACTGGTCACCGCGACTGGCATGGACACCGAGGTCGGTCGCATCGCCGGCTTGCTGCACCGGTCGCCGGCGGAGATGACGCCGTTGCAGCGCGAGCTCGATCGCACCGGCAAAATCCTCGGCTTCGTCGTGTTGGCAATCGCGGCGATCATGATCGTCACCATCATTCTCGTCGAGGACGTGCACGGGCTCGCCAGCACACTCGACGTCCTGATTCTCGGAGTGGCGCTCGCCGTCGCCGCGGTTCCGGAGGGACTGCCCGCCGTCGTCACGGCGGTATTGTCGATCGGCGTGCAGCGGATGGCGAAGCGAAACGCAATCGTGCGCCATCTGGCCGCCGTCGAGACCCTCGGGTCCGCAAGTATCATCGCGTCGGACAAGACGGGCACACTTACCAGAAACGAGATGACGGTGAGAGTGGTGGTGACATCGAGCGGGCGAGTTTCATTCACGGGATCCGGCTATTCTCCTGAGGGCGAGGTGCAACGCGATGGTGGCGGCCCGCTCGACGGAACGCTGCGCGAAGAGCTGATGAGAGCGCTCGCAGCCGCGAATCTTGCCAACAACGCCACCGTTCACGAGGAAGACGGCCGCTGGGTAGTTGAAGGCGATCCGACTGAGGGCGCGCTCCTCGTTGCGGCGCGCAAGGCAGGTTTCAGCGAAACCTTCGACGCCCGGTTTTCCCGCGTTGGCGAGATTCCGTTCTCGTCGGAGCGCAAGCTGATGTCGACGCTGCATCGCGACAAGGAGCGCGGTGACCACCAGACGGTCTTCAGCAAAGGCGCGCCCGATGTGCTGTTAGCGCGCTGCTCATTCGAGCTCGTTGGCGAACATCCGGTACCCCTTACACCAGCGCGTCGCGTGCAAATTGAAACGACGAACCTCGCGCTTGCCGACGAAGCACTGCGCACTCTCGGTGTTGCCATCCGTCGTCTCACCGAGGACGTCCGCGTGACTGCGGGGTCTGAAGTGGAAGGTTCAGTGGAACAGGACCTGATCTTCGCGGGACTGATCGGGATGATCGACCCACCGCGTGCCGAAGCTGCCGAAGCAGTCGCGCGCGCGAAGCGAGCCGGCATCAGGCCGATCATGATCACCGGTGACCATCCACGCACCGCGGCGGTGATCGCGCGCGAGCTCGGAATCTCCAGCGATGCGCGCGCGATGACCGGCGCCGAGCTGGATAAGGAAGACGATGATGCGCTGGCGAGGACGGTAAAGGACGTCGCGGTCTATGCGCGGGTGAACCCGGATCACAAGCTGAGGATCGTCAAAGCGCTGCAGCGCGACGGCGCTATCGTGGCGATGACCGGCGACGGCGTCAACGACGCGCCCGCTCTCAAAACCGCCGACATTGGCGTGGCGATGGGCGTGATGGGAACCGACGTTGCGCGCGAAGCAGCCGACATCGTGCTTGCGGATGACAACTTCGCCTCTATCGTCGCGGCAGTCGATGAAGGCAGGGCGATCTTCGCCAACATTCGGACATTCCTCCGCTACCTGCTGTCGTCGAACATCGGCGAAGTGCTGACGATGTTCTTCGGAGTTCTGCTGGCAAAGCGGATCGGTCTGCCGGCAGAGAACGGAGTGGTGGTGCTGCCGCTGCTCGCTACTCAGCTGCTGTGGATCAATCTCGTAACCGATGGTGCGCCCGCTCTCGCGCTCGGTGTCGATCCGCCGGAGGAAGATCTGATGCGCAATCCGCCGCGTCCCAACGGTGAGCCGGTCATTACGGGTGAGATGTGGCGTGGCATCTTCTTCAACGGAGTCGTAATGGCAATTGCGACATTGCTGGCGCTCGACGCATCCTTGCCTGGGGGGCTGATACCGGCAAACGGCAATCTTCGCTACGCGCAGACCATGGCGTTCACCTGTCTCACTCTGGCGCAGTTCTTCAACGTGTTCAACTCGCGGTCTGATCGGCGGAGCGCGTTCGACGGTATTTTCTCGAACCGATGGGTATGGCTCGCGCTGATCCTATCGCTGGCATTGCAATTCCTGGTGACGTACGCTCCGCCGATGCAGCAGGCGTTCGGGACAGTACCACTTTCCGTTCTCGACTGGGCGAAGTGTCTGGTTCCAGCGAGCGCGGTGTTGTGGATGCGGGAGCTGTGGAAGCTTTTGCGCCGTCAGACCACGATCTCGCGTAGCGCATGACGTTTCTGTCGACGTCGCGCGAGCGCGCAGGGTTGCTGATTCTCGCGCTCGCGGCCGGCATTCTCTTCGCCGTCGCTCCTTTCGTAAGCGGACTACTCGGCGCGGCAGTGTTGTACGTCGTATTCGTTCACCTGTACCGCTGGCTGGAGCGAGTGATGCGCCCGGCGTTCGCGGCGGTGATAACCTTGACGGTCGCGCTGGTCGTTGTCGCGCTTCCACTGGCTTGGCTGATTGGCGTGGTGGTCGCCCAGGCACCCGACGCGCTCCGCACTCTGCAAAGCAGCGCTGTATTCTCGCGCCTCGCCGAATTGCGCATCGGCAGCTTCGATATCGGCGCCGAAGCGGCCAAGGCGAGCGGCACCATTGCCACGTGGCTGTCCGCGCGACTGTTCTCATTCGTCGGCAGCGCGACGTCGGCGGTGCTCAACCTGGTTATCGCGTTTTTCGGGCTCTACTACATGCTGCGCTCGGATGAGAATTCCTGGCGGGTGATTCAGCCCTACATCCCGTTTTCACCCGCGACGGCCGACGCGCTGCGGGACCGCTTCGTCAGCGTGACGGAAGCCACACTGCTCGGCACGATGCTGATCGCGGTGATTCAGGGCACCCTGGTCGGCATGGGTTTCTGGATCGTGGGGCTGACGAACCCATTCTTCTGGGGAACGGTGACCGCGATCGCATCGATTCTGCCTGTGCTCGGCACCGCACTCGTCTGGCTGCCGGCGGTGCTGGTGCTGCTGGTGCAGGACAAATTCGGTGCGGCGATTACAATGCTGGTGATCGGCGCGGGAATCGCCAGCAACATCGACAATCTTATTCGCCCGCTGATCTATCGCCGAGTTTCACACATCCATCCGATGATCACTCTCGTCGGCGCATTCGCTGGTGTGAAGCTGTTCGGTCTGCTGGGTGTGCTGCTCGGGCCGCTGGCTATCGCTTACCTGTTCGAGCTGCTTCAGTTCTATCGTCAGGAATACGGCTCTTATGCCGCCGACGTGTCCGAGATTTCGTCACGTGGTTAGCCAGACCGCTTCACGCTAATGCGATCGATGAAGCCCTTTGCTCCCCTGATCTGTCGCAACCCTCTGACGATGTCAGCGTGGAGCGACGAGGTCGGCACTGTTCCTTCACCCCGCACCCAGCCGTTCTCGACGACGACGTGAACGTTGGCGGAAGTGTCGACCCCGGCAGCGTCAAGGACGTGACTGGCTGACCGTGCGATGTCGATGGGGTCGGGTTGAGAGTTATTCGCAGAATCGACGTCAATCTGTTGAACCAGCACCTTCACAGCACGAATGCTGCTGACGGCGCGCTCGATCTCCTCGGCGTCCTGACGTGATTCCACGACTCCGCCGAGGATGACGATTCCCTCCATCGCCTCGACAATCACTTTGCGGGCATCCGCACCACGCACATTGAGCAGGCATTTGAGCACTGCGTCACGGAGAGCGATGTCGGTTTCTGCGACCGCGGATTCCGTGGGCTCTTCTTCGGAGCGCTCGACGACGCGGCCACCGGTTGGGCTTGCCGCGCGGCCGCTGATTTCTCCTGCGTTTATCCGGAAAAGATGCGAGCGAAAGGGAACGGGGTCGGAAGACGTCAATGTGGCCGGAATCAGCTTGCGTAGCAGACCGACGGCGTGCTCGAACACAGCGGCGTTCTCCTCGCTTTGCTCGATGACGTAGAACGTCCCATGAACCACCACGCTTCTCCAATCGAACAGCGCCACGTGTTCGTCGACTTCGAACGCGACGCGACGGTTGCGCAAGATCTGGAGAAGTTTTCCGCCGGGTGATGTGCGACCGTAGACCCAGCCCTCGTCGTACACGAAGTGAACTGGAACTACGTTCACTCGGTCCCGGACGCTGAAGGCGAGGCGCCCAACGCTATTTCGCGCGAGGATCTTCTCGCTTTCCGTCAGGCTCAGCGCTTCTATGAGCGGTGCGCTCTTATCGGGTGAGGCTGGTTTCTTTCTTGGCATATGTCGATTGATGTTACCGGGACGTTGGCCGCCGCAACAGCGCAATAGCCAGCACGGCGATCCAGGCAAGGAATGAGTAGATGTTGATGCGCTCGAGAATTCCAAAACCCGGCGTGGCCTGACCTGCGGCAAGTCTGGCGCCATAGGGAGCTGCCAGCATGCTGAATACAACTACTATTAGTAGCGTTACGAAGGAATAGATGCGGAATCGCCTACCCAGCGCAAAGGCGCCATAGCCGATTGCGAGAATCAAGAACAACACGAGTGCAGCTGTGAGAATTATGTGGGGGAATGAATTCTCCGGCCCGCCCGCACCGCGCTGTTCCATCTCGAAGAGCGTAGGCCCTGCCAATCCAGACACCCCGTATCCGATGAGCAGCGCGCCGCTGGCCCGCAGCGTACCGGCGCGGCGCGAGCCTTCGCGAAATACACCGATGCCGAAGACGATTACGAGGACGCCATATATGATGAACAGCGGATCGACGAGAGCTTCCGATGGCGCTCCAATCGCCATCAGCTCGCTGACTGCCTGCGAAGAAAAGCTGTAGCCCTCGTATCTCGTTCCGCCAAGTATGTCGGTGGCAGCGTACAGCAGCGACGACAGCATACCGCACGCAAGCAGCGCCTGTCGCACTTTTCCTCCGTCTGCGGCAGGCATCGATGTCTGGCGATTATGCGATCGGTGGAGTGATCAACGTTGACCACCTGCCATCGAGCACCAACTTCCGGCTGACGCTCCCGACGAGCAGCCGGGTGAGTAGACGATGACGCTGACTCGCACTCGCGATCAGGTCGGGATTGATCTGATCCGCGGCGGCGAGGAGCTCGGTGCCCGCGTCGCCCTGCCGCACTACCAGCTTCACGTCGATCGATCTGCCCGTCTTGAGCTCGTCGGCGAGCCGCTCGAAGACGCGTTCGATTCCCTCGGTTTGGATTAGCGCTGCGCCTTCGTCGGTCTCATCAATTACCGGTGGCGACCACGAAACGTGAGCGATTACAACGGTCCCGCCCGGGCTCACGAGATTTGCCGCGATGTGCGCTGTTTCCCAGCTGGATTTTCCGAAATCGGTCGCCACCATCACGAGCCGCGGCAACCGGATCGTCTGCGGTCGCACGCCCAGCACTGGCATCGAAGCCTTCGCCATGACGCGGGTAGCGGTATTCTCGCCTAGCAGCCGCGCGAATTTCCCGTGCTGCTGAATTCCCATCACGAGTAAGTCGGCGCGCAGCTCGTCAGCCTGGGAAACGATGGCCGATGCAGGATCGCCGACGACCGTTTTGCGGGGCCAATCCGGCGCATCGCCCAGCGTTTCTTGCATGATGTAGCTGATGAGATTCTGCTGATGCTGACCGACGTCTCTACCCAGCGCGGCCTGCGCGAAGGCAAACGTCGTCTCGGCGGCATTTCTGCCGGTGGCTGGCGACAGCAGCTCGACGATTTTGAGCACCGTCGGCTCCGCACCGCGCTCTGCGAGCGCAGCGGTCAACTCGATCGCAGCTGGCGCGCTATCGTCGTTGTCGACTGCCAGAAGAAGCGGGTAGCGAACCTCGGGCGCGAACAGGTGGCGGTAGGAACCGCGGTCCATCGCAACAGCGGAAATCGAGGTCGAAGGCGTCTGGCTGATCATGTCAACCTCCTGTTGATGAATAGTCTAGCACAGACTCGACGCCGTTACGAGCGCGACGCGTTGGTGCGTTGCCAGAGGTGCCCGAGAGCCACGCGAGAATGCGCTCCGCAACGGTCTCCCAGCGTAACTCGATCATCATGTTGTGCGCGCAATCGGCGATGATCTCCGCTCGCGTGTTGTAGGCTCTGGCGGTTGCTTCGATCTCGGCGGGCTTCAACATGTTGTCTCGTGCGCCGCCCAGCACCAGCACAGGAGTGCCCGGCCTGGGCGGTTTCGGCAGATCCAACGCGACCATGTCGAGAAATCCGCGGAAGGAGTCGTTCTGCATTCTTTCCCAGTAGTTGAGAAGCTCTTGATCGGAAACGTCGGAGAAAAACGCTTCGCGCGCCAGCGCTGGAGTGCGCACCAGTGGATACAGGCTGAAAGTCAGATTGATTCTCGCGAAGAGTAGCGGATGGCGCCTCGCGATGCGGAGAGCGGCGGGGAGAAGTCCGGTCGGCGGCGGGGTATTCATCAACACCGCTCCGGGCGCGGAGCGATGCTCGAGGTATTTCTCGATGATGAATCCGCCCATTGAGTGGCCAATCAAAATCGGTGAAGCGGGAAGCTGCTGCGCCGCGTTGGTGACGTCCTCGACGAAGTCGACGATCGGCGTCCAGCGCAATCTGTCGGCTCCGTCGCTCTCCCCGTGGCCGCGCAGATTGACTGCATGCGCCGCGAATCCGTGCTCGGCGAAGTAATCCAGAAAATGGACATCCCAACACCACGCGCCGTGCAGCGCACCGTGTATAAAAAGGAGCGGTGTCGGATTGGTATCGGCCGACGGGTATCTGGAGATGATTTCCAGTTTCATCGTCTGTTAGATATCAACCGCCAGTTCTTGTACTATCGGGAGTCTCAGGACTAGCCGTGAGGAAATCCCCTATGTCACGCATTTTGATTGGAGCCATCCAACGCAATGAGCGCCGCTTTGAGCGGCAGGCGACTCCTTATGACTTGCTCTGACGATCCGTACGACCTCGATCGGTTTGTGCGCGCGCAGGAGCCCGACTACGCGCGCGCACTGTCCGAGCTGCGTGCCGGGCAGAAGCGTTCGCATTGGATGTGGTATGTCTTCCCGCAGATCGAGGGACTCGGCGGCAGCGCGATGTCGCGCCGTTACTCGATCAGGAGCGAGGCCGAGGCGAGGGCCTATCTCGCTCATCCCCTGCTGGGCGCGCGTCTGCGGGAATGCTTCGCCGCTGTATTGAATATCGACGGACGGTCGGCGCTGGAAATATTCTGCTCGCCCGACGATCTGAAGCTCCGCTCTTCGGCGACGTTATTCGCCGCGGTGTCTGACGAACCGGTGTTCGAAAACGTTCTCCGGAAATACTTCGACGGCGAGCACGACGAGGAGACACTTCGTCGACTAAAGGCGCCAGCCTGAGTGAAAGCGCGACTCGATAGGACCGGGCCGAGAATGGCAGATCGTAAAACGATTTCGTAAGATGTTCTCTCTCTGATCCAACGAGGACGCAATGCAACCAGTTCCGCTTCATCCTGGATCGTTCATCGCAGCAGTGGTTGTGAAGGTGGTCGTCGGCGCGCTGTGGTACTCTCCCCTGCTATTTCTCAAACCGTGGCAGCAAGGCGCTGGTGTCTCGCCTGAAACCATGCAGGGCGGGATGGCCAAAGGCATGACGGTGTGGATCGTCGGCGCGGTGTTGATGACGTTCGTGCTGGCTCACGCCGTGTTTTACGCCGGTGCTCGGAGCATCGGGGCGGGCGCCGCCGTCGGTTTCTTCAACTGGCTCGGCTTCATTCTCGTCGTTCTGCTCGACGACTATGCGGCCGCGAAACGGTCTATCAGCTTCCTCGCGATCAATGCCGGCGCCAATCTCGTCGCGCTGGTGATCATGGGGGCGATACTCGCGCGCAGCTTTTGAGCGAAGCTATGAGAGCATCCAGGTCGCCGCCGTGCGGAAAAGTCTCACCCCAATATCAGCGTATCTCGGACAGATAGATTGCGGTCCCGCGCTAAGATTGTGCTTTGCGAAAGCACACGGAGACCTCATGTTTCGCATTTCTTCTCGGATTCTTGGCGCGACGACGGTGCTCATGTTTGGCACACTGGTCGGCTGCGGAAGCAATCACGCTCTCGGCCCTTTTCAACCGCAGATCAGCAACGCAGCTGACAATTTCCAGGCGCAGGCCACCAATGTCACCAACGTCACCAATACGTTCACTTATTCGTGGACGAATTCTGGCACACGTGCGACCGTCAATCATTCCACGGTCACGACAAACGGCAGCACTCACCTCGACATCAAGGACGCCGCCGGCGTAACCGTCTACAGCCAGCCACTCAGCCCAAGCCTCAATGAGGCGACGGCTGTTGGTCAGGCCGGTACGTGGAGGATTGAGTTTACACTCACGAACTACTCGGGAACTCTAAACTTCCGCGTGCAGAAACTGTAAGACTCCGGTGCGTCTTGAAGGTCAGCTGGTCTGCTAACCCGCCCAACCGATCTTGCGTACGCCGTATTGCGGCACGACGCTCGGCCTGCCGAGCTTCTTAATCCGATTCACGATCGTTGCCAATCCGACGTAAATCAGCAGGAGAAACTCGAAGAGCACTCCTGACACGAAAAGCACGATCGGAAGCGCCATTCCCGAGATCAGGATCACGAAGAATGTCACGAAGACTTCCATAGGCCACCTCCGCCAACTGCCGGCGAGCTAGCCGCCAGAACTCCCGCGACCTCGGTATGGGTCGGCCGAAGTTCCAGCTTTGCCGCCCAAAATAAAACTGAGTGGGAGCGCTGGCCGAACCAGCGGGAGAACCTTTAATCGCTGTAGGGGAAAGGCCGAACGCCGTGATTGAGCCCATAAAGTCCCAGCGGATGGTGTATAATGAGCGGGCAGCGAGGCGCGAATGGATCCGAAGGCGCATTGGAACTCGGTATATCAAACCAAAGGTGAGCGAGGCGTCAGCTGGTACCAGACGGATGCCGAGCTTTCGCTGCGCCTTATTAAAAGTGTATCGTCCAGCCGGAACGCGACCATCGTCGACGTTGGTGGTGGTGCGTCCACGCTGGTCGATGGATTACTCAACGCTGGATATGGTGACGTGACCGTTCTCGATCTCTCCGCCACCGGTATTCAGCTCGCGAGAACACGTCTCGGCGCTGTGGCGCAGCAGGTCACCTGGGTGGAAGCGGATGTGCTCACAGCGGAGCTTGCGGAGAGCGCGTTCGATATCTGGCATGACCGCGCCGTATTTCATTTTCTGATTAATCAGCGCGATCGGCACCGGTACGTTTCGCAGGTGCAACGTGCCGTCAAACCGGGTGGTCACGTGATCGTGGGGACATTTGCCGAAGATGGCCCAGAGCGTTGCAGCGGACTGAGTGTGGCGCGATACAGCGCTGAGGCGCTGCACGGTGAGTTCGGGACCGACTTTCGTCTGCTGGGAAGCGAGCGGCAGGTGCACATCACACCGTCGGGAGTGCCGCAGGTATTCACATATTGTGTGTGTCGCTATTGTCCCGCAGGTATCGCCGAAGCATTAAAATCAGCGGCCTGAAAGGAGCTTTGCGCGCCGGTCGGCGCAGCGAGGTAGCGCGAATCCTCATCTTCTGGACGGGTCCTCTGCGTATGCACGATGGATCGAGTAGGCGACGATAATGCGGAGCGAAGCCCGCTGGAATGCCGCAGTCGCAAAACACGAAGCAGCAGTCCGCGACTTTCTCGCCGCATGCGAGAAATGTCCGCTGGACGAATGGCAGCGTAGTGCCGACGGTAAATGGTCGACTGCCGCCGTTGCTCTTCACATCTGCAACGCTTACGAGCTCGGGCGAGACGCGATGCTCCGCGGCGCAAGCATGCAGCTCGTCGTTTCGAAACGCTATGCGTGGTTCTTACGGACATTCGCGCTTCCGCTGATCATTGCGACCACACGGTTTCCGCGGGCGAAAGCGCCGCGTGAAGTGCGGCCGAACGTCGAAGAGACGAAGATGCTAACTCGCGACGCCATGCGCGGTCGATTGTTGCGCGCGTCACGCGAAGCATCCGATGCGTTCCGCAATGCAGCCGGCACGTCTTCCCTGCCCCGCATGACCCACGCCTACTTCGGCGACCTCACACCCTACAGTGCTTTGCGGCTACTCACAGCTCACACGCGTCATCACACGCGGTCTCTCGCCTAGCGACTCGCAACAGCTAATCCCGCGCGTATACTGCCACGCGCCAGACGAAGGTGTCGTGAGCTGATCGCCGCCTGAGTCCGTTTCGCCGGAGCAGTTCATCGATGGCGGCGACCGGATGCACGAAGGTGCGAAACGGATTCCCCAGTATGCGCCGGGCAAAGTTCTCGAGAGTCACCCACGCCTTGTTAAGCCATCTGTCTCGCGGATAAACGGCGCCGTAGAATCGGCGCGCCTTGGCCGCCGACGCCGAGACGAGCTGCTCCATGTTCGGATAACAGCAGATCACGCGATCGAGGGTGACGATGTCGGCAGCCGGAATCTCCGACGACAGCTCGACGAAATCGCCCTGTCGAAAATCTACGCGGTCAACATGTCCGCGACGCGCCGCCTCCTGCTGCGCGGCTCCGATATTGGCATCGGTCGCATCCACGTGCGTTGCCGATCGCACGCCCTCGGACAGCAGCTCGTGATGGATGACGCCGATTCCAGCACCGATGTCCAGTAGCGTTGCGTCCCTCAAATCCTCGCGCACGAGCGCATTGAGCAACAGCTGGGTCGTGCGATCCGGACCGTTCTCGCGATATCGCTTGAGATCGTTGACCGCGTGCTCGGCGCCGAATTGCGAATCGCAGCCATTACACTGACACGAGCTCACCATACATTGTCGGCCTATGGGCCGGTAGATCTCACGCGCGACGACAGCCCGAACGCTGAGAGAAGCGGAGCAGTTGCCATCGTTGTAATAATCGACATCAGCACCATCATTACAAACAGCGGCTGAGAGACGACACCGGCGTCCACACCCACGCTGAGGATGATGAGTCCCATCAAGCCGCGTGTATTCATCAGCGCACCGAGTGACAGCGATTCGCGCCACGACAGCCCGGCCACCCGCGACGCGACAGCGGATCCGCCGAGCTTGCCGGCGAATGCCACGAGCAATACGAGTCCGAAGAATCCCCACATCGCGGCGCCCTCAAAGATGTCCAGACTCATGCGGATCCCCGTGGTGGCGAAGAAGAGCGGCAGCAACACCACCAGCATCACGTCCTCGAATGGGCGCGCGGCATCACGCACGAAGTTTGGCGACTTGGGCATCACCACGCCCGCGACGAACGCACCGAACAGCGCGTGAATGCCCAGCGTCTGCGTCACCCATGCCGCGGCGAGCATCACCATCACAATGGCTGCCAGCAGCTCTCGGCTGATACGGCCCTCCGTGGAGTAACGGCCCGCCAGCCATGCCAATCGCGGTCGCACGACGACGAACATCGCCGCCACGAACGCGGCGCTCCCGGCGAGTGTCAGCCAAATGTTAGATGTTCCGACGCCGGGTCGCGCGATCGCGACGACGATCGCGAGAATACACCACGCGCTGACGTCGTCCACCGCCGCACACGCCACCGCCAATGCGCCGAGTCGGGTGCCGGTGAGCTTGCGGTCGGCGAGAAGGCGCGCCAGTACGGGAAACGCCGTCACACTCATCGCCGCGCCGACGAACAGTGCGAAGGCGCGGAAGCCAACGTCGTTGGTGCCAATCGCCGGATACAATAACAGAGAAACCAGCACACCAAGAAAGAGCGGCAGCGCAATGCTCGAATGGCTGACCAGAATCGCGGCGTATCCGCGGCCCCTCAGTTCGTTTGGCCGAAGCTCGAGCCCAACGAGAAACATGAACATCACCAGCCCCAGCTGACTGACGCTGGCGAGGAAGCGCACACTGCCGATGGGAAACAAGAGAGCGTATGCGGTCGGCGAGACGGCGCCGAGGACTGATGGTCCGAGCAGAATGCCAGCCAGCATCTCGCCGATGACAGGCGGCTGATCGATTTTTCGCAGGGCGAGGCCGACGACCTGAGCCAGCGCGAGGATTATCAATATCTGAACGAGAAACGTGTCGAGGCGCAGCACGATATCGCGCGCAGCGATCGACGGAAGTCCCGTCGCGGTCGTTGATCTGGAGAACGGCGCGGTCAATGACGCGCCGCGGCCCAGGACCAGAAATATCCCGATCACAGGCAGGCCAACCATGGCGAGATATGCCAGGACGCGGCCCGCGACGGAAACCGAGGGGAGATCGGCGCGCCACTCTCCGCTCGATCGATTGGCTGCTGCGACAGTATCCAAGACAACACTCGTGACGAGACTAGCGTTGCGACGACGGAGTGCCGGTAGCGCAACGCTACAAGGAGGTTTGGGTTGCTGAACGAACGAATTAGTTTGGTAGCGTGCTCTACTCCGTTGCCGTGACAACCGACATCCTCAGAGCGGCAGTGCTCGGTCTGGTCGAAGGCGCCACCGAGTTCATTCCCGTCTCATCCACCGGACATCTGATCCTGGCCGGCCACGCGATCGGCTTCGTTGGCCAGCGCGCGGACGTGTTCGAGA
>DASTGU010000094.1:0-28484 GCA_035718845.1 Gemmatimonadaceae bacterium | reverse complement strand
CGCGCGCTTCCTCTGCCCACCTGGCCGCCGAGTATCGCTCGGAGGGCTCGGCGACATCGACGCCGTAGTGACTGACGCGCGCGCATTCGGCGCGCGTCGGCTTGGCTGTGCCAATGTCGAAGTAGCAATAGATCTGGCGGGAATCGGCGCTCACAATCGCAGCGCCGAATTCCTCGGCGAGCATCATCGCAACTGCGGATTTCCCGGCGGCAGTGGGCCCGCAGATGATCCGGATCTTACCGCCGGCCAAAGCGCCGCTCCACTTCGTCCCAGGTTAGATGCACGATCGTTGATCGGCCATGAACGTCGTGCGCGGGAAGGCTCGTGTCGCGAAGTGCGGCAAACAACGAGCGCATCTCGCCCTGAGAGAGTTCATCCCCGGCTTTGATCGCTGCTTTGCACGCGACCGTTGCGGCGAGGCGCTCGTGACGAGCCGCGGTTCCCGCGATTCTATCGCCGGTCAAACTGTCGAGTGATTCACGCAGGCAGCGCTCGGCGTCGAAGCGCGGGTGTGGCATTGGAACCGTATTCACGATCAACGTGTTTCCGCCAAAGCCTTCGATCTCGAAACCAATACGTTCGAGGTACTCGCGATTCGATTCGAACGCGTCTGCTTCGGCGGGGCCGAGGTGCAAGGTCAAGGGAAGTAAAAGCCGCTGCGCCGACGACGAGCCGCTTTCGAGGGTGCGCATGAACTGTTCGTATAGCACGCGCTCGTGGGCAGAATGCTGGTCGATGAGAACCAGTCCTTCCTCGTGCTCGAAGGTCATGTAGGTGCGGCGAAGCTGGAACAGCGGTGGGATGACCTGCGGTGCGGCGGCGGTCTCCAGCTCAGCGACGGCCTCGCCAGCTTCCGTCTCGATCTCGCCATCTGGAGTGAATAACGGCGCGTCGCCCATCGTTGGGGGACGAAGAATTTCGTTGCCCGGGCTTTCGTATGGCGCGGCCGGCGTGAATCCGAAATTGGAGCCGCGCCAGCCAAAGGATTGTGCGCTATCGAGCGTCCCCAGCGCTCGGCGGACCGCGGACTCGACTGCCCGCTCGACCGTCCAGCGGTCGCGGAACCGAACTTCCGCCTTCGCGGGATGCACATTCACATCGACGGAATCCGCGGGCAGCATCACGTTCAGAAAGAACGATGGGCGGACTCCGGCAACTATCGTCGATCGATACGCAGCTTCCACGGCGCGGCCAATTCCGGCGTCGCGCACGGCGCGGCCGTTAATCGAAAGAAAAACGCGCCGCGTTGAGGTACCGACATCGGCGGGACGCTGGACGAGTCCGCTGGTATGAATTGGTCCGGCGACATCGTCGACATCGACGAGATCTTCCGCATAGCGTCCACCCCAGATCGCGCCAAGCCGAGAGCGAACGCTGGTGACCGGAGGAAGTGTGAGCGCAGTGCGGCCATCGTGCGAGAGGTGAATGCGCAGCGATGGCTGCGTCAGCGCCAGCGCAGTCAGAGCTTCGACCGCACTACGCCACTCAGAGCGCGCGCTCCGCAGGAACTTGAGACGAGCGGGAACGTTGTAGAACAGCTGCCCCACCGTGACGGTAGTTCCCCGCTGCCTGGCAATTCGTTCAGCTGGAGATGAGCGACCGCCACTGACTCTCATCCGGATTCCTTCTCCATCTGCAGTCGCTGTTTGGATCTCCAAATGCGACACAGATGCGATCGCCGGGAGTGCCTCTCCGCGGAAGCCGAACGTCGGCACTCCCACAAGGTCAGCCGCAGCTCGAATTTTCGATGTCCCGTGACGAGCGAGCGCGGTTGGGACGTCTTCAGCGCTGATTCCGGTGCCATCATCGCTAACACGGATCGTCTTCCGACCGCCCTCTTCCAGCGAGATGTCGATGATGGTCGCGCCGGCGTCGATCGAATTTTCGACGAGCTCCTTGACCACGGATGACGGTCGCTCGACGACTTCGCCGGCGGCGATCTGGTCGGCAACCGAGCTGGGGAGGATCGAGATTATCGGCATCGCAATAGCGAAGCTACCAATCCTTGCCCCTCGGCGGAGCGGGGACATTCTTTTTCTGATGCTGTCCCTGGACGTCGGTCTCTTTGTCCTCGGCGGCATTGAGCACTGCCTCCGCCTGCTGCGGCGTCATGCCTGGCACCGGTTTCGGAGCTTGCGACTGAATCGGGCTGGGCGCTGGATTCGGAGCCTGGCTGCGACCACCACCTCCACCGCCGCCGCCCCCTCCGCCACCACCGCCGCCGCCCCCGCCACCACCGCCTTTCTTCTGACGCAGGGCGAGCTCGTAGTTCCAGCGTGCATCGGAGTCGGCGACTGCAACCTCGAGGATTTGTTTGTAGCGGAAGAGCGCGCTATCGAGCTTCGCATCGGCGGAATCCTTGGAACGGCGCCCCTGTACCAGATAGTCGAGACCGAGGTTGAATCGCGCGTGATGCCTTGCCTCAGCGTCCCTGGTTTCCGACGCCTTGCTGAGCGGGGGAATCGCCTGTTGCAGCGAGTCGCGCCGGAGCAGCTGAGTTCCCGTGTTGTAAAGCTCGATGGCGGCTTTGTCGCGCGGCGCACTGCGACAAGAGATCGTCACCATGAGCATCGTCGCCGTCGCAGCAGCGGCGGCCAGCGCGCGCCCACGCCGGCGCTTCGTCTGGAGGAACGTGTCGAGCGCCAGCAGTAGCAGCCCGGCCAGGAGGAACCACTGATACTGCACGCCGAGGTTCTCACCCGAAACGACAGAGCGCGGATTGGCGTGGAGGTTATTGAGGGCGAGACGAATCTTACCCGCCTTGTCCGGAGTCGCCGCATCGATGAAAATGCCGCCCGCCTCCTGCGCGATTTGCCTGAGCAGCGTGGGATCGTAGTGCGTAACCACCACGTTTCCGTTTTCATCTTTCTTTTGTGTGACGATGCGATTCTCGATAATCGGAATCGTGGATCCCTGCTGCGTTCCAAACCCGACCGTGATGACTGTGAATCCCATTTGTCGCGCCCGTTGTGCTTCGTTCAGCACTTGGTCGGGATTGTCAAACCCTTCGCCGTCGCTCATCAGAATGATGGCTTTGTCTCCCTGCGATTTGTTGAGCGCCAGGAGATTGGTCGCCTGGCGTAGCGCGCTGGCCAGGGAGCTGCCGCCCTGCCCGACGATCGACGGATCCAGATTCTGGAGATAGAGGTCGAGCGCGCTCTGATCGACGGTGAGCGGTGTGAGGATGTAGCTGCGACCAGCGAAGGCGAGCAGTGCGAAGCGATCTCCAGGCGACAGATCGCGGAGCCGATTGATGTCCTCCTTCATTGCCTGCAGACGGCTTGGCCGCTCGTCGGTGGCGAGCATGGACAGCGATGCGTCGAGCGCGAGTACGACATCGACGCCCTGCTGTTTGACTACGGTCTGCTCGACACCCCAGCGCGGTCCAACGATCGCGGCGGCGATCAACAGCGTTGCCAGCGCGGCGCGAAGAACCGCCGACGAAGCTCGCTGCTGCGCGACCGAAGGCGCAAGCCGCGCGATCATCGAAGGCGTGCCGAGTCGAGCGAGTCTTTCTCGGCGCGCACGGATGCCCCAACGCACCAGCCAGGCAGTGACGATCGGCAGCACGATGATGAGCGGCAGCGCCCATGGCCACTGTACGTAGCGGAGATAGTAGGTGAAGCTCATGGCAGCGGCGCCTTCCACGCGACCAGCGCGAGCTCACCGAACAACAGCAGCACTCCGATCGTGAGCGGCCAACGATACAGCTCGCGGTAACGCACCGTGGTTGTGGTGTGCACCGGCGCGCGTTCCATCTGATCGATGTACGAGTAGATGTTCTGCAGCGAGGAAGCGTCACGAGCGCGGAAATAGCGGCCGCCAGTCATCCGCGCGATGTTGCTGAGCAGCGCTTCATCGATCTCGACTGGCTGATACTCGTAGCGCAGACCACCAGCGGCATTGCGACCGACCGGCACCGGCGCCATGCCGACGCTGCCGACGCCAATCCCGTAGACCTTGATGCCGTACGCCTCGGCAGCCTTGGCGGCGACGAGCGGCTCGATCGATCCGCGGTTGTTGACGCCGTCGGTTAGGAGAATGAGAACTCGCGATTTGCCCGGTGCATCGCGAAGGCGATTGGCGGCGGTCGCGATCGCGTTGCCGATCGCGGTGCCGTCTTCGAGCTGGCCGGCCTGAAGATTCGAGACAGCCTGGAGAACGACGGGATAATCGGTCGTCAGCGGCACCTGAGTCAGGGCTTCACCGGCGAAGGCGACGACTCCGATGCGATCCGAGGTGCGGCGATTGATGAACTGCTTCACCTTGTCTTTCGCGACTTCGATACGGTTGTTCGGTCGGAAATCGAGCGCGAGCATCGAGCTGGATAGATCGATCGCCAGCACGATGTTGATTCCCTCGCTCGTCTGGGTCTCGGTGTGTGCGCCAGAGCGCGGACGGGCGAGGGCGACAATGAGGAAGAAGAGCGCGAGGTTGCGAAGGAGAAAGATCGCGCGCGGCACCCAGCCGCCGGTGTGCGGCCCTGCCGCGAGTACCGAGGTTCTCGAGAACACGATCGCGTCTTTGCGGCGCAGCCGGCGCCAAACCCACCAGGCGGGCAGCAGCAACAGCAGCCACAGCGCCTCTGGCGTGAAGAACTCGAAGAGCCCGAAGACGCTCAAGCCGCCTTCTCCTTTGCATTGGCCGCGTTGAGTCGTTTCGCCGGCTCCGATTCAGGATTGACTCGGGCCTCGACATGGTCGACGATTTCCCGCGCCAACGCCCCCGTCGACGCCCCTTCGTCTCGAGTCACGCTTGCGCGCGCAAACTTCACCATGTCCGAGCGCTCGAGGATTCCGGGCAGCTGCGCCTCGACGCCATCTGCAGGCCGCATTGCCGACAAAAGCTCGGTACTGGTGTTCGAGCGACGCACCCCCGGCACTCTCGCGGCGAGATATTCGCGCACGACATCCACCATCGCCGCGACATGCTCCTCGGGCTCGTCTTTCTCGATGAGCTTTCGCGCCTCGATGCGCGAGAACTCCTGCTGCGCGCGAACGTAGGCGTCGATCGGTGGGCGCGGGCGGTTGCGCCACCGGCGCCACGCCCACCATAGCAGCACCAGCGCAATCACCGCCGCGAGTATCGCCGCCCACAACAGCCAGTTGAAAACTGGCAGGATGATGAGCGGCCGCGGCGGCTTCGGGACACGCAGCGAAGTGTCGGCCGGCAGCACCGATTTCACAAACACGTTTGCGTCGGCGAGCGGGGCGTGGCGCTCCTGGCCTTCGTACCTGATTACGACGTCCGGGAATCGCAGCGACTGTGTTCCGATGTCCCAGGCTACCAGATGGTAAAGCGCGACAGCGGTATCGCCGAGCATCGTGACGACTTTCTCGCCGCGGAGCTCGATTGGTCGGACGCCGTTTTGGCTTGTGGTATCAGGGCCGAGCGGGAATTCGAACCGCACACCTTTCGGTGCCAGAACTTTGATGAAGAGATCGAACGGCTGCGCGATCAGTACGGTATCCGGCTTGACACGGTACCCCATCTGCATCGGCAGCTGATTCAGGCTCGCCGAGGGCTGCAGAGTCGTAACCGCCTGCTGGAGCAATAACGCTAGCGTGAGCAGGTTCACCGGCGCAGCCTCGTCTCGCGCTGACGGAAGAACCGAAGCAGCGGCTCGACCACTCCGCCTTCGGTATGCACAGCGACTTCGTCGATGGCGAGCCGGCGCAGGAGATGCTTCCGCTCTTCGCGCTCCGCGTTTACGCGCTGCGAGTAGATGTCACGGACGGTTTTGCTGCTGGTATCGACTTCGATGGTTTCGCCCGTCTCCGGATCCAGCAGGCGCGCGATGCCGATGTCAGGCAGATTGCGCTCGCTTGGATCGTCGACGGTGACCGCAACGACATCGTGACGCTGCGCGAGCAGCTTGAGCGGATGCGAGATGTCCTCCTCGAGAAAATCGGAAACGATGAAGACGATCGCGTGCTCATTGAGCATCCGGGCGACGTAGTCGATCGCGCGCACCATGTCGGTCCCGCGTCCAACCGGCTCGAAGGCGAGGATGTCGCGAATGATCCGCAGCACGTGCCGGCGGCCTTTGCGCGGCGGAATCACGTGCTCGATCCGATCGGTGAACAGCAGCACACCGACGCGGTCGTTGTTGCGAACAGCTGACATCGCCAGCACCGCGGCCAGCTCACTGGCGAGCTCGCTCTTGAAGCGATTCACCGTTCCGAAGCGCTCGGAGCCGGAAAGATCGACCACGAGCATCACCGTCAGCTCCCGTTCTTCGATGTAACGTTTGACGAAAGGGCGGCGCATCCGCGCGGTGACGTTCCAGTCGATCGAGCGCACTTCATCACCGGGCTGGTACTCGCGCACCTCGGAGAACTCCATCCCCTGCCCTTTGAACACCGAGCGGTACTCACCAGTGAAAACCGAGTTCACTAGTCCCCGCGTGCGCAGCTCGATCAGCTTGACCTGGCGCAAAATCTCCGGCGGCACCCCCATCGGTCTTTCTGGAGTGCGCTTCGGTGCCTCCTTACGCTCGCGTCGCCGCCGGAAAATCCCGATCACGGAACCGGAATCGCCTCCAGAATGCGTCCGACGATCTCGTCGCTGGTGACTTCCTCGGCTTCCGCCTCGTAGGTGCGTAGCACGCGATGACGCAGCACGTCGGGCGCAATGGCCTTCACGTCGTCAGGCGTGACGAACGCCCGGCCGCGCAGGAACGCGTGCGCGCGTGAACCCTGCGCCAACGACAACGTCGCGCGCGGACTGGCGCCGAATTCGATCAGCGGCTTGAGCTCGGCCAGGCCCGCCTGATCCGGATTGCGCGTGGCGTGCACTATCTCGACGATGTAGTCAACCACTCGCTCGTCGATATACAGCTCGGCGATGTGGCGCCGCATATCGAGGATCTCTTTCGGGGATGCAACTCGCTCGACCGGAATCGGCTCGCCACTCGCCATTCTGCGCAGGACTTCTTTCTCCTCGTCGCGCGACGGATATCCGACGTGCAGCTTCAGCATGAACCGATCGACCTGCGCTTCGGGCAGCGGGTAGGTGCCCTCCTGCTCGATCGGGTTCTGGGTCGCAAGGACAAGGAACGGCTCCTCGAGCACGTGCGTCGTGCCGCCGATCGTCACCTGCTTTTCCTGCATCGCCTCGAGCAGCGCCGCCTGCACCTTCGCCGGTGCGCGGTTGATTTCGTCGGCGAGAATGATGTTGGCGAAGATCGGTCCCTTCTTGACCGAGAATCTGCCCGTCGATTGATCGAAGATCTGAGTTCCGACGACGTCCGCCGGCAACAGATCGGGAGTGAACTGAATACGGCTGAACGAAGTGTTGATCGTCTCGGCGAGCGTTCGCACCGTCAGGGTCTTGGCCAAACCTGGTACGCCCTCGAGCAAAACGTGTCCGCCGGTGAGCAGGCTTATCAGCAGGCGCTCGACCATGTATTCCTGACCCACGATGCGTCGACCGACCTGATGAACGACTTCGTTAACTATCGATGCATCAGCCGCGATAACCGTTTGTGCGCTCACGTCTCGTTCCTCTGGTGATGTTCTTTCTCGTGCCGCCAGTCTTCGTGAGCGCGTTGATGATTTCACCCTCGCGCGCAGTCAGTGGCCGCGTCTTACCGGATGGGAGCGATCCCAGCTTCACCGGCCCAAACCTCGTTCGCACCAGGCCCTCGACAACGAGCCCCAATGCCTTACACAACCTCCGTACTTCCCGCTTTCGTCCCTCAGTAATCGTGAGCTCGAGCTCCCACAGCCCACGATCGATGCGCCGCGCATGAACATCCCGCGGCATCACCGGTCCATCTTCCAGCTCTACCCCCCTCATTGCTTCCCGTGCCGCGGTGCCTCCATCGCCACGCACCGTCGCAACGTAGGTGCGCTCAACTTCGGTGCTTGGGTGAGTCAATTTGTGCGCCGCGTCGCCGTCGGTTGTAAGAAGGAGGACACCTGCCGTCATGTAATCCAGGCGACCGACATAGGTTAGACCTGGCACGTCCTCCACCAGGTCGAACACGGTTTGCCGCCCACGTGGATCGGAGCGCGTCGTCATCACTCCCGTCGGCTTGTTCAACACCAGCCAGGCCACCGATGTTGGTGCAGCAACTGGCTTGCCGTCGACGGTGATTTTGTCGCTAAGAGGATCTACACTCTGCCCGGTCGCGGCAACCTCGCCGTTGATCCGGACTCTGCCCGCCGCAACGAGCTCCTCGGCGGCGCGACGTGAAGCGACACCCGCGCGCGCCAGGGCGCGCTGAATGCGCATCGATTCGGGCATCAATCTGCCCGCGTGGGCGTCTCTCCGTTGTCGGTGACGGCCGGCGCAGCGCCAGTCGGCGTGGCCTGTCGCGGCGCGCGCAGTGCGATTGCCAGTTCGTCTGCGCGCGGGAGCTCCTCGAGATGGCGGAGGGCAAACTGCTCGAGGAACGATGGCGTCGTCCCATAAAGCAAAGGCCGCCCAAGTCCTTCACCGCGACCGACGATGTCGACCAATCCCCGCTCGGCGAGCGACTTCAGAATCGCGCCCGCGCCTACACCGCGAATCTCCTCGATCTCGGCGCGGCCGATCGGCTGGCGGTAGGCGATGATCGCCAGCGTCTCGAGGGCCGCTGCCGACAATCTTTGCGGACGCGCGGCCAACTGTGCGCGCTCGATCGCTTCGGTGTATTCCGGTCGCGTAAGGATCTGCCATCCCCCAGCGACTTCGACCAGCTCGACGCCGTGACCGTCCGTCTCGTAATGAGCGCGCAATTCCTCGAGCGCTTCGTCGAGGGTCGTCTCACTGTCGTCGACGTGCGATGCCATCAGGCGCAATGAGTCGACCGGAACCGGGATGGCGCTCGCGAAGAGCGCGGCCTCAAGCAGCTTCGCCAGCGGACTCACGTCGGATCTCGAAGGCGGCAAATGCGCGCGGTTGATTCAGTCTGAGCTCGCCACGTTTGGCCAGCTCCAGTAACGCCAGCAGCACCGAAAGGATCTCCCAGGGCTCGGCCTTTTTCGGCACGACTTCCTTCCACTGCGCGACAGCGCGGATTGCCATCAGCGCGCGCACAATACCGATCGCGCCATCGACGTCGAGTGCGCGCGGCACCACATCGTGTACGTGCGGACGTCGAGCGAGACGCAGCACTCGATCGACCGCCGACAACAGCTCGGGAAGCGAGATCTTGAGCGGTCCCGCGGCCGGGATCGTCACATTGCTTTGGGTATACGCTCTCGCGAAGCGGGATCGCCTCCCCTCGCTGCGACGCTCGAGGACGTCGACGACTTCGCGAACCTGCTGATACTCGAGCAGTCGACGCACCAGCTCCGCGCGCGGATCTTCCCAGACATCCTCACCTTCGCGGCGCGGCAGCAGCATCTGCGCTTTGATGCGAAGTAGCCGCGCGGCCATCTCGAGATAGTCCGCCGCCTCATCGAGTTTGAGCGAAGAGATGCGGGCGAGGAATTGCTCGGCGATTCGCGCAATTGGAATGTCGTAGATGTCGATCTGTTCGTCGCGAATCAGGGTCAACAGCAAATCGAGCGGACCCGAATACTCGGCGAGCTCGACGACGAAAACTTCCGATGCCGCCGCTTCGTTGTGCGGCATCACTGGAGGGGGCAGCACCTCTACATCGTCCATGGGCTGGGCAGGATATAGGGTAGTACGGCGCGCGAGGCGAGACTGGAGAGCAGGAACACCGGCTTGAACCAGATATTCAATATCGGAGCCCCGAAGCTTATCAGCAGGAAAAGTATCAGCAATCCCTGTGCGCCGAGTCGCTGATAGTTGAGCGCCCATGCAGGCGGCAGGATGTATTTGAAGACGTGCGAGCCGTCGAGCGGCGGGATCGGAATCAGGTTGAACGCCGCCAACGCGAGATTGATCAGGATGCCGTAAAGGAGCATCGCCTGGAGGATTGCCGCGGTGTCACCGAGAATCGGCGCGTTCCGTCCGAGCAATCCGACGATGATGATGAGCGGAACGCAGCAAACTGCGATGATGAAATTCGTGGTGACGCCGGCCAGGGAGACGATGATGTCCCCGCGCTTGAAGTTGCGATAATTGCGCGGCACGACGGGGACGGGCTTGGCGCCGCCGAAGGCGATGCCAGTGGTGAAATAGGTAATCAGCGGCAGGATGATCGTCATGAACAGATCAACGTGCGGCAGCGGATTCCAGGTCAGCCTTCCCAGCGAATAGGCGGTGGTGTCTCCCTGTTTGAGCGCGGCATATCCGTGTGCGTACTCGTGCGCCACCATCGAGAATAGCAACACCGGCGCGATGAGGATGAATTGCTCAAAGGATTTATCCAATTTTCGGAGGATCGATTGGAGTAGAAGTTAGCACGAGTCGACGGCGTCTAACACATCGACAGGCGTATTAACTGAAAAATACCAGCTGGCGGCGGGCGGCTTTCAGCCCCGCTGCTACGAGCCTCAGTGCGAATTTCGAACAGGCACGGAGCCGCCGGCTGAAAGCCGCTAGCCGCCAGCTGGTATTTTTCAGTTGTCGTCAACTTGATTTAGCCGCTGATCCGAGCCAAATTTCTTGGCTATCACCACACTGAATTTTTCGGAGTTCGTTTTGCCCAATCTCGCTTCAGCGAAAAAGAACATGCGGAAATCACGGGCCGCGGCGATCCGCAATCGCGCCCAGAAATCCGCGTTGCGTACCGCGCTCAAGCGCGCCGCTTCCGGCTCCGCCGCAGAGCGCGCCGAGGCCGTCAAGCTGCTCGATCGTGCGGCGCGTAAAGGTTTGATCCACAAGAACGCCGCTGCTCGCCACAAGAGCCAGCTCGCCAGAGCCGCCAAGTAAATCGTAGCGGACAAGAAGAAGGCGCCCAAGGGCGCCTTTTTTTTTGTGTCAGTATAAAAAAGAAGGGCGCCGAATGGCGCCCTTCTACATCGTGGCCAGTTCGCCACCGCATCGCTCGCAATACCACTCGGTGGGATAGTTAGCGGCTCCGCACTCCGGGCACTTGAGCGTCTTGTGCTGCTCCGATCTTGGATCGTGGGCGCCGCCGCTCTTCGGGACCGACGGTGGCGTCGCGACCGCGGTCGTCGACGGAGGCGAAATCGCACCTGACCCGGGCCGCAGCACCGGGAATTCATCGAACGGCGATCTGCCGGGCGTCGGCGCCGGCGTCTGCTGGCGCGCACCCGCTGGTTGATCGGCACGCGACGGCGGATTCAGTGTCGGTGGTTCCGGAACTGCCGGTCGCGGGACCACTGGAGAGATCGGAGTTCCGCCACGCATGTCACCGTCGGTCGGCACGCGGCCCATCGCGATCGCTTCGGCCTGTCGCTCCTTCACGCTCAGTGCGAAGATCCGATTCAGCTCGGTGAGCTGACCCTCGATCGTATTCTTCTCCTTCACCAACCGCGTGAGCTCCTTGTCCCACGCCCCACCGATCTCTTTCCATTGCTTGTCGGTGTACTCGCCAACGGCCGCGCGCAGCTCCGCCTCCTGGCGCGCTTCGCGCTGCTGCTGTTCCTGTCGCGAGATCTCGTCGAGTCGGGTCGTGAGCGTGTCGATGCTCTCGCGCAACTCGCCCGCACGCTCCGCGAGCTTGCTCGAGACTTCACGCAAACGGGTTTGATAATCCGCCTGAACGCGCTGATACACAGCGTCAGAGGTGACGCCACGCTTTTGTTCGAGCATGGTCAGCCACTCTTCGTAACGCTGTCTTTCCTTTAGCAATCCATTGAGCGCGTCAAGCGAAACCGGCTCTCTGTCAGCCATCGTCCCTCATCCCCTCACTCGATTCATCTGCTCCCGCCCGTGGACAGGGAGGGTTGTCTGATAGACGACCGAGCCAGCTACAATAGTACAAGCCGCCCGCCCGACGAGGGTCATGCCGACGTAGGGCGTATTGCGACCTTTAGAGAGGAATGTCGTTGGATCGACTTTCCAACGCGCCTTCGGATCGAAGACCGTGATGTCTGCAGTGCCGCCGCGTTTGAGGCTGCCACCGGGCAGATTGAATAGCCGAGCCGGAGTGCACGACATCCGGTTCACCAGATCCGAAAAAGTGAGATGCCCCGGCTCGACGAGATTGGTGACAATGACCGCGAGTGCGGTCTCGAGTCCAACGATTCCGTTTGGCGCATCGGCAAACTCGCGCTCCTTCTCGTCGTAGTGGTGCGGCGCGTGATCCGTGGCGACGAGATCGATCGTCCCATCTTTCACGGCCTGACGAACGGCCTCGACATCTTCTTCGGTCCGAAGCGGCGGATTCATTTTCGCGTTCGTATCGTAGCCGCGCACACTTTCCTCTGTCAGCGACAGGTGATGCGGGCACGCTTCCGCGGTCACTCGGATACCGCGCTCCTTACCCCAGCGGATCAACTCCACCGATCCCTTGGTGCTCATGTGCGCGAGATGAACGTGACCACCGGTCAAACGCGCCAGCAGAATGTCACGGATGACCATGATCTCTTCCGCTTCAGCCGGAATCCCCTTCAGCCCGAGCTGCGCGCTGACGATTCCCTCGTTCATCGATCCGCCCGCTGACAGCGTCGGCTCCTCGCAGTGATCGATTACGGGAATCTTGAATGTGCGCGCGTACTCGAGCGCGGTTCGCATCAACTGCGCGTTGGCGACGGGCTTTCCGTCGTCGCTAACCGCAATTGCACCGGCACCAACCATCTCGCCGAACTCGGCGAGCACCTTCCCTTCCTGTCCAACCGAGATTGCGCCAATCGGATAGACTCTCGCCGCTCCCGCGCGCGATGCCTGTCGCACAATGAATCCAACCGCGGCCTGATTGTCGGTCACCGGGTCAGTATTGGGCATCGCACACACCGCAGTGAATCCGCCGGCAGCCGCAGCGCGCGCGCCTGTTGCGATCGTCTCGACATCTTCGCGGCCAGGTTCACGCAGGTGGCAGTGCACGTCGATGAAGCCTGGCGCGACGATCAACCCGCTGCAGTCGACGATCTCTGCTTCTTCGGGTCCATTGATCTTGCCACCGACGCCCGCAATGTCACCGCCGGTGATCAGCAGATCACCAGGCTCGTCGAGACTCTGCGACGGATCGATCAGCCGGCCGCCGCGCAGCAGTAACGGCTTCATTCGCGATCCTCTCGGCCACGTCCGGCGCTGCCACCCTTCGCTGCTTCTGCGAGCTCCGGCTTCCCTCCCGCCAGCAGATACAGAACCGCCATTCTGATCGCGACGCCGTTGGTAACCTGGTCGAGAATCACGCTGTGCGGTCCGTCGGCAACGTCGGAATCGATTTCTACGCCACGATTCATCGGCCCAGGATGCAGAACCAGAATGTCACGTTTCGCGCGATCCAATCGCTCGCGGGAAATGCCGAAGACCCGGTTATACTCTCGCGCTGACGGTATGTACCCCGCCGTCATCCGCTCGAACTGCAATCGCAGCACGTTGAGCGCTTCGGCCCACTCGATCGCCTCTTCGATGCGGTCGAATATCTGCACGCCAAACTCGTCGATCGCGTTTGGCAACAGCGAGCGTGGACCACAGACCGCGACCTCAGCGCCGAGCTTGGTCAAACCCCAGATGTTCGAGCGGGCAACGCGCGAGTGCAGAATGTCTCCGCAAATGCAGACCCGCCGACCCTTCAGATCGCCAAAACGATCGCGGAGAGTGAGAATGTCGAGCAGACCCTGAGTCGGATGCTCGTGCGTTCCGTCTCCGGCATTGATCACGTTCGACTGGATCCGATCCGCCAGGAACTTCGCCGCGCCCGACGCCGAGTGCCGAATCACTACCATGTCGATTCGCATGGCCTCGAGATTGCGCGCTGTATCGACCAGCGTTTCGCCCTTCGACACACTGGAACCCGATGCGGAGACATTCACCGTGTCCGCGGACAATCGCTTCTCCGCGAACTCGAACGAGATTCGAGTACGTGTCGAATTTTCGAAGAAGAGATTTACGATTGTCGAGCCACGCAGTGCGGGTACCTTCTTGATCGCCCGCTCACTGATTTCCTTGAACGGCTCGGCGGTGTCGAGAATGAGTCGAATCTGGTCGCCCGTCAGCGACTCGAGCCCGAGTAGGTCTTTGCCGATCGTCTCCGTCACGCCGCCGATTTGGGCACGATTACCACCTCGGTCCGCTCATCGAGCTCCGCGACCATGACATCCACTCTCTCATCATCGGCAACCTCGACCTTCTTGCCCACAACATCCGGCTGAATCGGCAGCTCCCGCCCGCCGCGGTCGATCAGCACCGCCAGCGAGATGTTGGCAGGCCGGCCAAAATCGGCGAGCTCGTCGAGCGCCGCACGCACGGTACGTCCAGTATAAAGCACATCATCCACGATAACGACGTGCTTGCCGTCGAGCTCCCACGGCAAATACGTGGGCCCAACGACCGGTCGCGGTCCGACCGTCTGCAGATCGTCCCGATAGAGGGTGATGTCGAGCGAGCCTTGCGGCACTGTCACTCCTTCGCCGCCTTCGATCATCTTCACGAGCCGGTCCGCCAGCTGAACGCCGCGCCGCTGAATTCCAACGATGATCAGATCGTCCGTTCCTCGGTTAAGCTCGACGATCTCGACTGCCATTCTCTTCAACGTTCTCTCGACAGCCCGGGCATCGAGGACTGTCGCGTTTTTCGTAGCCATTGGTGCACAAATATGGCGTGACGGGCGGTCTAATTGAAGAGATTGAGCGCGATTGCTTCGCTAATATTCCACTATGCTGGAGCGAATCCTGAGGTGGTTGGGCGACTCTACTGGCGGCGTCGATCTCCGCCAGTCGACTTTGCTCGGCATTCCCGTGGTTGTCGAAAGCACGCGACCAGACATCGACAGCGCTGAGGTGCTTGCGCGTATCGAGCGCTGTTTGACCCTCATCAGACAGTACGTTCCGCACCATTTCCGACACATGCAGCGCGACTTCAGCTTCATCGTCTCGAAGCGCTTCGCGTGCCGGGGCGCGTACTTCCACAACGAACGAGCCTGCCTCGTTGAGCTCACATTCTGCGTCAATCCAGACTTTTCCGACGCCGAGGTGGCGGCGACGATTCTGCACGAAGCAATGCACGCTCGGCTGGATAACCTCGGCTTTCCACTCGAGATGGAAGACCGCGCACGTCAGGAACGATTCTGTCGACGCGCCGAGCTGGAGTTCGGCGCGCTTGTTCCGGGCGGCGAGAAGGTGATCGAGCGCGCACAGCAAACCATCGAGCTGGCAGACGAAGAGGTCGCGCCGATCATCGATCCCGACGTGGCCGCCGAGCGAATTGCGGCTGTAGATCGTGCCGCGCTCGGCCGGCGGACCTGAGCCACCTCGACATTACTTCAGCTCGAGCCGGTTTTCTTCCTCGACAATCTTTACCGCTTCGACGTGATCGACCTGATCACCGAGCTTCTTGCGCGCTTCGTGGAAGCGATCGGCGGTGAGCGTGATCAATGGCGTTCGCACGGCGAGATCATCCGCGAGCACCGACGCAATTCCGATGTCCTTGTCGAGCAAGGCCAGACGGAAGGTGCGCGGGAATTCGCGCGTGAGCACGCGTTGCGGGATGAGATTCTCGGAGGTATTAGACCGCCCGCTCGAGGCGTTGATGACGTCGAGCGCCACTCTTGGATCCACTCCGGCTTTGGCGAGAATGGCCAGACCTTCCGCAGTCGACAGGATGTGCACCGCCAACAGCGCATTGTTCACCGCTTTGAGCGCGTCTCCGCTGCCGACCGGGCCCGCATGCACGATCTTCTTCCCGAAGGCCTCGATTACCGGCTTTACGCGCTGAAAGACGGTCTCTTCTCCGCCCCACATCACTGTCAGCGTGCCCGCTTTGGCGCCCGACGTTCCCCCACTCACTGGCGCGTCGATGAATTCAACGCCCCGGCCGCCAAGCTCCGCCGCGATCGAGCGCGAAGTCGGCGGATCGCCTGAAGTGCAGTCGACGAGAACGGATCCTTTGCGCATCGCATTCAGAATTCCGTTCTCCCCATGGACGACAGCTTCCACCTCCGCCGACGACGGCAGACAAGTGATCACCACATCGGCGCCGGCGACTGCTTCAGCGGGGGTATCGGCGACGCGGACCTTGTAGTTCTGCGCGAATTCGTGCGCCTTCGCGGCAGTGCGGTTCCAGACAACAAGATCGAAAGGATCACGCGCCAGGTGCGACGCAATCGGCGCCCCAATGTCGCCGAGTCCGAGGAAAGCAACTTTCATTGCGCTGATGTCGCGGTGAGTGAACGGGAATGCAGACGTGAATTGTGCGCGTAGACCATCGCTGAAATATCTGCAATCAGCTTGCTCGATTTAACCTGGTCTTTGATCCCGCGAGTCAGCACCACCAGCACGTACGGTGGCCGATCCGGGGGATACACAATCGCTGCGTCGTGCGCGACCGCAGTGATGTCCCCTGTCTTGTGTGCGACGCGGACACCCGGCGGCAGTCCAGCTGGAATACGGTCATTGAACTCCTGGCCGAGCAGGATCGAACGCATCTCGCGAGTCGCTTCCGGACCCGCCGCTGTTCCATTCTCGATCGCGCGCATAATGATGGCGAGATCCCTGGCGGTGGTGGTGTTGTTCAGCCCGCGCTCGAACGCCTTCCCATCTTCGACGCCACGCAAAACCTGGATGCGACTCGCGCCGAGCTCACGCATTGTCCGGGTAACCGCATCAGCGCCGACGAGAGTAATAAGCGTATTCGTGGCCAGGTTGCTCGACCGCGTGATCATCAAGCGAAGCAGCGAGTCAACTCGAACGCGCTGGCCAATCCGCTGATAGAGCGTGGAATCACTGTCCGAGCCGGCGTCGAGAGTGAACGGCGAGCCATCCGCGAGCGACGCGAATTGATTCACCATCAACAAGCCCTGGCTCATTCGAAAAGAACCGGTCCGCGCCTGCCGGAATAGCTCGATCATCACCGGCACCTTCATGGTGCTCGCGGCGTGAAAACTCGAATCTGCGTTTAGAAACAGGGTGTCCGATGAGCCCAGGTCCACATACGCAACGCCGACCTGCGCCCCTGAGTCGGCGGCAACGCGACGCTCGATTTCCTGAGTGAGCGAGTCATTGCTCTGTATGAGAACGAGCAATGCTGCTGCAATGCCGAGTGTCATCCCCGCGACTCTTGCTTACGACGCACTCGTTACCGGCGACGCCCCCGGCGCCACCTCTGCCCAAATACTCTCGTTGTGCTTGTCGTCCAAAACCAGCGATCCCACCACGAAGGTGATCAGCGAGACGACAATCGGAAAAGCCAATCCGGCGTAGATGTTCCCCGTCTTCGCTACGAGGCTCGTCGCGATGATTGGAAGAAATCCGCCGAACCACCCGTTGCCGAAATGATAGGGAAGCGAAAGCGAGGTGTACCGGATTTTCGCCGGGAACGCTTCGACCAGGAACGCCGCGATAGGTCCGTAGACCATCGTCACGAACACCACCTGCACGAACACAAGAAGCGTGAGCATCACCGCATTCACCGGGCTCGAGTACGCTTTCATCGCGTGGTAGATCGGCACGTATAGAAGCGCGGCAAGAAGATTCCCGACCATCATGATCTTCTTGCGCCCGATACGGTCGGACAGACTTCCAAAGAACACGAACAACGGCGCGCCCAGCGCCAAGGCGATCGCGACACAGACGTATGACGTCACCAGCGGCACCTTCAGCACGGTTTGTAGAAACAGCAGCGCGTAGAACTGCCCGGTGTACCAGACGACCGCCTGCCCCGCTGTAGCTCCCAGCAGCACCGCGAAGAAGATCTTCCAGCGCGACCAGGTACCGAAACTCTCCTGAATCGGGGCACGGGAGGTTCGCCCCGACTCTTTGAGCGCCGCGAACAACGGCGACTCACGCAAACGCACGCGGATGTAATACGAAATCGCCAGCAGCAAGAGCGACAGAATGAACGGCACTCGCCACCCCCACGCCTTGAATGCATCCTCGCCGACAATTCCCCGTACGATCAGAATCACCGCCAACGACACGAAGAGTCCCAGCGTCGCTGTCGTCTGGATGTAGCTGGTGTAGTAACCGCGTTTCCCGTCCGGAGCGTGCTCGGCGACGTACACCGCCGCTCCGCCATACTCACCACCAAGCGCCAGACCCTGCAGCAACCGGAGGAGGACAAGGATGATCGGGGCCGCGATACCAATCGTAGCGTATCCCGGGAGGAACCCAATCGCGGCCGTAGAGCCGCCCATGATCAGCAGTGTCGCGAGAAAGGCGAACTTCCGTCCAATCAGATCTCCGATTCTGCCGAACACCAGCGCGCCAAACGGCCGCACCGCGAAGCCAACGGCAAACGTCGCCAGGGTTTTGAGAAAGGCCGCCGTTGGATTGCCACCCGGGAAGAATTCCGTCGAGATGATCGTGGCGAGGCTGCCGAAGATGTAGAAGTCGTACCACTCGATCATCGTCCCGACCGACGACGCGGAAATGACCTTCCAGATTCCGCGGATTTCAGTTGGATCGTTGCGCGTCCGTGCCGTCGTTGACGTAACTCCGGATGTCATCGTGGGTGTTCCCTCCCTCTCCGTTGTAGCCTCAGCGAATCCAGCCTCGGCGTCTGTAGGAATCAGCGGCGAACGTTTCGTAGAGCCAGGAACGGAAACCCCGGAACCTGTCCTCCGGGATGCTGCGCGAATCGAGTCCTGATCCGCGCACTTCGGCCGGTAAACAAATCACCTGGAAGCCGACCGCCTCGAAGGTAGCACACGCCCGTCGGCTATGCAGCGGTGACGTCACCACCGCAATCCGCCTCCAGCCGCGGGCGTCGGCGATCTTTTTCATCTGCAGCGCTTCGGTTCGCGTCGTGAAAACCGAATCGACGAATATGATCGCAGGTGCACTAGCCGTTAGTCCGGCAATTCTCGCCAGGTCGGCGGAGTCGGTGATCGCTTCTTTAGCAACGCGCACGTGCTCTCGCGATACCATAAGACTGGGCGCGACTCCTTTACGCTGCAGTTCGATCCCGCTCAACAGCCGGTCCAGCGTCTCGCTGCGCACCAATCCATCAGTGGTCAATCCTGCGGACAAGGCGGCTATGACATCGACGCGCAGCGGCACCCGATCACGACGGATCAACGGCTCGCTCACCGCGCGAACCAACGGCGTGTATGCAACGAGGACGCAAAGAGTACCGAGCAAACCGCCCCCGATCCATAACAGCGGGCGAAGTCGGGTGGCGCCGAGCACGCCACCAAGCACGGCAGCCGGCAGGAGAAAGCTGATTTCCGGTTTTCGGGTGAGTTGTTGGACGCCGAGCAGGTACGCAGCGACGGCGCAAAGGACGCCGATGATGGCTCCGGTCGCTACTTCGCGCGCGAGACTTCTGTAGTGGGTGCCGTCCAACACGGCAAAAAATTTAAGCCGGCCACGGGGGGCCGGCTTCTTTTACTTCTTCGGTGCGGTCTGTTGATTCTTTTGCGCCGAGTTAATCCGCTCGGCTGCGGTCTTCAGCGCCCCTTCGAGCGCCACCGACTCCTCGGCAATCACCTGCTGCGCGGTCGTCACGAACCCTGACGCAACGTTCATCGCCGCAGTCTTGATCTCTGGATCCGAGGCGATACGCTGCGCCAAACCCTGGAGCGCCGCGGCAAGCTGGTCGAGTGATTTCTGCAGCTCCGGCGACGGCTTGAACACCACCGAGTCTTTCACCGGCGATGCCGGCTTTGCCTGACCGCCGGTAACCGGCTGTTGTGACCGTGCAGCCGAAGTCGCCGCCAGACCGATGATCAGTACCAATAGAAGTGCAATCCGTCTCATTTTCAGTAAATAAGTAAGTTCAATCGAGCGCGCTGTCGGGAAATTACCCCACAACCTCTGGAAGGATCGCGCCAGGATCTTTATGGGTCAATCCGAGCAGCCTAACTCCCCTGCTTACGCAAAGGAGCTCCGTCGAGCGATCGACGAGGCAACGCCGCGGCTGCTGCGTTTGAGCGATGCGGAAGCGAAGCGTCACCGGCGACCGGGGAAATGGTCGCCCGCCGAGATTATCGGCCACTTGATCGATTCTGCTTCCAACAACCATCAGCGTTTCGTGCGCGCGCAATTTCAGGAGGACCTGGTCTTTCCGGGATACGAACAGGACGCGTGGGTCGCGTTTCAAGCGTACGGGGACGCGCACTGGGTAGACCTCGTCACACTCTGGAAATCTTTCAACATTCAGATCGCGCGCGTTATGGAAAACTCTCCCGAATCAGTGAGAAAATCGCCGCGCACGAAGCACAATCTCGACAAACTCGCATGGCAACCGGTGCCATCTGATCAACCCGCGACGCTCGATTACTTCATGAACGACTACGTCGATCATCTCAAACACCATCTCGGCCAGATCTTTCCCGACTAGTTCACCCAGTCGGCAATGAAGATGTTTGTCTCGTGAGGATTGCTATCGTGGCGATTCGACGCCCAGACGATTTTCTTCCCGTCGGGACTAAACATCGGAAACCCATCGAACGTTGATGCGGTCGTGATCTGCTCGATCCCCGATCCATCCGGATTGATCAGAAACAGATCGAAGTTCCCGAGCTTTGGGTCGGTGTGATGGTTCGACGAGAAGATGATTTTCCTGCCGTCGGGCGTCCACGATGGGCCGAAGCTGGCAGCGCCGAGATTGGTGATCTGGTGCTGATCGCTGCCGTCGGCATTCATGATCCAGAGATCCATCTTGTTCGGCCGCACCAGTCGTTGGGCCAATAGATCCTTGTAGGTCGCGATGGCTTCGGGCGTCTGCGGATGGTTGGCTCGGTAGACGATCCGTTTGCCGTCCGGCGACCACCAGGGACCGCCGTCATAACCGAGCTGGTGGGTGAGTTGGCGGACATTCGTACCGTCGACGTTCATGACGTAGATGTCCAGGTCACCGTCTTTGAGCGACGTGAAAACAATCTGCTTTCCATCAGGCGAGAGGACACCTTCCGCGGTATAGACTCCAAAGTTGGTGAGTCGACGCGGATCGGATCCGTCGGCGCGCGCCATGTAGATGTCGAAGGGATCGAGCCGCCAAACGTAGCCCTTTGAGGGATCTGGTCGTGGCGGACACTCCTTCTCCAAGGCCTCGCTCGAGGCAAAGAAGATTCGGCGGTCGCCGTTCATGAAGTAGCCGCAGGTAGTCTTGCCCAGCCCACTCGACACGCGCTGAACGTGCGAGCCGTCGATACGCATCACGTACTGCTGATCGCAGCTACGGCCTTCGCGAGTGCTTTGGAAAATCAGGCGCTTGCCGTCGTGACTGAAGTACGCCTCAGCGTTCTCACCACCGTCGGTGAGCTGTTCAATGTTTCGCAGATGCCGCTCGCCCTGCTCGGACTGACGATGAATAGGGCGCGACACGGTTTGCGCCGAAGAAACCGCGGCGACCAATCCAAGCGCGAAAGGAAGGATTTTGAAGTTTGTAGACATTCCGTTTACAAAAACCAGACACCCGCTGTCAGTTCGCAACGTATGATGAGCGCGGAAGATAGCATCCGTAGGAACTTCCAACCATTTCGCGGCGAGAGCGGTCTAAGTGAGGACAGCCGGCTGCTCGCTGGCCACCCAGATCCATCCCGCAGGAGCCGATATGCCCGTTCGTCCGTCCGCCGCTGGCTTCGGAGCCCTCGTTGCCTGTTGCCTGTTGCCATCGCTCGCATTCAGCCAGGCCACAACTCGCTCGCAAAGTGATCCGCGGCCAGTCGCACATGCCGCGCTCAGGCACGGCGAGATCAACATCGACGGACGCCTCGACGAATCTGCGTGGGCCGCCGCCACACCAATAACCGAGTTGTCGCAGGCGGTACCTGACGAGGGCAAGCCGGCGAGCCAGCGGACGGAGATCCGCATACTATACGATGCGGATGCGCTGTATATCGGCGCGCGAATGTACGACTCACTGGGCGCCAAGGGCGTTCGCACGGCGCTAGCACGACGCGACCAGCTGATGCAGGGCGGTAACAATCTCACCACCGACCGCATCGCTTTCGTTTTCGACACCTTCCGCGACAAGAACAGCCGCAACTGGTTCGAGCTCAATCCCAGCGGCGTGAAGGGCGACCACCAGAACGGAGACGCCTCTTTCGACCCGGTTTGGGATGGCGCCTCAAAGATCGATTCTCTTGGCTGGACAGCCGAGTTCAGAATCCCGTTCTCGCAGCTCAAGTTCTCGCGCGCGACCGACCAGGTTTGGGGAATGCAGATCTGGCGGGAAGTAAATCGGCGCAACGAGCAGGACATGTGGGCCTTCTGGCGCAGCAACGAGTACGGTGGACCCGCTTATTTCGGTACGCTCGAAGGAATCACGATCGCATCGCGCCCTAGGCAGATGGAGATCGTGCCGTACGTGACGACGCGCAGCAAGCTCGAACGTGTCCAGCCGGGCGATCCTTTTCACTCCACGAACGAAATGCTTTATCGCGCGGGCGGGGATCTGAAGCTCAATTTGACCTCCAACCTCACGCTCGACGCGACTGTAAATCCGGACTTCGGTCAGGTCGAAGTCGACCCGGCAGTTGTCAACCTCTCGGTGTTCGAGACGACTTTCAGCGAGAAGCGCCCGTTCTTTGTCTCGAACTCAGGCTATTTCTCCACCGGCGGGATCAGCTGCTACTTCTGCAGCAACATCTCGAGCTTGTCTCTCGTTTACACTCGCCGCATCGGACGGTCACCCCAGCTGTCGGGATTGGTCTCAGGTGAATCCGACTATATGGATGCCGCCGACGCGACCACGATCCTCGGCGCGGGCAAAATCACTGGACGAACCGCCGGCGGTCTCAGCGTTGGGTTGATGGATGCCCTCACGGCAAGAGAGGACGCTCGGTTCCGTCCCACCGGTAGCGTGACAACTGAGACCCAGGAAGTCGAGCCGCTCACCAACTACTTCGTTGGGCGGTTGCGAAAGGACTTCAATGGCGGCAACACCCGCATTGGGACGATCGCCACGATGGTGAATCGGTCGCTGACGAACCCGGATGAAGTTGCGCGCCTAAGATCCAACGCCGAGGCCGGTGGTCTGGATCTCGATCATCACTGGGCGAATCGGATGTACTCGTTCAACGTCCAGACAGCGCTTACACACATCGGTGGCGACACCGCGGCGATCAATCGCGCCCAACTGGCGAGCGCCCGGTATTACCAGCGGCCCGGACGCGCTGTCACGACCGACGGGCTCTTTTCGACTACACTGGATCCGACTCGGCGCGATCTCTATGGCTACGGCTTCTACGCGCGCCTTGCCAAAGAGACCGGCAACTGGCTGTGGGAGGCGACGCAAAACTGGCGAAGCCCGGGATTCGAGGCGAATGACGTCGGGGTGCTCAATCGCGCCGACTACAAGTTCATGCTGTTCAACGTCTTCAGGCAGTGGACGACGCCAGGCTCCTGGTACCGGAACGTCTACACCATCTGGGGCTCACAGCAGCAATACAACTTTGACGGCGACCGCAACGATTTCGATTACCACGCCTGGGGGCAGGTCACCTTCAAGAACTACATGAACTGGAATGGATTCGTGCTGCTCCATCCGAGCTACTACGACGAGCGCCTGACACGCGGGGGGCCGACCGTGATCCACTACGGGTACAATTTGTACTCGACGGATTTCGGTACGGACTCTCGCAAGCCGATCGTCGGCAACTTCACCGTCCAGCGCAGCACCCCGCGCGACAATACCGAGGGCGGCCGCTGGTTCTTTGCGCCGGGCGTCACGCTCAAGCCATCGGCAAGATTGCTGGTGAGCCTGTCACCTTCCCTCGATTTGGACAACACCGCCCAGCAGTACGTGACGTCGGTTACGGACGCGACGGCCCCCGCAGGTTTCGCCGGCACGCGGTACGTGTTTGGCCGAGTTCAGCAGAAGACGCTATCGATGGACACTCGCGTCAACATGACCTTCACACCGAACCTGACCTTGGAGATGTTTGCGCAGCCCTTCCTGGCGAGCGGGGAGTACTCGAGCTTCAAGGAGTTCGCAGAGGTCAGATCGCATCACATGAACACCTATGGTCGCGACAACGGCAGCACCATCGTGACCAATACCGATCCACAAACTGGCGCGCGGACCGGATATACGGTCGACCCGGATGGTCCGGCCGGTCCGGCGGCCCCATTCACCTTCGACAATCAGAATTTCAACATCCGCTCGCTGCGCGGCACCGGCGTTCTGCGCTGGGAATATCGGCCGGGCTCGACGCTGTACTTCGTTTGGACCCAGGAGCGGAACGGCTTCGATCAATTCGGCGATTTCAACTTCACCCGCGATCGCTCGGCGCTGTTCCGGGATCGGCCGACCAATATCTTCCAGATCAAAGGGACGTACTGGATAGGAAGATAGGACCGAAAACTACCAGCCGGCGGCTGGCCGCTTTCAGCCGGCGGCTTCGAGCCAAACCATAAACACAAAAGGCCAGCGTTTTTCGCTGGCCTTTTTCTCAGCTCAGAGCCGCTGGCTATAAGCCGCAGGCCGCAAGCTGGTAGTTTTCCGTTGCAGTTAAACCTCTACTCGGGTGTGGCGCCTCTTGCGGCCGACGCACTTCTCGGAATCGCCGATTTACTCGAGACAGCCTTGACCCCCGACTTACGTCGGACCACCCGGCGCGACCGACCCTTGTAAACTCCGCGCACCCAGAGTGCCTTCGTTCCACGAACGTCGATATGGGCAAACGGGCCACTCCGGCCTGAATAGGCGTAGAGTCCGGTTCCACCGACCAGCTCGGGATAGCGAGCTTCAACTCGCTCGACGGCGTCGAGAATCATTTTGACGTCGGCGAAGTTGACTTTGCCGTCGCCGTTCAGGTCGGACATTTTGCCGTTGCCCTGCTGATCGATGAAGACGTCAGCGGCGTCGCCGAACTGGTGACGGCTATCGCGGGCGCTGCCTTCGCCGCGGACGGCGAAGTTATGGGCCGGGGTGCGGAATCCCGAACGGATCCTCATGCCCTCGGCGTCGACGCCGTGGTCATTCAGGTCTTCGATGACCAGCTCGAGCTTGTCCAGGAGCGGCTCACGCAAAACAACGTACTTCGGCCAGACATCTTTCTGGTCGTGGGAGATAAAGTCGCGGAGCCGGAAATGTTCGGAGACACGGGTATCTTCGTTCTCGGGGGTTACTTCGATAAAGCCTTCAGGATTCCGGTACGCCTCTGATCTGAGGCGGCCCTTCTCCTGCGGCCAATAGCCCAGTCGGTACCCGTTCAGCCACGCGCGGACCTTTTGGCCAAACGAGCGCATGGTGAAGACGGTCTCTGCCGACGCGGTCGGAGCAGCCTGGATGGAAGCGCTGGCGACGGAGGCAGTTGGTGCTGAGGCGAGCGCTATCCAGTCCTCCGGCATCACGAAACGGGCGAAGACTTTTCCACTGAGCCCGGTCCCGCGTTCGCCTGAGGGCGACATCAGGGATTTCTTACCGGCCGATGGGTTGAGGCTGTCGCCGGCAACGCTGCCGTTCGCGACAGGCGGGTTAACGAGGGAGTCAGCGTGAGCAGCGACAGCATTCGAGCTCGCCCGGTTCGCGCGCACGAAGACCTGGGCGCGAGCCGGTGCTGGGGGGGCGATCCCGAAGAGAACGGTGAGGATCGCAAAGGCAAAGCTGATTCTGCTCGAAACTGAATTCACTAATCTGGCTCCTCTTCGGTAGCTCGACTGACGTGGCGACTGCTTCCAGTCGCTGTAGTCTCGGGGCTTTGCGTCGCCGCTTTTCAGCGGTTTTGCCGGTTTTCGGAGGCGCCCGCAAGCTCAGCTGGGCGCGAACAATAAAATGACTGTTGGGGAGGGGTTTATGTAACTGCAGAGCTAAAATATGATTCGCGCATTACTGCAGCTGGGCGATGCTAACTGGTTGCTACTTATGTATCTACCATTGTGCTGGTGATGCTAAACGTCATTCGCGACAAAATCACTCGCGGTACCGTGCGACGGGGTTTTTTCGGCTCAGTGTCGCGCCGAAAAAACTGATGTAGCTGAGCTTATTTGCTGCTCGCGGAGCGGTTCGACGCGGTCTTTGCTAAGGGTTCGCGAGGCGCTCCGATCTGCACGAGGTACTCGCCAGTCACATCAGTGCCGTGGACCGACCCCTTAAGGGTCTGCTCGCCGCTCTTCGATCCCAGCTTCCACGTAAGTTCGGCCCGGCCTTTCGCATCGCTGACGGCCCGCGCCGGAGTCACCACCCCCGACTTGACCGAGAAGGTCACCCGGGCATCAGGGACCGGGTTGCCGTACACGTCCGTCACCAGGGCGTAGAGCTTCTTCACTTTGCCGGCGTCGCGCGGCCTCTTGTCCGCGGGAACGTCATCGAAAGCGAGGTTCGCTGCTGCTGCCGGACTGGCCTTCGCCGTGAGCTTGAGCAGCTTCTTGACCCCCTCGACGTGGACTGCCAGCGAGTAATCGCCAGCGGAATGGCCGAGCGTCCACGACGTCTTGGCTACTCCGGTCGAGTCGGTGGTGAGAGCTGTGTCCGCAACTTCCCCACCCGACGCCGACAGGGTCACTATGGCATCGCTCACGCCGCTGCCATTGGCGTCCAACACTCGAAACACCAATGACTTGGGCAGCTTGTTGCCTGCAGCCGCCTTTTGATTGTCCCCGGCGACCACCACCACCGAGCTCGCGGCCCCTGCTAATGCCGATGCCGTAATCGTCACCGGTGGGATCCCGAGACCAGGGCCAAGTCCTACCTGGGCCCGGAGGCGCTGCGCACCCGTCTTCTTTGCCAACGTCCAACGAACAGTCGCTACGCCAAGCGAGTCCGTCCGCGTCGACGCATCGCTGACGATACCCCCAGCGGTCACCGTCCAGCGAACCGGCACGTCAGAAAGAACCCGGCCGGTCGAGTCGGTCACCCGGATCGCCACCGAATCCGGCACCTGCTCTCCCGCTCGCGCAATCAGTTTGTCGACCAGCGCGACCACCCGCGTATTGGCCGCTACCGGATCCGCCTCGGCGATGATCGGGAGCGCGCTATCGACATTCTCAACAGATGCGAAGAGGGTTTGCCGGCCAGGATCGTTGCCAAGCGTCCAGGATGCCCGCGCCCGCCCATCGGCGTCAGTAACCGCGCTCGCTGGCTCGACCGACCCTTCGCCCTCACCCACCTTGAAGGTCACCCGCTTCCCCGACGCAGGCCCGCCGCGGCGATTGGTCGCCCGCACGACGATCGCCTGTGCCAGCTGCCTGCCAGCCAACGTCCGCTGATTGGTCCCCGCCACCAGTGCGATGGCCGAAGCCGGGGTCACGACAGAAACTCCCGCCTTCCCAATCACACCATCTACCTTCGCCACGATTGTCGAGCGACCCGCCGACTTGCCAGTCAATAGACCCGTGCTGTCGAGGCTGGCGACGGAATTGTCTTCGATGTGCCAGGTCGCCTGCAGGTCATTGATCGGATGATCCCGGGAATCGAGGGCACGCGCGCGAAGCTGGAGGTCCGACCCCTCAGCGAGGACAATCAGGCTGTCGCTCGTTGCCCGACCAACTTCCACTGTCGCCACCTTTTGGCGTACAACGACGGTCGAGTGCGTCACGAGCTTGCCCACCACTACGCTCACCATCGTCCGTCCCGGCCCGCGAGCAATCACCGATCCGTCCTGCAACACTGTAGCAATGCTGGAGTCCCCGGTCGTCCAGGTTGGCCGAGCGCCGACCAGGATGCTGCCGTTTTTGTCGGTAACCGTCGCCGCATAATGAACGGTGTCGCCGAGTGCCGTTGCAGTATCGATCGCGGGACGCAATCCAACCCAGGCAGCGCCGAGGTTACCGATGGATTGATGCGACTCCGACTCGCCGATTACCCCGTAGGAATAGAGGGCCGTGAAGATGGAAACGAGCGCGGCACCGGACGAAGCGGTGACAGCAATCAGCTTCGCGGTGTGTTTAATCCACGCGGTGCGCGCTTTTGCGATTGTAAGCGGGGTCTCGGCCATCGTCTATTTAGACGTAAAACGGCTGAGCTTAGTCACGAAAAAAGTCCCGCTTTCAGAGCATGTTGAAAACGGGACCCAAAGCTTGCTGAATCCTGACGTTACGGACGGGGTGGGATTCGAACCCACGGTACGCTTTTAACGTACACACACTTTCCAGGCGTGCGCCTTAAACCACTCGGCCACCCGTCCCTCTAGCTCGTGGCCGCAGGCTGAACGCCGCCAGCAGCCGGCTGGTCTTTTCGTTTTGTAGTTAAGAAGGGTACGCGACTGCGGAAGCCTAAACGGACAGGGAGAGATTCGAACTCTCGATACCGGGTTCACCGGTATGCCGGTTTTCGAGACCGGTGCCTTCAACCACTCGGCCACCTGTCCAAGAGCCTTGCAACTTATTCGGGCAAAAAGACTTCTTCAACTGCGAAGAACCCAGATTTCGTCAGACACTGCGCTGCGTTTTGAAGAAATCCTCTATGAGCCGCGCGCACTCTTCCGCCAGTACGCCTGCCCGGACTTCCGGCCGATGATTGAGCCGCGGATGCCGGAGCAGGTCGCCGACTGAGCCGGCCATCCCCGCCTTTTCGTCCCACGCTCCAAACACAACGCGTTTGATCCGCGATAATACGATTGCCCCCGCGCACATCGCGCACGGCTCAACGGTGACGAAGAGGGTGCAGTCGTCGAGTCGCCAGCGATC
>DASTGU010000093.1:0-38097 GCA_035718845.1 Gemmatimonadaceae bacterium | reverse complement strand
ACTGCATGAGCCGTGCGGAGTCGGGCTTGCCGGCTTCGGTCGCGACGCGTACGAGACCGGCGGCCAGCTGCAAGAGCTGGGAGTTCCCACCGAAGCCGTAGTAAAGAAGCTGCGGGCTGAATGAAGCGAGCTCCGACTGAGCGCGCGCGATCGCGTGCCACGCGCCGCCGTACTGCGCCTGCAATTGTGGATTGGCCGCAACACGCGCTCTCAGCTCCCGCTCGAAGGCGCGCTTCTTCGCCATGCTCGCTGTGTCGAGCAGACCGGCGCGATAGCCGGTCACCGCTTTCTGCGAGTTGGCGATTCCGAAGATGGTGTTCTGGTAGCGGCGTGCGGCCGACGTATCCGTCTTCTCCAGAACTGGATAGATCGCCAGCAGTCTCTTGTACGCCGCGAGCGTCGCCGGATAACCAATGTCGCGCAGGTATTCCATCTGTGCGACAGTGTTCAGGCGTCCAGTCGAGCCGGGATTTCCAACCACGAACACCAGCTCGTTCTCCGTCGCACCCGCCGGACTCCACTTCAGGTAGTCCGTCGGCTGGTACGGCTGATTGTTTTCATAAACGCGCAGCAACGTTAAATCGAGATCGTAGCGCGGGTATGTGAAGTTGTCCGGGTCGCCGCCGAAGAACGCGATGCTCTCTTCGGGCGCCATCACCAGGCGAATGTCGTTGAAACGGCGATAGCGATACAGCGAATAGATGCCGCCCTGATACAGCGTCACGACCTGACAAGTCAGCTGAGTCTGTTGCTGACACTCATTCTGTATTTGCGAGATGACTGCGGTGCGCTGCGCAGCCTGTTGCGCTGGCGTGCTTCCGGTGATTGCGCCGCGAACCCGCGTCGTCACGTTTTCGATTGACTGCAGCTGATCGACGTAAAGTCCAGCGCACTTCTTCTCGTCGGCTAACGTACCGGCTGAGAATCCCGTCACCACATAGTTCGAATCCGGGGGCGACGCGCTCGCTGTGCACTCTCTGCCGCAGTGATGGTTCGTCATGACCAAGCCACGCGCGGATACGAACGACGCCGAGCAATTCGGGAGTCTCACCGAGGCAAGTCGAACGTGGTCCAGCCACTTCTGATCCGGTGACCAGCCGTAGGTGCGCCGCCAATAGTCGAATGGCGGGGCATCGAAGGTCCACATCGTTCCGAATTCTGGCCGGTAAGTCGCCGGCGGCAGCTGTCCGACGGCTGCCTGTCTGCTTGCGCTCTGTGCGTTTGCCCGGGTGGAAACAAGGAGCGCGGCGGCGAGTGCCAGCGCGCGCAGCACCGATCTGCTCGTCATCTTGGTCTTCCTGTGCTTGTAGGTTGTCGCGTATCTGACTTGCAAGATATTTACCGCAGCAGGGCGGTGAGCTTGTTGCACCGCCGTGTGTCTTTAGATTCCACAGTCTCCCGACTTCACCGCCCCAAGCCTCATATCGCAATCCTCCGCTTCCCGCTTCCCGCTTCCCCCTTCCCCTTTCCCGCTTCCCGCTTCCCACTAATGCCCCAACGCGAGCGTGTTCTTCAGGAAACGACGACGAAACTGAGCCCCGCCGAAGTCTTACAGTCGGCGAAGGAATTCTTCGCTCGGCAGGTCGGAATCTACGCAGCTTTTCCGGAGCAGGAATCGAAATCGCATGTGTCGATGCGCGGCCAGGGCGGCGAAGAAGTGATTATTGCGGCGCTGTCACAGGGCGGATCGACCCGCGTGACGGGGTCGACCTACCTGTTCGATCAACAGGTCGCGCGGTTCATGTCGACGTTGGCGCCCGTTCCCGAAGCAGTCACCACCGAGGGCGGGGTATGACAGCACCGGCGACGCAGTTCGTCAACAGCCTGAGGAATCAGGGTGCACCGCTGCGGCTGGGCACGGGCAGTGGCGACGTCCTGCACCTGCGCGCGCAGGTCCTCGAGGCGTGGGACGCGATCCGCGTCGACGCCGATCCCTCGGCATCCGTAAGAAGCCTCAAGCATCTCGCGCTGCAGACACTTTATCCGAACGTCGTCGAGAGCGATTACGTCGTGAAGCTCCACGGGTGGGAAATTCTCGACGAGGACGCGCCGATTTCGTCGACTGGCGCGCGCAACGGATCGATTTTCCTCATTTCCGACCGGCGTCGGCGACCGGTCGAGTAACCGACCCGCGAATGCGGGCACGACACTCCAAGCGTGGTTGAATCGGCCGCCAAGCGAGCGGCATTCATCTCACACAGTGACTGCGGTCGTCACGACACCGGCTGGGGTCACCCCGAGCACGTCGGGAGATTGCGCGCCATCACCCGCGCGCTGCGCGAAGATCCCGAGCTGTTCCATCGAGTGGAGCACGTCGAGGGACGCCACGCGACTATCGAAGAGCTGGAGCTGACGCACGACCCCGCTTACGTAGCCTCCGTGCGCGTGCTTGCAGAGCAGGGTGGCGGCAGAGTCGACGCCGATACGGTGGAGAGCAGAGGTTCATGGGAAGCGGCGACGGCAGGGGCGGGGTGCGTCCTGAGCGCGGTCGATCTGTCGGTGGGCGGAGTTCACCCAAGAAGTTTTTCCGCGGTACGACCGCCTGGACATCACGCTGTCTACAATCGGGCGATGGGGTTCTGTCTGTTCGGAAACGTCGCCATCGCGGCGCAATACGCGCGCAAGAAGCATGGTTTGCAGCGAATTCTGATCGTCGATTGGGATGTGCACCACGGCAATGGCACCCAGGCACTGGTCGAGAAGGAACCCGACATCCACTTCGTGTCGATGCATCAGTGGCCATGGTATCCGGGTACAGGCGCGGCTGAGGACCGCGGACCGCACCGTACCGTCTGGAACATCCCGCTGCCGCCCGGTCTTCCTGCGCAGGATTACGTCGATTCGCTCCAGCGCGGTATCGACAGCGCCACCCAAGGCTTCGTCCCCGACATCATCTTCATCTCGGCGGGCTTCGACTCGTTGGCTGGCGACCCGCTGGGCGGCTTCACGCTGGAGATCGAGGATTTCGTGGGGCTCACCGAATCGCTGAAGCAACGGGCCGACGGGTGGTGCGACGGCCGCTTGGTCAGCGCGTTGGAGGGCGGCTACGCACCCGATCGAGTCGGCGCAGCCGCGGTCGCGCATCTGGGCGCACTCGCAACCTAGCGGCTAACTTCTACGCATGAGCGCCGCATTGAGGCCGCTCCAGGAGGTCCGCCCAACCACGGAGCCGGAGCTCTGGACGGGCTACAACGATCCGAAAACGGGCATCCGAAACAACCTCTCACGCGAGGAGATCGCGAGCATCCTCGCATCCGGTGAGGGCACGCTGTGGGTCGACATCGATACCCGGGACCCCAACGAGCTCTCGATTCTGTCGGAAGTCTTTCATTTCCATCCGCTGGCGATCGAGGAGGCCAGCAACCCGCAATCGCGCGTCAAGCTCGAGGAATACGACAAATATCTGCTGTTGATCGTGCGCACCGTTGCCTTCTGCGAAACTACTGACGATCCATACGACCTCGACACCGTCAACATCACGTGCTTCCTCGGCAGGAACTACCTCGTCACTGTGCACGGCGGGGAAACCAATCCGGTTGCCGCGACAGTCGACCTGCTGCGGCGAAAGCCGGAGCTGATCGGACACGGGCCAGCCAAGCTGATGCACGTCATCGTGGATCAGTCAGTTGACGCCTACTTCCCGATCATCGATCAGATCGACGAGTTCATGGACAGCCTGGAGGAGAAAATCTTTGCCCGGTTCGACCAGACCGTCCTGCGGGACGTTTTCGCTGTCAAGCGGCTGGTTCTGTCCCTCAGGCGTCACCTGGCGCCGGAGCGGGACGCGCTGAGCGTGCTGACCAACCGGCCCAGCACCCTGCTGTCGACGGACGATCAGATCTATTTCCGGGACATCTACGACCATGTCCTGCGGATCTATGACTCTTTGGAGCAATTCAGGGACTTACTGAGCAGTACCCTCGACAGCTATCTAACGCAGGTATCAAATCGTCTAGGTACTGCGACCAAGGCTCTCAGCGTGGTCGCCACCGTCACGCTTCCGTTCGTCGTCATCAGCGGCATTTGGGGAATGAATTTCGAGCGCATTCCCCTTCACTCGAACCCGCACGGTTTCACCATCCTCGTGTTAGCGCAACTCGCACTCGGTCTGACAATCCTGGCTGGTCTGAAATGGCGCAAGCTGCTGTAGCCGCACTGCGTTTGTACGGAGTCGCTGCCGTGGAGAACGGTCAGGCGGCTTCGCTCGTCGACGGCACCTCGCTGATTCATTTCCGCGCACTCGCGGCCATCGTCGAGCCTGCGCACTACTCCGCGCCAGCACTCGGCGAGGACGACACCCAGCGCTATCTGGAAGTGGTCGAAGAGGCTTACTCGAATGCCGCAGTCTTGCCCGCGCCTCCGGGTACGGTGTTTCAGTCACAAAGCACGCTGATGCGGTGGCTCGAGCTCCACTACTTCACGCTGACCGAAGCGTTGGCTGTCATCGAAGGGCACGCTGCGGCGCGAGTGAGCATAACCGCCAGGGCCGGACAGCCAGAAGGCGAAGCCGGCAGGAGCTTCGCAGCGGTTGCCGCCGACAGTCTGCGTAGTCTTCGCAATCAGGCTGCCGCGACGGTGACACTCCCGAAGGATGATGCCGACGATGAAGAGGGCGTCGTCGCCCGGGCGTCGTTCCTCGTCGATTCCCAGCGGTGGGAAACATTCAAGGACACCGTGAATAAGGAGGCGCAGCGTCATCCGGCGCTTGCGTTCAGCGTCACCGGTCCATGGCCTCCGTACGATTTCGTTCGCATGCAGTTCGGAGGCTGACGAATGTTCTGTCCCGATTGCGGCAGCTGGAATCGTGGTGAGGCAGCGCGTTGTGTACGCTGTGGCATCCGCATGCCCGAGACGAACGATCGCCGGCAGTCGCCGCCCGATCCGTCGGTAACCGCGCTCCGCCAGGTGACGGGCGGCCGCTACACCATCATGCACCGGGTTGGTGAAGGCGGAATGGCGAGCGTGTATTTCGCGCTCAACGTCGCGCTCGATTCACCAGTGGTGATCAAGGTGCTGCACCCACACCTCGCGCGCGAATCCGAGATGCGTGAGCGATTCAAGCGCGAGGCGGAATCCGCAGCGCAGCTGATGCACCCGCACATCTGCAAGATCATCGACTTCGGGATGGTCGACGATCACGTTTACCTGGTGATGCCGTACATGGCGCGCGGGACTCTGAGCGATCGCATCGGCGGCCACCGCTCGTTGACTGCCGAAACGACGGCGGCGATCGCCGCGCAGGTTGCGACTGGACTCGATTACGCGCATCGGCGCGGCCTCGTTCATCGCGACATCAAGCCGGATAACATCCTGTTCGATGAAGATGAAAACGCCCTCGTCACCGATTTTGGAATTGCGACCGGACATTTCCGCAGCCGCATGACGGGCAGCGGCAACGTGATGGGCACACCGCACTACATGTCGCCCGAGCAGGCGCGCGGGAAATTGCTCGACGGCCGCAGCGATCTCTATGGACTTGGCGTCGTGATGTACGAGACGCTACTCGGCTTCCCACCGTTCGACGGCGCTGACAGCTATTCGATCAGCTATAAGCACGTGACGGAGACCGCGGTCGCACCCGACGTCGTCGATTCACGAATTCCGGCGCAGATGTCGCAGATCGTGATGCGATGCCTCGAGAAGAACCCCTCGAGCAGGTACGAGCGCGGCAATGCCCTGGCCGATGCGCTGATCGAATTCCTCGCCAGCGCGGGCGCACGCAACGAATTCAGAATGGCGCGCACCGCGCGTAGCACGCCCGTAGTGGCTGCTGGATGAAGCTCTCGCACCAGACAATCGAGCTGAATCCCACGCATCCCTTCGTCATCGCGCGTGGGGGCTACGCGCATCATCGGAACGTCATCGTTCGTCTGACTGACGACGACAGCGTCGAAGGCTACGGTGAGGCGGCGCCGAACAAGTACTACGGCGAGTCGGTCTCGAGCGTCATTGCAGCGCTTGGTCAATTCAAGCCAATTCTCGAGCGCGCCGATCCATTCTCGATCGAAACCATCGAGGCGAATCTCAATCGGCTGCTGCGCGGCAATGCATCTGCTAAGAGCGCGGTGAGCTCCGCTTTGCATGATCTCGTCGGCAAGAAGCTTGGCCTCCCCGTTTACAGAATGTGGGGACTCGACGCCGATACTACGCCTCAATCTAGCTTCACCATCGCGATCGCCGAGAACGCGGAGCTGGAGCGACGCGTCGCGGAAGCGAGAGACTATCCGATCCTGAAGATCAAGCTCGGAACTGATCGCGACATGGAGATCGTGCGAATCGTCCGTGGCGCCGCGCCGAACAAGCGTCTGCGGGTCGATGCCAACGCTGCGTGGACAGCGAAGCGCGCGGTCGAGATGAGCGAGTTCCTCGCCGACCAGGGCGTGGAGATGATCGAGCAGCCGGTTCCCGCCAACGACATCGAAGGTCTGCGCTTTGTGCGGGAAAGATCAAAGCTGCCGGTTTTTGCCGACGAGTCCTGTCTGGTCGCGACCGATGTTGCCAGGCTTCACGGAGCGGTCGATGGCATCAACATCAAACTGGCGAAATGCGGAAGTCTACGTGAAGCGCTGCGCATGGTGCACACCGCCCGCGCGCTCGACATGCAGGTGATGGCCGGCTGCATGATCGAGAGCTCACTCGGAATCTCGGCGATCGCTCAGATCTCGCCGCTTCTCGACTACGCCGACTTCGATGGGGCCGCGCTGCTCTCGACGGACCCTTTCCAGGGCACCACGATCGCGGGCGGCCAAGTAAGATTGAGTGATGGCCCAGGACTTGGCGCAACCCCAGCCCCAACTGTCGATCTCGCTGCAGCATTCCAGAGTGCGTGAGAGAGTGGCAGCACCCCAGTTCGTGCAGGTCGCGCTGCCGCTGCCGCTGTTCCAGACATTCACTTACGCAGTCGAGGACGGCCTCACCAATCCGGTAAGAGTCGGGTCGCGGGTGATCGTCCCGCTGCGCAACGACAAGGAAGTGGGCATCTGCGTCGGACTGAGCGATGCCAGTCCACTCAAGCGCAAACCCAAAGCGGTCGTTGAATCTCCCGACGTCGAGCCCGCCGTGGGTGCCTCATTGCTCGAGCTGTGCAAGTGGATGGCGGATTACTACGTCGTGCCTCTCGGTGTTGTCCTGCGCGCAGTCTTGCCAGCCGCGCTCACCGGAGCGAACGCACCAACTCCTTCGCGTAAAATCCGCCGAGTGGTAAAGATCGGCGCCGAAATTCCGTCGTTGCTGGAGCGCGACAAGACTTTCGCGCGCAAGAAGCAGCAGCGGGCGGTGTTCGAGCTTATCGAGTCACTCGGCGGGCGCACGACGGTGGAGCATTTGACATCCCAGCTCGATTTCTCACCGTCGGTGCTCAAGTCGCTGGACAAGAGTGGGCTGATCTCGATCGAGGAAGAGGAAGTCGAGCGCGATCCGTTCGCCTCTCGCGGTGGAATCTCGACGGCACGTTTACGCCCTTCGCCGGCGCAGCAGCATGCGATCGATACGATGGCCAGCGCGGAGCCGGGCTCAGTCTTTCTGTTGCACGGGATCACCGGCAGCGGCAAGACCCTCGTCTACATTGAGCTGTTGCGGAAGATCGTCGAGGAGAGAGGCAAGACCGCCATCGTGCTGGTCCCCGAAATTGCGTTGACTCCGCAGACAGTCGATCGATTCCGCGCCGCGTTCGGCGACAAGATCGCAGTGCTGCACTCAGCCCTGAGCGAAGGCGAGAGATACGATGCCTGGCTCGGTCTCAAACGCGGCGACAAACGGATCGTCGTCGGCGCCCGCTCGGCGGTCTTTGCGCCGCTCGAGAATCTTGGCGCAATCATCGTCGACGAAGAGCACGAGTCGAGCTACAAACAGGGCGAAACGCCGCGCTATCACGCCCGCGAAGTCGCCATCGTCCGCGCGCGCAACGACGGCGCGATCACCGTCCTTGGCAGCGCGACTCCTTCGCTCGAGAGCTGGTCGAACGCTGAGGCTGGGAAGTACACTCTACTCACACTCCCTGACCGCGTCGGTGGTGGCAAACTGCCCGAAGTCGACGTCATCGATCTGCGTAAAACACCGTTCGACTACACGGCGATGGCGCAGGGCGGCGTCGAGTACGGAGCGGTGATTCGCGAGCCGCTACACCAGGCAATCGTCGAAACGATGCAGCGCGGCGAGCAAACCATTCTCCTGCTCAATCGCCGAGGGTATTCGTCGTTCGTTCAGTGCATGGATTGCGGCTCGGTGGCGACGTGCCCGCATTGCAGCATCACCCTGACCATTCACCGAAATCCGGAGCGCCTCGTCTGTCACTACTGCCTGCACAAGGAAGAACCGCGTCCGGATTGTCCGCGCTGCGGCGGCAGAAATCTCAAACAGCGCGGACTGGGCACTCAGCAGGTCGAGCGTCTGCTCTGCGAGCGGTTTCCGTCCGCGACTATCGCGCGCATGGACGTGGATACGACGAGCGGCAAATGGTCGCACACCCGCATTCTCGACCGCGTTGCCTCTGGCGAGATCGACATTCTGCTCGGCACCCAGATGATCGCCAAGGGCCTCGACTTCCCGAACGTGACTCTGGTTGGAGTGGTCGATGCTGATGTTGGAATAAACCTGCCCGATTTCCGCGCGTCGGAGCGTTCGTTCCAGCTGCTCAGCCAGGTCGCGGGGCGCGCCGGACGTGGAGAGAAGGGCGGCCGCGTGCTGATTCAGACCCGACTCCCAAATCATCACGCCGTGCGATACGCTGTCTCGCACGACTACGTGTCGTTCGTGCGAGAAGAGCTGGACGGACGGAAGGATCCGGTCTATCCGCCCAATGTCCGCCTGGCGAACATCGTCTTCAGCGGCACGATCGAAGACTCTACCGCCAAACTGGCGATTCACGCCGCCGAATGGCTGCGCGAGCTGATCGCGATGCGCGCCGGCGACGAAATCACAGTAGTTGGGCCCGCGCCCTGCCCGATCGAGCGCATCAAGAGTCGCTGGCGCTGGCACGTGCTCCTCAAATCCGCGCACCCCGGCGAGCTCACCAGAGTCAGCCGCTACTTCATGGAGCGCTTCGACGTGCCAACTACCGCTCAACTCAGAGTGACTTTGGATCGTGACCCGGTAGCGCTCTTGTAGGTCTCTGAGTGCGGACTACCAGCGCGGACTAACGGCACTGCGGGCTGCTGACTGAGTGCGCATTGGTAGACTGGTACGTACTGCGTCCTGCGGACAGACCGCAGTCCAGGGTTCGCATAGTGAACCGTGCGAACTCCGCACGGTTGCCCGCAGTTGTCAGTCCGCAGTACGTCAGCAGTCAGCAGTGCAGTTCCGTCCGCGCTGGTAGTACTCACGCAGTCCTCAGTCCGCAGTCCCGAGCCTTATCTTTAGAATCGTGACAAGCCTCCGACACCCCAATTTCTCGGACCCCGTCCTCGCTGACGCTCCCGACGCCAAATTCGTCCCGGCGCCGGCTGATGGAGTGTTGCCCGAGAACTTCTTCTCGACCACCAATCTGCCGACCTACGTTCGCATTAAAGGGTCGTGGCGGATGCCGCGCGAGCCGCGCATGGACTCCGCGCTGGTGCTCGATCCGGACGGCAGCCTCTGGGTTCGCGAAGGTCGCCGACTGAAAAAGGGCGACCTGGTCGCAATCGGCAGCGCGGAAGACGGCAGCGAAGGCATTTACGTGCACACCGCATCCTTCCTCGGCGACGACGAAGGCGAGTTCAAGTTCATGACCAGCGAGGTGTCGCGCGAGAAGCCAATTGATTACGCGCAGATGGCGCGGCTGCTGATCGAAGAGCGGGATCGCGGTGGCTATCCCGTCTGGGTAACCGGTCCCGCGCTGGTGCACTCACGGGCCCGCTCCGACATGGTCTGGTTCATCGAGAACGGATTCGTCGCCGCACTCCTCGCCGGCAATGCCGTCGCGGTACACGACATCGAAGCGTCGATTTTCGGCACGACGCTCGGCATGACCAAGACCGGCGAGGCAACCAGTGGTGGACACGGACTGCACATGCGCGCGATCAACAAGGTCAGAGCCGCGGGATCGATCGCAAAGGCGGTGGAGCAGGGAATCATCACCGACGGGATCATGCACGCCTGCGTCGTCAAGGGCGTTCCTTTCGTCCTCACCGGCTCCATTCGCGACGATGGTCCGCTGCCCGATGTCGTCACCGACATGCTCGCGGCGCAGGATGCAATGAAGCGGCACACGACGCGCGCAACCTTTGCCGTTCTGATCGCAACAGCGCTGCACGCGATTGCCACGGGCAATATGCTTCCCGCATTCGTCACCGAAAAAGACGGCTCGATGCGCGAGCTGCCGACGATCTGCGTCGATTCCTCCGAATTCGTCGTCAGCAAGCTCAAAGATCGCGGTACCCATCAGGCTTTTGGCGTGGTGACGAACGCCCAGGATTTCATGCACATTCTCAGACTTTACGTCGAGCGTGAGTTGATGGACCGCAAAAGCGGACGCACGACTTCCCAGACTGCCAAGGTGAGCGCTTGATCGAGACGACCGAAAGATTTCTGCGCGACATCGCCGAGCGAATCGGCTTACACTCCGTCGATGAGGTGAGACTCTTCCCGCCGCTCCGACAGGGAGGTGTGGAGACCGGCGTCGCCGTTGTCGCCGCGTTGCCGCTTCCGCCGGAGCCGGCCGACGTTCATGTGGCCGACGAGCCCCCAGAGGCACTCAGCGAGAGCGCCGGCGAGGAATTTCTGCCGATCGAGGAAGAAGACCGCGAGATCATCGTCCACCGCCACACCGTATTCACCGCGCGTTACCGCCACACCCTCAAGGGCCCGGATCGCGGGAAGTGGGAAGTCGACGTGCAGGCAGAAGCCGATGCGCCGCTCGTTACGGTCGATCAGGTCGTGAAGGGCGTCATGAAGCGCGCGGGTGAGCCGTTCGAGCCTGAGCGGATCACCGCCTCGGAATTCAAGACGATCGTCGAGAGCCCGGTTATCTAGTCGTTACCACCTGCTGCGCGGCCATCGGCGTCAGGCGAGCCGCGGCAGGTGTTGCATCCGGCGCATTGGCCGCCGCGTAGCGCGCAAGGATAGTCCGATGTATGTCGCGCGCGTCTTCCAGATTTTCGCCGGCGAGCCCCAGTCGCTCCGGCGAGATCAGGAACGGATAAACCTGATCTCCGCCGGCCGAGCCGTGCGCGCCGACCTGATCGTCGAAGGAAACGATGTCGTAGCCGTCGTAGGCGCCGAACAACACGCAGTCGCCAGCGTTCGCCTGACGCACGAGCGATTCGATTGCCTTGAGCACGTAAGGCTCGGTTCCGAATAATTCGAGCGGATTCTCGCCCGCGGTGACCGTGACGGCACCCTCGTCCAGAATTGCGCGACCGCCGCGACTGGCCAGGTGCACACCGTCCTTGGCGAGTGTCGCGACCAGTCCGATTCCGGGGTGTGCGACGAGCTGCTCGTACAACCTCGCCCATCGCGGATCGCGCATGATTTGCTCGTGCAACAAGCGCTGTTCCGTCTTCGCGAAATACACCAGCGCGAGGCAGGAGCTGTACGTCACCACGACATCGTTGGTTCGATCGACGCGGTACTTCTCGGGGAAGATGATCTCGCGCAGACCGTACCGGCTTCTCAGCCAGTCGCGGAAGCGAATCATGCCGCGGCGAAAACCAAATCTCGTCGGCGTCAGCTGCGCGACGGCTTCGACGACCTCCGGACCCATATCCGCGTACTCGGTGTCTTCGGCGAAGCTGGCGTGCGCCTTTGGTGCGGGCGTTTCGTGCGCAGGAGCTTCATTGAGCAGCCTCTGCACGGTGGCGCCGAGTGATTCTCCGAATTGCACTCGATAGCTCAACGCCGGCGTCATGCCGTGGTCGGAGAGAATGACCAGATCGTATCCGCGTCCGCCGGCGAGCTGCGCCATCCGCCAGATCTCGGCGATGCGCGCGTCGGTGCGGCGCAGATCCGCGAGTGCCTGCTTGCTCGATGGGCCGAAGTGGTGTGCGAGCTCGTCGTACTGCATGAACGTGCTGTAGATCACCGGCACGCCCAGGTAGACGTCGAGCAAAATCGCCATCGTCTGCAGCTCGCGCACGACGACGTTGCTCAGAATCCGAATGAACGGGAAAATTCCCTCGGCGTGCGTCACGCGACCAGCGAGCTCGCCGCGCGCGCGCTCCCATTCCTCGAGCAGCCACTCGAAAGCGCCCTGCAGCGCCATGCGCATCATGCGGATCGGATGCAGCATGATCAGCAGCGCCATGCGCGTTCCGCCCAGTCTGCGATAGACCGACATCTTCTCGCGTGTCGCAACGGTGAATGCCACGGTTTGCGCATCGCCGTCGAGCAGGTTCACATAGCTCGATCCGCCCGCAAGCGCACCCGGCACGTGGATCCGGTCGCGGATGTACTGTACGCCATGCGGCGCATTGCAGGTGATGACACGACGCGCAGCCTTGTCGTAGAAGCGGAAGGCGGGGATCCCTTCGTTTTGCCCGTGAAACATTCCTGCCTGGCAATACGGTGTCGCTGAGGGCAATCCACAGAACCAGCGCCGCAGAGCGAATCCCTCGCGCAGCAATCGTGAAATCGTCGGGCAAAGGCCGAGCTCGAGCGCGCGCCGAAGATCTGAGTAGGCCAGCGCATCGATCTGCAGCATGATCAGTCCACGCTGCGGCGGACGCGGACGCTTCTCGCGTGCGAATGGCCGGTACTTGGTGCGATAGTACCAGCGCAGGAACGGTCCGGCGCGCGGGCGCGCGCGTCGCTCCGTTATGCCAGGTGGTGTTCGATCCGGCGTAATAGCTCGCTTATCGCGACAGGCTTGAGGAAAACCTCGGCACAGCCTGCGTCGAGACATCTCTGGCGCGTCCGCGAGTCACCGTGACCGGTCATCGCCAGCGTTGCCTTGGGAAGGGAATTCAGCGTCCGCAGCTGATCCACGACGTCGAGACCATTGCCGTCGGGCAGTGAGATGTCCAGCAGTATCAAATCCATCGGTCGCGTCGTCGCCACCTCAACCGCTTCGGCGATGGTGCTCGCAACGTCGACGTCGTAGCCAGACTCCCGGAAGAGAATGCTGAACGCGTCCGTCACGAGCGGGCTGTCCTCCACAATAAGGATCCGGGCGGCCACTATTCGCGGGGCGTGTTGAGCGGGAGCGTGAAGAAGAATCGGCTTCCTTTCCCCAGCTGGCTCTCTACCCAGATCGTGCCGTTGTGCAATTCCACGAATCTCCGCGCGATCGCGAGTCCGAGACCCGTGCCATGGTGTGGCCGCGACGGCGACGCATCAACCTGCGCGAATTCACGGAACACCAGCTCGTAGTGATCGCGCGCAATCCCGCGTCCCGTATCCCCGACTTCAACGACCAGCTCTTCGCCGTCGGGCCCGCGCCGCGAGAGGGAAATCCACGCCCGGCCACCGTTGTTCGTGAACTTGATCGCGTTGCCGATCAGGTTGCCGAGGACGTGCTTGATCTTGTCGCGATCGGCGTAAACGAGTGGCAGGTCATCGCCGTTCATTCGCTCGATGGTGATGTGTTTCTTGGCTGCCAGCGCCTGGTTGAGCACCTTCACCTGATCGACCAGCTCGCCGATGGAGAATTCCGTACGCACCAGGGTCGCCTGATCGCTCGCACTGCGAACGTAGGTGAGGATCTCGTCGATCATATCCAGCAGTTGCTGACCGCCATTCACGATTCCGGTGACGCTGTCGCGCTGCTTCTGATTGAGCTCGCCGAGCATGCCGTCGCGCAGGATTTCCGCGTGGGTGATGATTGCGGCGAGAGGCGTGCGCAGGTCGTGCGAGATGTTCGACAGGAACTGGGTCTTGAGCGCGTCACGCGAGTTCAGCTCGTCGATGGTCTTCTGGGCATCGCGAGCCTTCGCCTCGAGCGCATTCAGCCGCTTGGTCAGGGCGGCGTCGGTTACCCGGTGTGACATGCTCATATTGTACCTGTCGCTACATCTGTTGCCAACGCATCATCCGATTCGACGGCGTCGAGCAACTGCTGACGACGGAGCAGCGACCAGTACCGCCCGCGCATGGCCATCAAATCGGCGTGCTGACCTTGTTCGACGACGGTGCCTTTCTCGAGCACGATGATCCAGGACGCGTCGCGGATGGCGCTGATCCGGTGCGACGCGATTAACGCGGTACGGCTCGACAGCGCTTCGCGGAGCGCGCGCAGGATCTCAGCCTCGGTATGAGTGTCGACCGCGGATAACGCGTCATCGAGAAGGACAATGCTCGGCTTGCGCGCCAACGCCCGCGCCAACGACGCTCGCTGCTTCTGCCCGCCCGAGAGATTGATTCCGCGCTCACCAAGAATCGTCTCGTAGCCGCCGGGGAAAGCTGAAATCGTCTGATCCAGCTGAGCGACATTGGCAGCCCATTCGCCGGTTTTGCTCAGCCCAGCGGTGCCATAGGAGAGATTCGAGCCGATCGTCTCGCTGAACAGCAGACTCTCTTGCGGTACAAAGCCGATTTCCTGGCGCAATTCGGCCGGGTCGATGTTTCGCGTCGGAACTCCGTCGATCAGGATTTCACCCTCTTGTGGATCGAACATTCGTGGCACGAGGTCGATCAGCGCGCTCTTGCCGCTGCCGGTTGCTCCGACAACCCCGAGTGTCGCGCCAGCGGGGACGCTGAAGCTGACGTGCCGCAGCACCCACCGTGGCTCGCCGGGTGTATCGGACGGATAATGAAACCCCACATTGCGAAATTCGATCGTTCGTCCGTCCCGCGTCGGCGGCAAATGCTGCCTTGGCTCGGTCACCAGGATCGTGGGCTTTGCGTCGAAGATTTCAGCGAGGCGACCCATCGATGCATCGCCGCGCTGGAAGAGGTTCACCACCCAGCCCAGCGCGATCATCGGCCATGTGAGCATCGTCAGGTACATCCCGAACGCAACGAAGGAGCCGACGGAGATCGCGCCGCGAATCGTCAGTAAACCGCCGGCGCCGAGTACAATCACCGCGCCGAGTCCCCCGAAGAAGGCGAACAGCGGATTGAGCGTTCCCCACAACCGAACCAGCTGCATGTTGAGGGTGAGGTACTGCTCATTCAGAGCGCCGAAGCGCTCGATCTCGGCGTTTTCCTGGCGATAGGCCCTGACGATTCGGGCGCCAGTCAGGTTTTCCTGTGCGTGGGTGGTGAGCGCAGAGAAATGTTCCTGGACGCGCTCGAAGCGATCGTGAATTGCACCGCCCATCCTGATCGTCAATACGGGCAGAAAAATGAGGGGCAACAGGGCGAGCAGCGTCAGGCGAACGTCGATGCGCAGCATGAAGAACAGCGCGAAGAGGCCGCCGGAGATGGTGTTGGTGAGGTACATGACGGCCGGCCCAATCGCCATGCGTACGGCGCTCAGATCGTTGGTAAGGCGCGCCATAATGTCGCCGGTGCGGGTCTGTGCAAAGTAGGCGGCGTCGAGCGTCTCCAGATGTGTGAAGAGGTCGTTGCGAAGGTCGTACTCCATCCATCGGCTGATGCCGTTGATCACCTCGCGCATGCCGTACCGGAATGCGCCACCGATGAGTGCAGCCAGCACGATCAGGCCGCTCAGTTTCCAGATAGTGCTCATTGGCGCGGCTGCGCCGATCGCGTCGATGGCGCGTCGCAGCAGCCAGGGTATGACGCTGGACAACGCCGCGGATCCGAGAACGATCAGGAGTCCGGCGGCGAACTGAACACGGTAAGGTTTGTAGTATGGCGCGGCTCGTCGCAGGTTCTTCATATTAGGTGACCGCGCCCACGACGCCGAGACGGCGTAGCTTCAAAATTGGCATGTGGATTGCCGCTTACATTTACTCTTGAGCTTGGTTACAACCAGGCACTCACCTCACGGAGGAGGAGTCTTCATGGTGCAATATATTCCCCGGTTTAACGCGTCGCTGGCTTTGTCGTTCGCGCTGTTCGCTGCTGCTTGCACTGCCAAGACTGAAAACAATGCCGCAGCTGATTCCGCGCTCAACAAGGACATTCAGCTTGCGAATCGTGACACCGCGGCGCAGCCGGCGTTGACGGACGTCCCGGCCAGCTCGACGGCGCCGGCTCCGACGACGACTGCGACGACACCGCGCACCACGACCACCAGGACGACGACTAGCAAGACCACCACCCGTACGCCAACCACGACGACTCGCACCCCGACAACGTCGGTGACGTCGAGCGGCAATACGGTGACACGTACTTCGAGCGGCAATGCCGCCGGCGCTGGCCGCGTCGGAACGATTCCGGCGGGCTCGGAGCTCAATCTCGCCTCAGGCTCGACCGTCTGCACCAACAAGAACAAAGTTGGTGATCGCTTCAACGCATCCGTCACGAGCGCTGTCCAGGGTTCCAACGGTGCGGTGATTCCCGCCGGCGCAACGGCAACAGTCGAAGTCACCGAACTGAAGCGCAGTGAAAACGCCAACGACAACGTGGTGATGGGCTTCCGCGTTGTGTCGGTGAGCTTCGGTGGCCACACCTATCCGGTGAGCGCGACGACCAGCTACGCGCAGGTCTCGAAGGTCAAGAACCAGCCGAAGAGCAAGGATGTGCAGAAGGTCGTCGGCGGCGCCGCAATTGGCGCAATCGCCGGTCAGATCCTTGGCAAGAGCACTAAAGCGACTGTCATCGGTGCCGCAGCTGGTGGTGCTGCCGGTGCTGCGGCCGCTGCTGCGACAGCCAATTACGAAGGCTGCGTGAACTCAGGTGGCCGGATTACCGCTACGCTCAACTCGTCGACTCAGGTTAACATCTGAGGAGCTCGCGGTAAAAAGCCCGGCGTGGCTTCTCACGCCGGGCTTTTTTTTTGACTGCGGACTGTCCGAGTTCGCACTGGCCGTGCATCCACCCTACAACTGGCGATCTGAAGTAACGGGTTGCGAGTTGCCGGTAGCACGGTTCCCTGTTCCCCGTAAACTGCGCATTTAACCCTTCTCCCCGGCGTAAAGGAAAGGCAACGGCTAGGTGCCGTTGCCTTTGTTTTTGCCTTTACCATAGGTCACTTAGAACGGTTTCGCACCGTAGTTAACGGACAACCGGGAACGGTGCTACCGGCAACCCGGATCCCGTTACTTCAGACCGCCAGTAATAGGGTGAATGCACGGCCAGTGCGAACTCGGACAGTCCGCAGTCGTCAGAAGCCAACAGCGGCCCCCCGACTCCGCGGATCGGGCATGCCCTCGTAGCCACCTCTCACGTGCATGATCGCTTCGGCGGACGCGATGCCGAACTGTTCGTACGTAGTGTGTCCCATCTGGTGTAACCTCGCGATCGTCGCTGAATCGAAGCCGCCGGTCTCGAGACGAATCGAGTCGGGCAGCGATTGATGATGAATACGCGGTGCGCTCATCGCGTCCGCGAGCGACATGCGGTGATCGATCACGTTGAGGATGATGTCCGCCGTCGCCGAGATGATGCGAGGGCCGCCGCGCGCACCGACGATCAGCAGGAGATTACCCCTCGGGTCGAGCACGATTGTCGGTGACATCGCGCTGAGCATCCGCTTGCCTGGCGCGATCGCGTTCGCCTCACCCTGGATCAGGCCGTACATGTTGGGCACGCCCGGCTTGCTGGTGAAATCGTCCATCTCGTCGTTCAGGAAGAAACCAACGCTGGGGACGTACACTCCGGATCCGTACAAATCATTCAGCGTCGTCGTCGTGGCGACCGCGTTTCCATGCTGATCGACCACTGAATAGTGAGTCGTCTGGGAGCCCTCCCTTAGTGCTACCACTCCGCTTGTCGGATCGGCGTGGCTGCGCGAGATGGTCCGCGCCACTGCGCGTGCGTAGGTCTTACTGATAAGCGTTGACAGCGGAACTTTGACGAACGCGGGATCGCCGAGCTTTGAGTTGCGATCGATGAACGCGCGCTGCGATGCAGATGCCACCGCGTGGACTCGCTCCGCCGAGCCGAAGCGCGTGGCGGGGCCGTACGCTTCCAGTATCTGGAGCATCTCCGTAACCGTGGTACCGCCCGAAGACGATGGCGGCATCGCGATCAGCCCATACCCGCGATAGCTGCTGCGGATTGGTGTGCGCCAGATCGCGCGATAGCGCGCAAGATCTTCGCGGGTAATCAGTCCGCCGCTCCGCTTCATGTGTGCGGCGATCGAGTCCGCGATGCTGCCGCGATAGAACGGTGCGGCGCCCGAGTCAGCGATCAGCCGCAGAGTGTGTGCTAGCGCAGGCTGCGCGAATCGCGCTCCAACTTGCGGTGGCGCGCCGTTCGGGAAGAAAGTCGCTTTGCCATCGAAGCTTTCGATCCGGTAACGCTCACTCGACAGCGAGCGCGTAAAAATCGAGTCGACGACAAAACCATCGGATGCCAGCCTGATCGCCGGCGCCATCACTTTCGCCAAAGGCAAGACGCCAAACCGCCGGTGGGCTTCCAACATGCCCGCAACCGATCCGGGCACGCCCGACGCTTTCGGTCCGATCACGCTCTGGCCGTTCACGTTGCCATCCGGTCCGACATACATGTCCCGCGTCGCCGCGAGTGGTGCCGTCTCGCGATAATCGAGCGTGGCAACCCGCCCGTCAGCCATGCGGATCACCATGTATCCGCCGCCGCCGATATTCCCGGCTTCCGGGTAGGTCACCGCAAGCGCGAAACCAGTCGCCACGGCAGCATCGACGGCGTTTCCGCCGTCTTTCATGATCTGGGCGCCGACTTCCGACGCGATGCGATTGTCGCTCGCCACCATCGCGTGCGTCGCGAAGGTCGCGCTCGCGCCGGGGTGGTAGCGCCAGGTGGCGGGGAAAGTCGCCGGAATCCGCGGAGGTATCGCCGGATCATCCGCGACGTTGCGGGAAAATGGGACGGCCGCCAGCACGAAGAGCGCGAGAATCGCGATCGCACCGACGGCCTGCTTGTTGTTCAGAATGATTTTGGGTGAGCTCATTCCGTCAACTTATTCACGAACGCAATAGAGCTGCTAGCGACGCACTGTTCGGGCGCCGAAACCCATGCGAAGCGATACTCTCAGACCCGACATCACGTTGGTATTGCTGACACCGTTCGATTGGTTTTGGCGTTCGTGAATGCCGACTGCGTAAACCCAGGTCAAATCAAGGTTGGTGCGATCATTGAATCCCCAGCCGAAACCGTAGTTCGCTGCCAGGAGCGGATCGATATTGCCGTTGCCCGCGAGTTTTGCTCCGTCGGAATCGCGGTTCATGTTCTCGTAAAAGACCGCGCCGCCATTCAGCTCCAGCACCTGGTGGAACCCGATGCCCGACCCCGCATGAAACGTTGCCAGGAGCGTCATCATGTCGAGGTGCGCATTGCATCCCGGTGGTGCGCAGCGCGCGCCAGATACTCCGGTCGGCAACGGAACTGCAAGGTCGCTGGTGTACACGAATGGAACCCGCGCGTAGCTCCCTGCGACGCCGAACGACGAGCCGCTGTTCCACCCTTTCTCCAGCGACGCGCGGTATTCGAAGTTGAGGGAATTGCCGAAGTCCCACGTACTCCCGGTGGCACCGTCGTTCACGCCGTTGGCGCGAAACCCGCCTACTGACGCAGTTGCCCACGTATCGGGATCGCTGGTAAAGCCGATCTGCCGTCTCTGCGCGCTCGCTACGTTGGCGATCGCCACCACCATCAACAATGCAAACGAAATTCGTCTCATTAATCTGGCTCCAGATTGTCTTGCCTCGCGCGCGATACGTCCCGTACCTTTCGTCGTGCCCGACCTGGACCCGCGCGAAACCGAGCGTCGCAACCCGCGTACCGCCTCGATTGATCTGGCATCTCCTGCCGAGATCGTAGACTTGATAAACGCTGAAGATCGGAGAGTTCCCGAGGTCGTCGCTACGCAGCGTGAACAAATTGCGCGCGCAATCGAGCTCGCGGAGACGACCTTCAGACGCGGCGGACGACTGTTTTACGTTGGCGCTGGTACATCCGGCCGACTGGGTGTGCTCGATGCCAGCGAGATCCCGCCGACATTTGGTGCGAATCCCGAATTGGTGCAGGGAATCATTGCCGGTGGATTACCCGCGCTGACGCGCGCACAGGAGGGTGCGGAAGATGTCGTCGAGAACGGCGCGCGCGAGATGGATAATCATGGCGTCAACGAGAAAGACTTCGTGATTGGTATCGCCGCGTCGGGAACAACGCCCTACGTTCGATCAGCTGTCGAGCGCGCCGCGCAACTTGGCGCGTACACCGGCATGCTTGCGTGCTCGCCGCCGCCGCCAGATCTCGTCAAACAGGTCGACGTCGCGATTTTGCCGATCGTCGGCCCCGAAGTCGTTACTGGCTCGACGCGCATGAAAGCAGGCACCGCCACAAAGCTCGTGCTCAACACCATCACCACTGGCGCGATGATCAGGATGGGCAAGACGTACGGCAACCTGATGGTCGATCTGCGCGCGACCAACAACAAGCTCGTTGACCGCAGTCAGCGTATTGTGATGGAAGTTTGCGGTGTCTCTCGCGAGGAAGCCACCAAGCTGCTCGAGCGCGCCGGCAAGAGCGTCAAGCTAGCCATCGTGATGCAAAAGAAGAACGCCTCGCGCGAAGAAGCGGAAAAACTGCTCGCAGAAAACGGTGGCATCATTCGTCGTGTGACCAATGAGCCCCCGCCACCGATCAGAGAGCGCTGATATGGCATCGGGCGTCGTGGTCGGCTTGATGTCGGGAACTTCGCTCGATGGGATCAGTGCAGCGGTCGCGCGCTTTCGCGATGTGGACGACAAACGCATCGATGTCGAGCTGCTCGGATACGTCTCGCACTCCTATACGCCCGCTCAGCGCACCCGCTTGACCAATGCGCTCGGCGGTGGCACACCCGCCGAGTATTGTCGGTTGAACTTCGATCTCGGTGAGTGGCTCGCCGATGCCGCAATCGAGGTGATCGCCGAGGCTGGTGTGGCGCGCGAGGACATTCTGGCGATCGCGTCACACGGGCAGACCATCTGGCACGAGCCTGGTCACTCGACGTGGCAAACCGGCGAGCCGGCCGTTATCGCTGAGCGCACCGGGCTCGATGTCGTAAGCGACTTCAGAGTGCGCGATGTGGCAGCGCGAGGACAGGGCGCGCCGCTCGTTCCGATCGCCGATGCAATGCTATTCTCCTCGCCGTCCGACTGGCGCGGGCTGCAAAACCTGGGCGGCATCGGCAACATCACCATCGTTCCGCCGGGTGGGGACATCACGGGCGTGCGCGCATTCGACACCGGACCTGGCGTGGCAGTGATCGACGGTGTCGTACACGCGCTTTGGCCCCAGCTCTCGCACGACGTCGATGGCATACTCGCCCGCCAGGGGAAACCGGTGATGGCGATCGTCGACGAGCTGATGAAGCATCCCTACTTCAGCACCCATCCGCCGAAGTCAACCGGGCGAGAGTTGTTCAACTCGGATTACGTGCAAAAGTTGATCGCATCGGCCCGCTCGATGAACGCCAGCGACGAGGACATCGTCGCCACCGCTGTGCAGCTCACCGCCGTGAGCGTCGTCGATGCCTATCGCCGATTCATCCCCGAGCCGATGCACGAGGTGCTCGTTTCAGGCGGGGGTGGGAAAAACCCCGCACTCTTCGAGGCGATCAGGAATGCGGCAGCTCCAATCGTCGTACGCCACTTCGACGAGGTGTATTTCGACGGCGAGGCGAAAGAAGCAGTGGCCTTCGCATTGCTGGGTTACCTCCACGTGATGAAACGCCCTGGCAACGTCCCCCCGGCGACCGGCGCACGCGGCCCCCGCATCCTCGGCAAGAGGACGCCGGCGTGAGCGAGATCGCCGAGCTCTTCTACCCGGCCATTCGGTGGGACAACACCCACGGGTTCGAGGGCCAGCGCGATGCGATCAACGAGGCACTGAGCCTCGGCGTTGGCGGATTCATTCTCTTCGGCGGCCCATCCGAGCACGTCGCCGCACTCACCGAGGATCTGAATAACAGATCGCGCGTGCCGCTCTTGATTGGAGCGGACCTCGAGCGCGGTGCGGGGCAACAGTTCGCTGGCGAGACTGCGTTGCCGCCACTTGCCGCTATCGCTTCGCTCGAGGACGTGCAGGCGATTCGCCGCGCCGCCGGCGTTACCGCGCGTGAGGCGCGCGAGCTGGGCGTGAATTGGATCTATGCGCCGGATTGCGATCTCGATATCGAGCCCGACAACCCAATTATTGGGACGCGCTCCTTCGGTGGCGATCCAGATCGTGTCGGCGAGTTTGCCGCCGCCTGGGTCGACGCTTGTCAGGCCGAAGGCGTTCTTGCATCGGCGAAGCATTTTCCCGGGCACGGTCGCACGACTGTCGATTCGCACAAAGAGCTGCCGCGGGTCGACGCGTCCGCCGAGACGCTGCGTAACACCGACCTGATTCCGTTCCGGCGCGCGATCGAGCGCGGCGTCGCGTCAGTCATGTCCGCGCACGTGGCTTTCCCCGCGTTTGATCCGAGCGGCGCCCCAGCGACGCTGTCGAAGCCGATTCTCACTGGATTGCTGCGCGAAGAGCTGGAATTCACCGGTCTCGTCGTTACCGATGCGCTGATCATGGAAGGCGTCCTCGGCGGTGGTGAAGCCGAAGCCGTTGTGCGCGCTCTCGACGCCGGCTGCGACTGTCTGCTCTACCCGTCGAACATGCCGGCCGCCGAGAAGGCGATTCAGGCAGCGATCGACGACAAGCGACTCGACGCTGGACGCATTCACCAATCGATCGAGCGGCGTCGCCGCTGGGCGCGCTGGGCAGCGTTATCGAAGGAGACAAACCGTCCTGCCCGCGACGAAACCGGCTGGGCAGCACAGATCGCCGAACAGGTCGTCCACATGGTGCAGGGCCGCATGCCTCAACTGCCGCGGCGCTGGAATCTGGTCATCGTCGATGACGACGTGGGTGGGCCCTATCCGCCGCCGTCGCGAGATCCGCTCATCGCCGCGCTCCAGGCCGGCGGCGTCGATCTCGTGGTCGGTGATGAAGCTCCAGTCGATGAAGTTGGTGCCACTGTAATCGCGCTGTTCGGTGACATTCGCGCCTGGAAAGGCCGTCCGGGCTACTCTCAGACCGCGCGCGACGCAGTACGTCGCGCGCTCGATAGTGCCGGCAGTCGCGAGCGATTGATCATTCAGTTCAGTCACCCGAGACTCGCCGCTGCATTGGAGACAGATGCGCCGATTCTTTGCGCGTGGGGCGGTGAAGGCGTGATGCAAAAAGCCGCCGCTCGGGTGTTGCTGCGGGAGATCGCCGCCGAAAGCGCCGAACGTACAGCGCGCTCGCCCCAGGTCCGCGCCGAGGAATCGCTATGACGGGTAGTGAACCAGTAAAGACCTCACCGCTGCGCATCTTCGGCCAGCCGAAGATGGCGACGTTGGTCGTGCTCGGCTTTTCGTCCGGGCTTCCGTTCTATCTGACCAGCAAGACCCTGCAAGCGTGGATGACGACGGCCAAAGTCGATCTAGCGACCATTGGATTTTTCAGTCTCGTCACGCTGCCTTATTCGCTGAAATTCGTGTGGGCGCCGCTGATGGATCGCTACACTCCGCCGTTCCTCGGCAGGCGACGTGGCTGGGTGCTCATCACCCAGATTGCGTTGTTGCTCGTGATCGCGGCGATGTCACTGCACGATCCGCGGACGGGCCTGAAGATGCTGGCAGTCAACGCCATCGCGATCGCGTTCTTCAGCGCTTCACAGGATATCTCGCTCGACGCATATCGCACCGACGTGCTCGAGAACCGCGAGATGGGCGCTGGCGCTGCCGTATTTGTGCTCGGTTATCGCATCGCGATGATCACGACCGGCGCGCTGGCGTTCTTCCTCGCCGATCGCATGCCGTGGCAGACGGTGTATGTGATACTTGCATTGCTGATCATCATCGGCATCGTCGCGACCTTCCTCGCTCCCGAGCCGGTGCTGAACGACGCGCCGCCAAAGACTCTCATTGAAGCCGTCGTCCTGCCCTTCACCGATTTCTTCAAACGCGCGGGCGTGGTGCGCGCGCTGGTAGTCCTGCTCTTCATCGTGGCGTACAAGTATTCGGACAGCCTCGCCGGCAGCATGACGACCCCGTTTCTACTCCAGGCAGGCTACACCCAAACGGAAGTCGGCGCTGTATTTCTTGGTGCGGGCGTGATCGCGACGATCGTAGGTGTCCTCGTCGCCGGTGCTGCAATCGGGAAGTTCGGCATCAACCGCTCGCTCTGGATTTTCGTGGTGTTCCAGGGGCTGAGCAATCTGACCTACTACTTCCTCTCGCTGTCCGAGAAGAATCACACGCTGATGGTGAGCGCGGTGATCACCGAGAACTTCGGCCTCGGTCTCGTAACGGGTGCAATGACCGCCTACCTGATGAGCATGTGCAACAGGCGGTTCACGGCGACGCAGTTTGCGCTGCTATCGAGCCTAATGGCTGCGAGTCGCGACATTCTAGTCGCGCCGGCCGGAAAGATCGCCGAATCCAGCGGCTGGCCGGGCTTCTTCTTGATAACGGTGGCAATGGCGATTCCGCCGCTGATCCTGCTGCCGTTTATCGCGCCCTGGTCGCGCGAGGTCCCGATCGGTGCCGCGCCGCACACCGGTGAGACGGTGCCGGCGCGGGTCGCTCCGAGTCAGTTACCGGATACTGCTCGCCGATAGTCGGCGTCGACTGTGCGCAGGCGGGCGGTGACCACGGTCACGTTATCGGGCGCGCCGGTGTGCAGGGCTTCTTCGATCAACGCATTGCACACATCCTGCGGCTTGGCGGCGCCGCGGGCGATGCGCGCGATGTCCTCGTTCGAAACCTGGTTTGACAAGCCATCGCTGCACAAAACCATCGCGTCGTCGTTCTCGAGTTTCACGCGATAAAAGTCGGTGACGACTTTTTCTTCGGGGCCGAGCGCCTGCAGGATGATGTTGCGGTGCTCGCTTTGCGCGGCTTCTTTCGCCGTCATGCGACCGGCATCGATCAGGCGTTGGACGAAGGACTGGTCCTTGGTCAGCTGCTTGGCGGTGCCTTTGCGAATCAGGTAAGCCCTGCTGTCGCCGACCTGCGCGATGAATGCCTCGCCTTCGATCACCAGCGCCAGCGTCGCCGTGGTGCCCATTCCGTGGTGCTCGGGCGACGTCGTGGCGGTTTGAAAGATCTCGCGATTCGCGGCGTCGATTCCGCGCTTGAGTGCTGCTTCGATCGATTCGGCACTGCGCTTCGGAACCTTACGCCACCAGCGATGCAACTCGCCGAGAATGGTTTCGGTGGCGATCGAGCTGGCCAGCGCGCCTGAGGCGGCGCCTCCAACTCCGTCCGCAACAATCATGATGAACGGCGCGGTGTGCACCGAAATGGTCGACGGCGCGCTCGTGGTCGCGATGTCGCCAGTCTCTAGGTTGGCAATCAAAAAGGCATCCTGATTGTCCGCCCTGATCAGGCCGACATTCGTGGTGCCGTATATCTCTGCAATCAATTTTAGCTCGCCAGGAGCAGGATTTATCGGTCACGGGAGATGGTGTCCCGGGTCGGACAAAGATAGCAAGCGAGGCCGAACGGGGCACTACCCATGCGTATGATTAGGCTCGCTTTTGAAGGCTCCTGCAACCTGATTTCCGACATGAAAAGTTTGGCTCTAAGGCGATTGTCCGCGTTCACAGTCATCGTCGCCGCCTCGTGCGCGCCTGCGAGAACGCCCACTCCTGCGCCCGTTGTCGTTCCACCGCTTGTTCGTGCGCCTCTGCCGGCTCCCACAAGCGCCAAGCTGCCGCCGATCCCGGACGTGCGCGGCCCGATCCAGATCGACGTCGTTTATCCAAAGCCCGATCAGATGCTTACCACCCGCGATTCCAATTTCATTTTCGGAAGCGTGGGAAGCGGCGACGCCGCCGTCATCATCAATGGCCGCGCAGTGCCGGTTTGGCCAAACGGCGCGTTCATGGCGTGGCTACCCGTACCGACGGATAGTGCGCCGCGCTACGAGATCTTCGCCGGCAATAGAGCGGATACAGCCCACCTTACACTGCCCGTGAAAATTCCCGCCGCGCCCGACACTACGCATCGGCAAAATGCGGTTGGAGACACCCTTAACCCGATCGCCCGCACGGACACCCTCGTCCCAGTCGTCGGCAGCCTTTACGCCGCGCTCGGCAATCGTTCGTCGACGGTGAACGACACCGATCGCGTCACCATCGGCATGCCGGAGCCGCGTGAGAGCGGTCAGGAGTACAAATGGTTTCTGTTCCCCGGCAGCGTGGTGAAAGTGACGGGGTACAGAAGAATCGGCAGTCAGGATTTCGTACGTGTCGAGCTGGATTCGGGCGACGTTGCCTGGGTGTTGAGGGGCGAGCTCGCTCGCGACTCGACAGCGAAAGTGCCCGGCATGTTCGTAGGTGATTCGAGCGCGCCGGTCCGACAAATCGGCGCCGTGCGCCTACAGCCGTCCGCTGACGGGATCGATGTCGTAATTCCGATGACGGGGCCGCCGCCACCGTATCTCGTCGAAGAAGGCGATCGGTCGCTGTCGCTGCTGGTCTACGGCGTCACGAATCCGCCGGTCGTTTCGATGATGCCTCAACCGACGGATCCGTACTTCAACAGCATCAGCTCGACGCCGGAGGGCTCGCGGGTTCGCTACACCATCAATCTCAATCGCGCTCCGTACGGCTACCTCGCACTCTGGCAGAATGGTGCGTTGACGTTTCGCGTGCGGCGACCGCCGCGCATTGCTGATCCCGCGAATCCTTTGCGCGGCCTCACCATCACGGTTGATCCAGGCCACCCGCCGGGCGGAGAGACCGGCCCGACCCGACTCTACGAAGCTGACGCGACGTTGCAGGTTGGTTTCCGCCTTCGCGACCTGCTTGCGCAGCGTGGCGTCAACGTCGTCATGACGCGCACCACGCCCGATCCCGTCGACCTCGGCCTCCGACCGATCATCAGCCGCCGCGCCAACGCACACGCGTTCGTGTCGATCCACCTCAACGCGGAGCCCGACGGAGTCAACCCATTTGTCACCAACGGGTCGATGACGCTTTATTTTTGGCCGCAGTCGATTCCGCTGGCGTCCTTCACGCAAGCGCAGTTGCTATCCGAGCTTGGGTTGAACGACAAGGGTGCAAGATTCCAGAACATTGCGGTAGCGCGCGGCACATGGATGCCATCGATACTCACCGAAGGGGCATACGGTATCATGCCCGATCAGGAAGCGGCGATGAGAACGCCGCAGTATCAGGACGCGTACGCGACTGCCATTCTGCGCGGATTAGAGAGCTACTTCGCATCGCTGGCACAGACGCAGTGAGGCGGCTTCTGCTCGCCGCCGCGCTGTTGCTTGGCGCGGCGCGGGCGAGCCTTGCCCAGTTGGCGCCCAACGCCGACTGGCACACCATCCACACGAAGCACTTCCGTGTCCATTTTGCGCCCGCGCTCGAGGGAGAGGCCCGTCGCGCCGCGGTGAACGCCGAGCGCGCCTACGCGCAATTGTCCGCGGAGCTCGTTCCGCCGCGCGGCACCATCGATCTCGTGCTCTCCGACGACGTCGACTACGTGAATGGCTACGCTACGCCGTACCCATCTAATCGCATCGTCGTTTACGCGCGCCCACCGACGGATGCATCGGGCCTCCGCGAGTACGAAGATTGGAACGCGCTCGTCGTGACACACGAGCTCACCCACATCTTTCACCTCGATCGAAGTCGCGGCATCTGGCGCTTCGGCCAGGCAATTTTCGGCCGCAATCCGCTGCTGTTCCCGAATCTCTACGAGCCGCGCTGGGTTCTCGAAGGTCTGGCGGTCTACTTCGAGTCTCGCATGACCGGCGTCGGCAGACTCGAGAGCGCCGAGCACCTGATGACCGCGCGCGCTGCAGCACTCGACAATCGCATTCCGACCTTGCAGGAGCTGGCTCCTGGCACCTCGAGATTTCCCGGCGGGGAAGTGATCTACATCTACGGCTCGCTGCTGTTCGATTACCTCTCTCGTACGCGCGGCCCGCAAAGTGTCCGCGATTTCATCGAGATTGGCGCGAAGACACCGATCCCATTCATTCTGACCGTCACTTCGCGCAAGGCGTTCGGTATTTCGTTCCAGACAGCGTGGGAGCGCTGGCGTGACTCACTGATGCGCGAAACACGTCAGCCACATGAAGTGATGCCCGGCTGGCGACAGCTCACCAACGCCGGCTACGTCGCGCTCTTTCCACGGTGGCTGAGCGATACGACCCTGATATACGCGGGCGACAAAGCCCGCGAGATGCCCGGCGCGTATCGGGTAGATGTCGATGGACGCGAAACGAGGCTGGGCCGACGCAACGCGTCGAGTCCTAACGTCAGGATGCCTGACGGAAGCACGCTCTTCTCGCAGCCCGATTACACCAGCCCCTACAACATCCGCAACGACCTGTTTGTCCAGCGTGGCGGAAAACAAATTCGTCTCACTCAGGGCGCGCGGTTGACGACGCCCGACGTGCGGTCAGACGGCGAGATCGTCGCCGTTCAGGATCAGCCCGCGACGACTCGACTCGTCCGGGTGTCGCCCGACGGCAAGCGCATCACGCCGATCACGCCGACGAGTCTCGATGCGCAGTGGGCAGATCCACGGTGGTCGCCCGATGGGTCGCGGATCGTAGCGGTCCGACAAAGTCGCGGACGCTCCGAGATCGTGATCCTGAGCGCAGAGGGAAAGACCATCGATTCCTTTGGCGCGACGCGGGCGATTACGTCGAGCCCGAGCTGGTCGCCCGATGGCCGTCGCGTCTATTTCTCGTCGGAGCGCACCGGCACGCCACAGCTCTACGTGGCGGATGTTACCAGTTTTGGCCCGACGGTCTCGCGTATCAGCGACGCGGCGACTGGCCTTTTCTCTCCGGAAGTCGCGCCTGCGCAGGACCGGCTGGCGGCGCTGCTGTTCAAGGCCGATGGCTATCACCTCGGCGTTGCTCCCGCTGGCGGCCTGACTCGTTATGGCGTCGCCGACAGCACCCACGTCAGTCCCCGCGCGGGATGCACCAATTGTGTCGACACAATTCGAGGCCTTCCGGCGCTTGGCGTCGCCGACACTTCACGAGCTACGTCGTACTCGGCGTTTCCGACTGTGCTGCCGCGCTACTGGTCGCCGGTGTTCATCAGCACCAGCAATGACGGCTTCACGTACGGGCTGCAAACGAGCGGGGCTGACATCGTGGGCCGCCACGCCTACACAATCGACGTCGAGCACAACAACCGCTTCGCTGAAAACTCGGCGTGGCTCACCTATCGCTACTCCGGCCTCGGCCTGCCGCTGATAGATGTCTTCGCGTCGCAGAGCTACTCCAACGGCTCCATCTTCGCTGACATAAACGGCGCGACCGTCAACGTCGGCGATTTGCTCGAGCAGGATCGTTACGCTGCACTCGAGGCCACCCTCATTCGTCCGCGCTTTCGCACGTACTCGCTGGCGTCGATCGGCGCCGAGCTCGAGCGCATCGGCTATTCGACGTCACCCGACACCCTCTTCCCGCACCTCAACGAGTTTTACCAGACGGTCCGCACTTTACCAGGAATCATTGCTTCGGCCGGGTGGTCGAACGCACAACGGCCGGGGCTCAGCATCTCTCCTGAGGACGGCATCAGCGCGAGCATGAGCGCGCGCCAACGTTGGAGAGCGGGCACGTCCGGCGGCTCGACCCGTAGTCTGGTCGGCGTCAGTTCGCTCTACAAATCGCTCGATCTCCCCGGGCCCGCACATCACGTAATCGCATTGCGTGCCGCAGGCGGAATCACCGACGACGCCAGCCCCAATCTTTTTTCAGCGGGCGGTCTTTCCGGCACAACGCTCGACATTTTTCCGGGTTATTCATTCGGGCAGCAACGCCGCACCTTCGGCGTGAGAGGCTATCCGCCCAGCGCTGAGAGCGGGATCAGAGCGTACGCGGCAACGGCGGAATATCGCGCGCCCTTGTTCACCGCATCGCGCGGCTTTCGATTCATTCCCGTCTTTATCGATCGCGGCTCACTGACATTTTTCGGAGAGACCGGCCGCGCCTATTGTCCGAGCTCCGTTGGCGCTAACACGGTTTGTCGACCGACCGACATCGGAAATCAAGCCATGACATCAATCGGCGCCGAGCTCAATTTTGATACGGCACTGCAGCTCGACGTGCAGACGCGATTGCGCCTTGGTTTGGCGTTTCCGCTGGCAAACCGACAAGAGCTTGGCGCTGCGCACGCGCAGGCTTACGCGACCTTTGGGTCGTCGTTCTAGAGCCGTCGTGATTCCAGGCAAACTGCTCGTCGCCAACGTGTGATTTCGCGCATCGGCGCGCGCCGCGGCTGGTTCGCCCTGCCAGTCGAATTTCTTTGCCACTCGGGTAGACTCAGCGATCTAAGCGTATGTCCTGAGTGTACTTATAGGGAGCAGGCAATTTCGGACGAGGCGCCACCGACGGTGCGCGATATGCGTTTTTCTCGACCTCTGTGGAAAGCTCGGCTGCTAAAGTGGAAAAAGTGGAAGGGCCGCGCTGTTCGTGATGTGGATTCCGTTAAGTCGTTGTCGAACAACGCCGTATGATCAGGCTGGCGCGGAATCACGAATCCAAATAGGTTGCCAGCCCGCGTCGATTTAACCGGCGCGGGATCGTTTTGTCCTGAGTTCGTCGTCCAATTATTGACTAACTTTTCTACCAGCGTCGGAGAGTTGTAACTAATGCCCATTCCCGCCACACCGCCCGCAGGCGAAGCCCAGCTCAGTGACAATGCGCGCACCGTGATCAGCAAGCGATACCTGATCAAGGATGCGACGGGCACGCCTACGGAACGCCCAGAGGACATGTTCTGGCGTGTGGCGTCGACGGTCGCTGAAGCCGACCGCCGCTATGGCTCAACCGACGCTGAAGTCACCGATATCGCGACCGACTTCTACAATCTCATGACCGAGCGGCGGTTCGAGCCGAACTCGCCGACGCTGATGAACGCCGGCCGTCCGCTAGGTCAGCTCTCCGCCTGCTTCGTGCTTCCGATCGAAGATGCGCTTTCGAACGGACGCGATGGCATCTACGACACCCTGCGCGCGATGGCGCTGATCCACCAGTCTGGTGGCGGCACCGGCTTCGGTTTTTCGAAGCTGCGCGGTAAGGGATCGATGGTTCGCTCGACGACTGGCGTCGCGTCGGGTCCAGTGTCCTTCATGAAGCTTTACGACGCGTCGACTGACGCTGTGAAGCAGGGAGGGACCCGCCGCGGCGCCAACATGGGCATCCTGCGCGTCGATCACCCGGACATTCTGGATTTCATCACCTGCAAGGAAGACCTGACCCAGGTGACGAACTTCAACATCTCGGTCGCCGTCACCGACAAGTTCATGAAGGCGGTCAAGGCCGGGACGAGCTACGATCTCGTCGATCCGAGCACCGGTAAAGTCTCCGGTCAGCTCGATGCGAGAACCGTCTGGGACAAGATGATCGACGGCGCCTGGAGAACGGGCGAGCCCGGCTGCTTCTTCATCGACGAAGCCAATCGGTACAATCCGGTGCCACACGTCGGCCAGTACGAAGCGACCAATCCATGCGGCGAGCAGCCGCTGCTGCCGTACGACGTCTGCAACCTCGGTTCGATCAACGTCGGCTTCTACGTCAAAGATGGTGAGATGGATTGGGACGCGCTCAAGCGCGACATCCACCTCTCGACGCACTTCCTCGACAACATCATCGACGTCAACAAGTATCCGCTGCCCGAGATTGACGCGCTGTCGAAGCGAATTCGTCGCATCGGCTTCGGCATCATGGGCTTCGCCGACGCGCTCGTTCGCCTCGGCATCGCCTACAACAGCGTCGAGGGCGTAGAGTTCGGACGCAAGCTGCAGAAGTTCGTCGACGTCGAATCGAAGCGCGAAAGCGAGCGCCTCGCCAACGAGCGCGGTCCGTTCCCCGAGTGGGCGAGATCGATCTGGGGTCCCGATGAGACCTGCGCGCGCGATCCGAAGGGCAATCGCGTCCGCCCGATGCAGCTGCTCCGCAACTGCAACGTCAATACGATCGCGCCGACGGGAACCATCTCGATCATCGCCGGCTGCTCGTCCGGCATCGAGCCGCTGTTCGCGATTGCGTTCATGCGCAATCAGGCCGGCGTGATGATGCCGGATGTCAACGAAGACTTTGTCGCCATCGCCAAGAAGGAAGGCTGGTACTCGGACGAGCTGATGGAGAACATCGCCAAGCAGGGCCACATCCACTTCGATGAGGTGCCCGAGCACTGGCAGCGCGTGTTCGTCACGGCGCACGACATCACTCCGGAGTGGCACGTGCGCATGCAGGCCGCCTTCCAGGAGAACTGCGACTCGGCGATTTCGAAGACCACCAATTTCCCGCACGCAGCGAGTCCCGAAGACGTGCGCGCGATCTACGAGCTTGCCTACGCACTGAAGTGCAAGGGCGTGACGGTGTACCGAGACGGCTCGCGCGACAACCAGGTTCTATCAACGGGTGCGACGGAGCTGGCCAAAGCCGAGCGCGAGGGCAGAACCGAGCGCGCCGATGCGCACGGCACCATCGCCGAGCTCGAGGCGGAAGTCACCCGCCTCAAGCAGGCGTTGTTCGATGCGGAAGCGGAGAATCTGCAGCGACGTGCCAAGCGCTCACGGCCGGACACTTTGCGCGGCATCACCACCCGCATCGAGACGCCGCTCGGCACGATGTTCCTCAACATCACCGAAGACGATCGCGGCCAGCCGTTCGAGGTATTCATCAATCTCGGTAAGGCGGGCGGCGCGGCGATGGCCGACGCTGAGGCGATCGGCCGTCTGATCTCACTCGCTCTTCGCTCGGGTATCCCGATTCGCGAGGTGCACCGCCAGCTGCGCGGTATCGCGTCGGACAAGGCGATCGGACTCGGTCCGAACAAGGTGCTGTCCGTTCCCGATGCGATCGGCATTGCGCTCGAGAAGTGGATGCGCGAGAAACAGGGCGTGCAGCAGGATCTGCTGAGCTCAGTTCCGTCGACGCCTTCGCCGGTGGAGATAATCCAACCGAAGCCTACGCCGGTCGTGAATTCGAGCGAAAGCGCCGAGACTCAATATGGCTTCGACACGATCAACCGCGGCGAATCATTCATCGGCCAGTGCCCGGACTGCGGATCATCGCTGGAGTTCGCAGAGGGGTGCGCGAAGTGCCACGTGTGCGGATTCTCTGAGTGCGGGTGAGCGCGGGTCTGACTCACGAGGGAAATAGAAAGGGCCGAGCTTTGCTCGGCCTTTTCTTTTGCAAGCAGCACGCGCTGGTAGCTGATGGCAGCCCTGCTTGTGCTATTGGCTGCCTGCAAAGGGACAACGTCTCATGGCGTAAACGCGAACAGACCGCGTTTTCTTTGGCGAGGTCGCGATCTGTCCCGTTGCCTGCAGCCGTCAGCCATCAGCCTGCTGCCATCAGCTACCAGCGCGAGCCGCCGTTGACGGTTCCCGGTCGGTACTCAGCGCACGCCGCCGAACCACCGTATCCGCTTGATCCCCCTGGCCACAAGGTCCTCAGGGCCGACCGCTTTCCCGCGCTTCCAGACGAAATCCATCTCTTCGTTCACAGCGGCCAGCGCGAACCGCGATTCCCGGATCAGGAGCCACGCCGCATAGAGCAACAAAGTCGCCCCCACCAAGCCGAACGCCACTGGAACAATGGTGAAAGCCGAGCCGGTGACTGCAACGAGACCAATCGCGACACTGGTCGCGATGAAGAAGCCGAGCGCGGCGTAGAGGCGCGTCAGCGCGCGTTGGAGCAGGCGCGAGCGCGTCGTCACGTAGTCCAGCTGAACGAACAGCATCCGGCGTTCTTCGTCGACCAATGAGTCGTGTGCTCCAGCTGGCAGCGGAGTAAGCTGCGCCGATATCTCCCTCGTCCTCAGAATCGCCTTGCTCAGTCGGTCGGATGTCGCGAGGATGAGTGATCCGCACGCCGAGATGAGCACGGCTGGCGTGATCATCGCCGATAGGACTGAAACGGCGTCGGGGAAGGTTGTCGTCACAGGAGAGCCTCGCTTCAGTCGCTCTGGAACGCCTCAACTAGCGGGAAAGTTACTCAGGCTTGCGCGGAAGTGTCCCTGTTACAGCTTTTAGTGAACCCTCACCACGCATCCCCAATGGACGATAAGAAGCTTCTAGCTCTCGCCAAAAAGAACGCCGCCAAGAGCGGCTCAACCAGCAAGGTACCAAAGGGCTTCGGCAAGAAGTACGACGCCACCCTTGCCGATGACCCCACCGACGAAGCGACCATCAAGGAGCGCGAAGAGTCGAAGAAATTCTTCGCCGAGATGAAGAAAAGAGACTTTTAGACAGGGACTGCCAATGTCGCGACTCACCCGTCCTGTACTCGCGTCAACATTCTTCCTTGCCTCTATCGCGGGCGCACAGCAGCCGGCGACCGCGCAGCAGGCTCAGACGCAAGCGCCGGCAGTTCCGCGCGCGGCGGCGAGCACTCGCGCAACGACGGCGGTCCTGATCGATCGCCGTCAGTTCGAGGGCGGGTGGAACCAGGCAATCGTCGCCGGTCCCGCGAGAATCGAGATCGACTGGGGACAGCCGCATCTCCGCGGTCGGAACGTGATCGGCATGCCCGGAGTTGTGCCATGGGACAGTGTCTGGCGCACCGGCGCCAACATGGCGACCCAGCTGACTACAGAAGTTGATCTTACGCTCGGCAATGCTTTTATCCCGCGCGGTATTTACACGCTCTTCACTTTGCCGTCCCGCAACGGCTGGAAGCTGATCGTTAGCAAGCAAACGCTGCAGTGGGGCACGGATTACGATCCAAGCCAGGATCTCGCGCGCATCGATTTACGCGCGCGCACCATGGCTGAGCCAATCGAGAGCCTGACGTTCTGGTTGGTGCCGGCGGTGGAGAACACGCAATCGAGAGCCTTCCCACACGGCGTCCTCAAATTCGCCTGGGGCAATACTGAGCTCTCGACTGACTGGCGCGTCGGCCGCTAGCGCTCACAGCCGCCGCGCCTCGCTAACCGCTAACCGCTATCCGCTAACCCCAGTCAGGCCATCGCCTCGTAGCGCGCCGCTACCTCGGCTCTGACTTTCTTGCTGGCGCTGGTGCCGAGCCGCGCCGGATCAGCGGCTGGGATGTAACTGAGCTCCTTGCCTGAAGCGGCGCGTTGTAACAACAGGCCGCCGCGCGCCATGTCGCCGTGGCCGATGAATTCTTTCGGAAATACCAGCCGCTTGCCGAAAATCGGCAGCAGCACATCGACGTACTTGCCGCTGGCCACGCTGCCCAGCAGGACCACCTCGCAGTTCGGCCCGATTCGCTCCGCGATCTTCGTTGCATCGCGCTCGAGCGGATATCGATAGCGGGAATCGTCGGCGTCGATGGAGACGGTGGCGAACCGCTCGAGATCGCGTAGCGTCACCAGACTCCCCGGCGAGTAAAGCCCATCGGTCGGCGTGATGACCTGGATACCCGGCGCTTTGCGCGGCGGCGGATTCATGAATTCGCGAGCGTAAGTCAGCTTGCCGCGGAAATACAAGCCGCTCAGAAAACTGAAAACGTCGCCCAGCGGCGCACCCGGCTGCTTGCGCACTCGTACTGCGATGTCGAATTCGGCCCGTTCGTTGAACAGCAGCGCGGCGCGCTTCCCGCCGCAGCTCGCCGGAGACAAAAGAAAGATTCGTCGCAGTTGCACAAGGGTCATGTCAGCAAATATTTCGCCGCTCGAATGAATAGTGTCGCGGCGCGTGGAGAGTTAAAATTCAGTAGGGGGCTATCTATGGCAAAGAACAGATTGCAGGAACTCCACGACGTCGGGCAATCGATCTGGCTCGACAGCATCGATCGAAGCATGGTCCACAACGGCGAGCTCGATCGGCGAATTCGTGACGACGCGTTGACGGGCATGACGTCGAATCCAACAATCTTCCAGAAAGCATTGGCGTCGGGCGCTGCCTACGACGAGCAGATAATCGACGCGGAAGACAAGAACCTGAACAGCTGGGAATTGTTCGAGCTGCTCGAGACCACCGACGTCCGCGACGCGTGCGACAAATTTGCGGGTGTCTTCAGCACGACGCGGGGCGGCGACGGCTACGTCTCGATCGAAGTCTCTCCCGGCGTTTCGAATTCCGCGGATGCGACTGTCGAAGAAGCACTCAGGCTCTGGAAGACAGTCAATCGGCCCAACGTGATGGTGAAGGTGCCGGGGACGAAAGAAGGCGCCATCGCTGTGCGTCGACTTACCGCCGCCGGAGTGAACGTCAACATCACGCTGCTGTTCGCGATCGAAGCCCACGAACGCGTGATCGAAGCCTATCTCGCAGGACTCGAAGATCGTGTTGCCAAAGGCCAGCCGATCGACGGCATTGCATCAGTGGCGAGCTTTTTCGTCAGTCGCGTCGATACCGAGGTCGACAAACGACTGGATGAGAAGATTGCTAAATCGGATCAGCATGAGAAGGAACGGCTGGCGATGCTGAAAGGCCGAGCCGCGATTGCAAACGCGAAACTCGCCTACCGCCTGTTCCGTGAAAAGTTCTCGGGTCCGCGCTGGGAGAAACTCGCAAAGCAGGGTGCGCGACTTCAGCGACCGCTTTGGGCGAGTACCAGCACCAAGAATCCGGCTTATCGTGACGTGATGTACGTCGAGGAGCTGATCGGACCCGACACCGTGAACACGATGCCGCCGGCGACGATCGACGCATTTCGCGATCACGGGGTCGTGGATCGCACTGTCGACAAGAAAGTCGCGGTGGCGGAGGGCTTGTTGAAAGAGATCGAAGCCGCCGGCATCTCGATGAAGGCTGTAACGGAGAAGCTCCTCGTCGATGGCATAGCTAGCTTCCAGAAGTCGTTCGATGAGCTGATCGCGGGACTCGAATCAAAAACAGGATCACTGGCTGGCGGGAAGTGAGCGGCATCTACACACCACGCACAAAAATCGTTTGCACGCTCGGTCCATCAACCGCGAATGACGACACTCTTCGCGGGCTGATCGATGCAGGCATGAACGTCGCCCGTGTGAATTTTTCGCACGGGACGCATGAACAACACGCCAAGACCATCGCCATGGTGCGACGTCTTGCCGAGGCAGCAGGGAGGCCGATCGCGATCCTCGGCGACCTTCAGGGTCCGCGCATCCGAATCGGCGACCTCGACAAGCCGATAACGCTGAACGTCGGCGATGACCTCGTGCTGGTGCACGAAGGACGAGAGCGCAACGGCGAGATCCCGGTGACCTATGATCAGCTCGCCAACGACGTTCATGTCGGCGATCGAATTCTGGTCGACGATGGGTTGATCGAGCTGATGGTCCTCGACGTAACCGATGGCCGCGTGAAAGCGCGCGTCATCAACGGCGGACCGGTCAAGAGCCATAAGGGTCTCAACCTGCCAGGCATCCAGGTCTCAGCGCCATCGATCACCGAGAAAGATGCCGCGGACATCAAGTTCGCGGTTGAGCAGCAGGTCGATTACCTCGCGCTCAGCTTCGTGCGCCGCGCCGAGGATATCGAAGGGCTGAAGAAGATGATTCCGAAATGGCTGCCCGTCGTCGCGAAGATCGAGAAGGACGTCGCGCTACACAACATCGAGGCGATCGTCCGCGCCACCGATGCCGTGATGGTTGCGCGTGGAGACCTCGGCGTCGAGCTGCCATTCGAAGCGGTGCCGGGCGCGCAGAAGCGAATCATCCGCCTCGCGAACCGCTACGGCCGGCCGGTGATCACCGCCACCCAGATGCTCGAGTCGATGATCGAGCATCCGCGGCCGACCCGCGCCGAGGCGAGCGATGTCGCCAACGCGATCATGGATGGCACCGACGCAGTGATGCTGTCTGCGGAAACCGCGGCTGGCGCGTATCCGCGGCTCGCGGTGGAAGCGATGACGCGCATCATCAAAGAAATCGAGACTCACCCGCCCGTTGCGCCATTTGCCGGCGCGCAGCAGGGCAACGGCATCGTCACGACCGAAGTGGCGATCGCCGCCGCGACCGTCGCTGCGGTCGATATGCTTGGCGCGCCGCTCGTAGTCGTGTTCACTAAGAGCGGCTTTTCGGCACGCGTCGTGGCGTCGAAGCGACCACCGGTACCGATTCTCGCGCTCACCGATGAGTCGCGCACCTACCGGCAGCTGGCGCTCGTCTGGGGCGTGGTGCCGCAGCTCGTGCCGCACTGCGCTGATTACGACGAGATGATGGACCAGACGAAGAGCGTCGTCGTTCGACGCGAGCTGGCAGCACCGGGAGACCGCATCATCGTCACCGCCGGCGTTCCCTTC
>DASTGU010000092.1:0-4188 GCA_035718845.1 Gemmatimonadaceae bacterium | reverse complement strand
TAGACCAATCCATTCGTGGGCGATGACGCCGCTCAGGCGCCACGACATCAACACGATGAAGAACAGCAACATCGTCGCGTCGAGCGCGACCAGGACTCCGCGTTTGGACATTCGCCCTCTGAGATCAATGATCGGTCTTTTGTCATCTACGCCCGGGCTGGGTACGCGGTTTCGTCGCGCCGCAGTCTTTTCTTGCGCGACCCGGGGGAATTCCCCTAATTAGAGCCCTGCTCCGCGCACCGTCCGCGCGGCGCGCTTGAAAATCGATGCCGAGGGCCAGCGCATGACGGGTCTGTTCATCGCACTCCTCCAGGTAGCCGCGCTCACACCACGCGCGGCGCCAACGCTCAAAGCAAAACACACGCGCCCGCCCGCGGCGGCAGCCGCGCCAGCGGCGATACCCAACGACAATCGCGTCTCCGGCGGAAGGCTGGCCAAGGGCGTGTTCACCATGAATCTCGAGGCACGCGAGGCGACGTGGTATCCGGAGGGAATCAGCGGCCCGCCAATTCTGATGCAGGCATTCGGAGAAGTCGGACAGCCGGCGCGCGCACCGGGGCCGATGATCCGCATTCCCGCGGGCACCGCGATGCACGTCGCTGTTCACAACAAGCTCACGGTCCCGATGCGCTTGTGGGGTCTGCAGGACAGATCGGAAGCAGCAGTGGATTCAGTCGTCATCGCGCCGGGCGCAACGCAGGTCTTCGACTTCCGCGCCGACATACCGGGTACCTATCTCTATTTCGCGCGCACCGGCGGGCGACCGCCGCTTCCGAATCCCGGAGTTATGAAGGACGCCGTGCTCAACGGCGCGTTCATCGTCGACCCCGCCGGTACGACGCCGCGCAGAGATGAGCGGGTCCTGGTTCTGACCGCATTCAACGACACGGTCACCGCGCTCGGGGGCAAAGCCGATGCAGCCAACCAGGAGATGCAGCGGGAGTTGATCCCCCGCAATCAATGGTTCCTCACCGCAGTGAACGGGATGTCGTGGCCACACACCGAGCGCCTCACCTACAACCTTGGCGACACCGTGCGTTGGCGCGTGATCAACGCCAGCGCGGCGCCGCACCCGATGCATCTGCACGGATTTTACTTCAACGTGCAGAGCAAGGGTGACATCAATCGGGATACGGTTTATACCGCGGCGCGTCAGCGAAAGGCGGTTACCGAGTGGATGCCGACCAAGTCGACGATGTCGATGACGTGGGTACCCAACCGGCCTGGCAACTGGGTCTTTCATTGTCATCTCGTTACGCACATCTCCGATGCGTTGCGACTGACGAATGATCCGCACGCGCACATGGATCACGGCCTGAATGGCATGGCCGGACTCATAATCGGATTGCGGGTGTTGCCGAAGGGCAACTTCGCCCTCGCGCAGCAAAACGAATCGCGCCGCAAGCTGCGCCTGTTCGTGACGCAAAGGGAGCACGTGTACGGCGATCAACCGGGTTACAGCTACATCCTGCAGGAGGGTGCCAATCCTCCCGCTGCGGATTCGGTACGAATTCCCAGCTCGACGATCACGTTGCGGCAGGGTGAGCCGACGGAGATCACCGTCATCAACAAATCAAAGGTGACGGCGACGATTCACTGGCACGGCATCGAGCTGGAAAGTTTTTACGATGGCGTCGGTGATTGGAGTGGCTGGAACAAGATGGTGGCGCCGCCGATCGCGCCGGGTGACTCATTCGTGGTGAGGCTCACGCCCGAGCGCGCCGGCACGTTCATCTATCACACCCACACCGACGAGAACGTTCAGCTCTCGTCGGGACTCTACGGTCCGCTGATCGTTTTGCCTCCGAAGGGCGAAGTGGACACTACCGAGCGCATTTTCCTGATTGGCATCGGGGGCCCGGGTGAACACGATCAAGCGGTGATCAACGGGACGACGACGCCGGCGCCGATGGCTCTGCAGGCGGATGTGCCCCATCGTTTGCGCTTTATCAACATCTCCCCGCTGGAATCGCACGTCGTGCAGCTCGTTTCCGGTAACAAGGTTCAGCCGTGGCGCGCGCTGGCAAAGGATGGCGCCGAGCTCCCGCAGGCGCAGGCGGTGATGATGCCGGCAGTCTTACAGCTGCATCCAGGCGAGACTTACGATTTCGAGGTCAAGCGCGCCAAGGGCGACTCGCTCACGCTGAAGGTGATCTCGCCGGCGACGATCGAGCTGCGTCGCGCGGCTTTCATCAAGGGGACGCCGCGCGAGGAATTGCCGCGACAAATCACTGACATCCCGATTGTGGTGCGCTGATGGCTCGGCGTAGAGTCCGCAGCGCATAGCCGGCAACTTCAATACAGAAGCGGCGAGCCTCAAGCTTAGTGAGCAGCTACGCTACGAGCTTTGCTACCATTCTTAAGCGCAGCTCTGAGCTCGGAGCTAGCTGTGAGCTCAGAGCTGCGCTCGGATTGTGTAGAGCCGCTCGCTGCCGAGCTGCTCACTAAGCTTGAGGCTCGGAGCTTCTGTATTGTGAGTGGTAGCTACGCCAGCGAGATCTCGACGCCGAGCCAACAATTGGTATACAATTCCTGAATGCTCCTCTCGACTTGCTTGGCCCTACTGCTCGCCGCCCAGTCCCCCGACTCAATCCCGAGGTACGATTCGCTGACTGTCGGCTCCCACGCTCTGGGGGAAACTAGGCGAATCAACGTCCATGTCCCGCGCGAGTACAATATGTCGGGGTCGACGCGATTCCCGGTGCTCTACATGCCGGACGGGGGGATCGACGAAGATTTCCCGCACGTCGTAAAAACCGTCGATTCGCTGATCGCGCTGGCGCAGATCCGGCCCGTCATCGTCGTCGGAGTTCCCAATACCGAGAGGCGACGCGATCTCACGGGCCCGACAACGGTACATAGCGACAGTGCCATTGCCGCGCGCGTCGGCGGGTCCGCTGCGTTCAGGGATTTCTTCCGCGCCGAGCTGATTCCTGAAATCGATCGGCGCTATCGCACGACCGACGAGCGGTCGATCATCGGGGAATCGTTGGCGGGGTTGTTCATCGTCGAGACGTTCCTGCGCGAGCCCAATCTGTTCGACCACTACATCGCGTTCGATCCGAGCCTGTGGTGGAACAAGGGCGCGCTGGTCGATTCCGCTCCGGCGATGTTGCGCGGCGCGGCGTACGTTAGCCCGACTCATCGCAGTGCGCGCCGGATGCCGCAGCGAACGATTTATGTCGCGGCGTCGCGCGACGACATCGACAATCAGACCTACCGGCTCGCTGCCGCGCTGCGCTCGAGCGGCGGATTCGCCTGGACCTACTCGTCGCATTCCGATCTCACTCACGCGACGATTTTTCGCGCCCTCGCTCCAGCCGGGCTCATCACCCTGCTTCGCTGAAGTTTTTTCACACTTGTCCAGGCAATCATGCGCCGACATCTGCTATCAATCACTCTTGCACTCGTCTGCGCCGCAGACCTTTCCGCTCAACAGACCATTAACGTGTGGCCTGGCGTCGCGCCGGGCTCGGAGAGCTGGAAGCAGAAAGAAATAGTCATTGAGAACACGCCGGTCGGTACGGTCATAATGGACGTGGTGACGCCGACGATCACGGCGTATCTGCCTGATCCTGCCAAGGCGACCGGCACCGGCGTCATCATCGCTCCGGGCGGCGCCTTCCTCGCGCTCACCATTTCACTCGAGGCAACTGACGCTGCGAAGTGGCTGCAGCAGCGCGGCATCGCCGCATTCGTGCTGAAGTATCGGACGGTGGAGAAGAAGAGCGACGGAATTCCCGCCGGGCTCGATCTCGACACCGCCGGCCGCTACGGGATGGCCGACGGAATCCAGGCGCTCAAAGTCGTACGCCAGCACGCGCGCGAGTGGCGCGTCGATCCCAACCGCATCGGCTTCCTCGGCTTCTCCGCCGGCGCGATGGTCACCAGCGCGACGCTGGTGCAACCGGATTCCGCGGCTCGCCCCAACTTCGCCGCACTACTGTATGGTGGGCCGTTCAGCAAAATGCCGGTGGTGCCAAAGAACCTGCCGTCGATCTTCATGGCGTGGGCGCAGGACGATAACGTCGGGCTGTACGCCGCGAAAAGATTCTACGACGCTTTGATTGCGGCGGGGAACAAGCCCGAGGCGCACATCTACTCTGCGGGCGGGCATGGGTTTGGGATGAGGAAGCAGGGGACGAGCAGCGATCGGTGGATCGACGAACTGTTCTACTGGCTGGAGGC
>DASTGU010000091.1:0-50244 GCA_035718845.1 Gemmatimonadaceae bacterium | reverse complement strand
AAATTGCAAAAACCGCAGAACGCGGGTAGGTTGAAGCATGCCCCGATCCCGAGCCATCCTGCCCGACACTTCAGGCGCTACTGCTGAGGATATCCTCGAGCTGGCGAACGCCAACAACGTCCGATTTCTGAGACTGCAATTCACGGACATTCTGGGAATCAACAAGAACGTCGAGTTGCCGGCGTCGCAGTTCGAGAAGGCATTGGCGGGGGACATCATGTTCGACGGCTCCTCGATCGAAGGCTTCGTGAGGATCGAAGAGTCGGACATGTTGCTGATTCCTGACTTCAGCACGTTTCAGATCTTCCCCTGGGGCGACGAAAAGAGCCGCGTTGCCAGACTTATCTGCGACATCAACACAACGGATGGCAAGCCCTTCGCCGGAGATCCCCGGTCTGTTCTAAAGAACGTGATCGCTCGCGCCGCCAAGCTCGGCTATACGATGAACGCCGGTATGGAAGCCGAGTTCTTCATGTTCAAGCCGAGGCCAGACGAAGGGCCGTCGACCATTACTCATGATGTCGGGTCGTACTTCGATTTGGCACCGGCCGATCTTGGTGAAGATGCGCGTCGTGCGATCGTCGACGTGCTCGAGCGGATGGGGTTCGAGGTCGAGGCGGCGCACCACGAGGTCGCCCATGGCCAGCACGAAATCGATTTCCGTTATGCCGAAGCGCTGAAGACGGCCGACAACATCACCACGTTCAGGTTCGTGGTGAAGTACGTTGCGCAGACATTCGGTCTGACGGCGTCGTTCATGCCGAAGCCGATTTTCGGACAGAACGGTAGCGGGATGCATACGCACCAGTCGCTGTTCCGGGGAAGCGAAAACGCATTCTGGGACAAGAGCGCCGAGTGGGAGCTGTCGTCGACGGCGCTGCACTACATCGGTGGATTGCTGAAGCACGCGCGCGGGTTTACCGCGATTACCAATCCGCTGGTGAATTCCTACAAGAGGCTGGTGCCGGGTTACGAGGCACCGGTGAACGTCGCCTGGTCGATGCGTAACAGGTCACCGATGATCCGCATTCCAGACCGGCGTGGGACGGGCACCAGAATCGAGCTGAGGATCCCGGACCCCGCCGCGAATCCGTATCTGGCGCTGGCGGTGCAACTCGCGGCAGGGCTCGATGGAATCGAGACGAAGGCCGATGCTCGCGAACCTGTCAACACGAACATCTGGGAGATGTCGCATCGCGAGCGGAGGCGACTGAGAATCGACGATTTGCCGCACAACCTCGAAGAGGCGTGCAACGAATTGGAGAAGGATACTGTGATCACAGACGCACTCGGCGAGCACACCACGAATCACTTTCTGGCGGCGAAGCGCCTCGAGTGGCAGGAATACATCAGTCAGGTGTCGCCGTGGGAGCTCGAGAATTACCTGGCCAAGTACTGAGGACTGAGGACTGCGGACTAACATAGCATTGCTAATCGCGGACTAATTGAGGATCGAGGATCGCTGACACGCGTTCCCAGGCTCTCGTTGTAGTCAGGGTTCTCGATCAGTCCGCCATTATCGATGCAGTTAGGCCGTAGTACGCAATCCCCGGTCAGGTCTCATCTAAACACAGTACCCGTCGCGAACACCTCTGCGTAGACGGGGTATAATCCACTCACTTTTGCGACTCTGTAAGAAGGGACGGGAGCAGGACCACAATGGAAGCACAGATCGATTTCGAGCGGGCCGGCGGCATAGACTTTAACCGCCTCGAGCGAAGCCTCGCGCTCAAGGGCAGTCGAGTTGGCGAAGGCATCTACCACTTTACCGGCGGCGCCCAGGATCACTGGGTAGACCTCTACACCGCGCAGCATCCCCGCTGCGATTGCGGTGATCATCTATGGCGCGAGCGGATCTGCAAACACATCCTCGCCGCGCTGATCAGGGAAGGCAACGAGCGCGTAGTGCGCGCACTCGGCGACATCGTCGAGCGCTTGCGCACCACGCACGAAGCAGCGGCGTAAGACTGCCGCGGTCGAGTCGGTAGTTACCGCTAGCGACTCGACTTCTTTCTCCCACCCCCACCCGAACGCTTTCTCCCACTGCGCTTGCGGGGGACTTTTGCGCCCTTCTTCCGCGCTTCCGACAAACCAATCGCGATCGCCTGCTTGCGGCTCTTCACCTTCTTGCCGCTGCGCCCTGACTTGAGCGTTCCCTTTTTGCGTCGATGCATCGCGCTCTTAACGCGCTTGGACGCAGCTTTACCGTAACGCCTACGGCCCGAAGATTTTCTTGCAGCCATTGCGAACCTCCCTGTTTAGCGCCGGTTCCATTCGACTGGCGCATGTTGTGCCATAGAACCGGTAGCTGACTCGAACATCATTACACACACATGGCCAGTCGCACCGGTTTGGAAGCCGAAGCCATCACACGTTTAACCGACGGCCTGCAGCCGCCGGCGATCCGGGCAATTCTCGTGCAATGTCTGGCGGGAGAAGTCGCACCGTCGGCGGCGATTTCACAGATGCTCGGAATCGGTGGCGCACTCACTGCTCGCGCGACAATAGATGAAGTCACCCATCGAGCTGCGACACTCTCGCGCGCCAGCGATCGACTCGTTCAGGATCGGGTCGACGAGCTAACGCAGATATTCGTCGAGCAGGTTGCGTCGCTGGCTGATGTGAGTGACGGAATCAAACGCGCGCCCGATGCCTTTACGCGTCGGAGCGGCGAAAGCGGGCAGTTCAGCACACCGGACGCCGGCCTCGATTAATTAGCGCGGCGCCCTCGCGGTCCGCGTCGTACATTTGCCCCATGAGGGGGTTTCCCACGAAGATCGTGGTGCGAACCGCGATTGTCCTACTGACAATCGCGTGTGGCGATGCATCGGGTCCGCCATCCAATCCGCCGGCGAACATTCTGGCGGTTTCGGGGGACGCGCAGGTCGGCGTGCAGGTCGGCACCAAGCTGCCGTTGCCACTTACAGCGAAGGTGGTCGACGCAAATGGCAGCCCTGTGCCGCGCACGTCCGTTACATGGAACACGAACACGGGTACGCTAAGCGCGACGACTACGACCACCGATGCCAACGGTCTCACTACCATCGAGTGGACGTTGGGCACGAGCTCCGGACAACAGGCAACGACCGCGAAAGTGGCGGGCCGGACCGCAGTCTTCAACGCGCAGGCGGTCGCCGGTCCACTCAGTCAGATCGTGCTGTCGCGTGACACCGTGCGACTGCTCGGCATCGGCGATTCGTTTCGATTGCTGGCGCGCGCTGCCGACCAATATGGAAACTCTGTCCCCGTAGCCACGACAGTCGCGCCGGCGGATACTTCCGTGCTCAGCGCCGACAACTTCGGCAACGGTGCGATTCTGACGGCACGCGCATCGGACAAGACGACAACGGTAATGGCAACCGCGGGCGCGGTCGCTGCCTCGGGAACCGTCATCGTGCTTCCACCGCCTTGTCAGAGCGGCACACTCGCATCGAGTCTCGGAGTCGGCGAGATAACGGCATTCAACGGCGCAAACGCGTCGGAATTCTGCGTGCAGGGCACACCGGCTGGAGCAGAGTTCATCGCGATTCCCTACTACTCGGATTTTGCCAGCGGATTACTTCGCATCTCAATTGCGACTGGAGGCACTACAGTCGGCGCCAGCCCAAATCGAATCGCCTCGCCAACATTTCAGGTTAGTGGCGCGACCCAGCGCGCGCAGCTCCTGCCGGATGACGCATTCGAGATGGCGCTCCGTGAGCGGTCGATCTCTGAACTGACACCGCTGATTCCTGCCGCGCGGATGGCGAAGGCAGCGGGCGGCGGCCGCTTCAACATGCAGGTGTCGGCGCCGCAGATCGGCGACCTGCTCAAGCTGAACACCAACTCTTCATCCGCCTGTTCCAATGCATTCGTCAGAACCGGGCGAGTCGTAGCCATCACGGATCGCGCGATAGTCGTCGCCGACACCGCGAATCCGGCGAATGGGTTTACGACCGCTGACTATCAGTCATTTGGCGCGGCGTTCGACACGCTGGTCTATCCGGTGGACACGCTGAACTTCGGCGCGCCGACTGACGTCGACAAGAATCAGCACGTGATTCTGTTCTACACCCGCGCGGTCAACGAGCTGACCCCGCCGCAACAGAGCTTCTACGTCGGCGGATTCTTCTTCAGCCGTGATCTGTTCCCCGTTACCACCACGAGCGGTGTCAACGGCTGCGCAGCCAGCAATTTCGCCGAGATGTTCTACCTGCTGGTGCCGGATCCGACGGGCAGCGTGAATCAGAATGTGCGGACAGTCGATTTCGTTCGGTCCGTCACCGTCGCGACCGTGGCGCATGAGTTTCAGCATCTGATCAACGCCGGCCGTCACCTCTACGTCAACAGCAGCAATGGCTTGTTCGAGGATGCATTCCTCGACGAGGGACTGGCCCACGAAGCCGAAGAGCTCGTCTTCTATCGCGCGAGCGGGCTGGGGCCGGGTCAGAACATCAGCTACGAGCAGATCCAGCAATCGCAGCAGCTGAAGGACGCTTTCGATACTTACGGTATCATCAATTTTCGTCGGCTGCGCGAGTATCTGACCAACCCACTGACGAACTCTCCGTACGCGCCGAATTCAAATCTCACGACGCGTGGCGCGATCTGGTCATTCCTGCGCTATGCGGCCGATCGACGTGGCGGCAATCAGGGTCAGATGTGGCTCGATCTGGTCAACGCGCCGCCGAACATCCATGGAATAGCAAATCTGACGCGTGTCATCACGCCGGATCTCAGCGGATGGGTACGTGATTGGGCGATTGCGAACTACGCGGACGATTTAATCCCGGGAGTGCAAAGCATCTACACTCATCCCAGCTGGAACATGCGCTCAATGGAGGCGGCAGTGAATCAGGGCGCATGGCCGCTGGCGACGATTCCGCTCGATTCGCTCAACGTGACGTTCGTCGGAGTGGGCGACGGGGGTGCGGGCTATCTGCGGTTCGGTGTTGCGGCGGGCAAAGTCGGAGGGGGCCGTCTCACGGCGCGAGGAGGAACGGCGCCGACCACCTTCACGATCTCAATCCTGCGCACCAGGTAATCTCAACGGTCTCCCTGGCCTTCGCGCTCCCAATCCTTGGTGTCGCGCCGATCGGAGCGTCGGCGATCGCCAACCCGCCGATCCTTCTTCGATCTGGAACGAAACCAGCGCCACGTTGCAATGACCGCGATCCCGGAAATGATCCAATAGAACGGCAGCAGGAGCTCGTGTAGCGCGGGAGCGCTAACCTCCAGCCAATAGATGAGGGCGATGAACAACAGCGACACACCCCACACCACCAGCAGCTGGCGCGGCCTACGGCCGTAGATCATTGGGCTCCATGGCAAAGCGTCCGTTCGACATCGACGAAATGGTGCGTCGAATCAGGCATGAAGTTAAGCAGTTTGCCGATGCCGCGATGTTTGACTTGGCTGACCAGGGTTTCTCCACCCCGTTTCACCAACTCGCAGCATGCGTGATCTCGATCAGAACATTCGACGAAGTGTCGTTGCCGGCTGCGATCAGACTCTTCAAAGTCGCGCCAACGCCGGAGAAAGTTGCCAAGCTCAGTGTGCGGAAGATCGCGTCGTTGATCAAACCAGCCAGCTTCTACGAGACAAAGGCATACAACATTAGAGATATGGCCAAACGGGTTGTCGATGAATTCGGCGGCAAGCTGCCATGCGACTACGACGTGATGACTTCGTTTCGCGGCGTCGGGCCCAAGTGCGCCAATCTCACCCTCGGCATCGCCTGTGGCGCTCGCAAAATCAGCGTCGACATCCATGTCCACCGTATAACCAACCGTTGGGGATACGTGCAGGCGACAGAGTCGGAAGGAACCCGTGAAGCGCTCGAGAAAGTGCTGCCGAAAAAATACTGGGTGGAGATCAATCGGTTGCTGGTGCCGTTTGGCAAGCACATCTGCACCGGCCGGCTGCCGAAGTGTTCAATCTGCCCCGTTCTGGAATACTGCCGCCAAGTCGGAGTAACGGCGCACCGCTAGACGTCGTCGCTTGCCAGGCGTCGGAGAGGCTCACCGGTGAGACGGAAGGTCCTCCACTCATCCTGTTCCTTCGCTCCGATGCGTTTGTAGAAGTCGATCGCCAGCTGGTTCCAGGTCAGCACCGACCAATCCATTCGACCGCAGTCGCGCTGCACCGCGATGCGAGCCAGCTCTCGCAACAATGCGAAGCCGACGCCGAGTTTGCGGGCGGGCGGACGCACGAACAAATCCTCGAGGTAGATGCCGCGCTTGCCGAGCCAGGTCGAGTAATTGTGAAAGAAGAGAGCGAAGCCAACCGGCTGATTGGCGACGTATGCGATGATCACTTCGGCGGCTGGCCGGTCTCCAAACAACGTCTCGTCGAGATCCTTTTCCGTCACAGGCGCTTCGCCCGGCAACGCCTTCTCGTATTCGGCCAGCTCGAGGATGAACTGACGGATGAGCGGGATATCTGCGCGGGTCGCCGGAACGATTTGAAGCTCGGTGGAAGTACTGCTCATTTGCGGATTATCAGACTGGCAGAAATGGGTGTCAATGCCATCTTTCGCGGCATGAACAGACGACTCGCTCTTCTTGCCGCGATGATGGTTAGCGCATGCGGCGCACCGTCGCCGCGCGTTGACTCCGAAGTGCGGACGCAGGACCCAGCCGGGCAACGACGACTGCCGACAGGCGCAGTACTAGATCCGGCCGGCACCGCGATCGACCTCGGGCCGTTGCCGCTGGCGATGACGCTCTCTCCCGACCGCAGTCGGGTGATCTTTCTGCTCAACGGGTGGCGTGAACAGGGGATTCAGGTCGTCGATCGACGCACGGGCGCTGTCGTTCAGAAGGTGAATCTGCCGGCGGTCTTCCTCGGCATGGCGTTCACTCCCGACGGCAGATCGCTTTACGTCTCGGGTGGAAACGAAGATGTCATCTATCGTTTCGATTGGCGAAACGGTACGGCGACGCTCGCGGATTCGATTGCGTTGGCGTTCAAGCAGCCGGGCCATAGTGGCACGCGCTACCCGGCAGGGATCGCGATCTCGAATGACGGGCGTATGCTTTACGCTGCCGAAAATCTCGCTGACTCGGTCGCTGTTATAGATCTCGCTTCGCGCCGCGTGATTCAGCGATTGGCGACCGAGAGATATCCTTACGGCGTCGTCGTTGGTCATGACGGTCTCGTTTACGTATCGGCGTGGAACGGCTGGACTGTGTCGGCGTTTCCGGCGCGCGATGATGGCAAACTGAACGAAGGAACGCGGGTTCGCGTTGGCCGGCATCCGTCCGCAATGGCGCTCAGTCCCGATGGCAGTCGATTGTTCGTTGCCTCCGGTAGCACCGACAAGATCACCGTCGTTGATACGCGACGACTTCAGGTGCTGACGACACTCAGCGATCCAGTCCCGGCAGCAATGGGTGAAGGCAGCACTCCCAATGCGCTCGCAGTTTCCCCCGACGGCAGCAGGTTGTTCGTAGCCGAAGCGGACAACAACGCGGTTGCGGTGTTCACTCTTTCCGCTGGCACTTCGGGCATCGCGACCGTTTCGACGGCCGATTCGTTGATCGGCCGTATTCCAGTTGGTTGGTATCCAGCCGCCGTTGCGGTCGATGGAAACGACATACTCGTCGCAAACGCAAAGGGGCGGGGTACGGCACCGAACCCGGGCCACTGGCAGCCTGGCCATAGAATGCCGCCCCATACACCGGACTACACCCTCGGCCAAATCAACGGCACATTTACCACGGTGCCGCTGGCAAAGGCGAGTGCGAGTGAGCTCGCTTCGTTCTCGACGCGTGTTGCAGCCGCGAATAACTGGAGTTCGACGCGGCCGGCTAAATCCTATCCGCCGTTCGAGCATGTCATCTACATCATCAAGGAAAACCGAACGTACGATCAGGTATTAGGGGATCTGTCGCAGGCGGACGGCGACACTTCGTTGGTGTTCTTTCCACGAGCAGTCTCGCCGAATCACCATGCCCTGGCCGAGCGATTCGGGATTTTCGATCGCTTCTTCGTGAATGCCGAGGTGAGTCCGGACGGACACAACTGGTCGACGGCAGCATACGTGACCGATTACAGCGAGAAGACAATTCCCTCGCACTACTCTGACCGCGGCCGCACTTACGACTATCAGGGGACCAATCGCGACTCGATTCCCACCGACGATGTATCGGGCCCATCCAGCGGGTACCTGTGGGATCTGGCGCAGCGTGCCGGCATTACTTACCGGGATTACGGCGAGTTCGTTGCCGAGGACGACATGGGGACGGCGGCGTCGATTACGGGCATCGCGACCAAGCAGGCATTGGTGGGCCATATCAACCCTGCCTATTCCGGGTGGAATCTCGACATACCGGACCAGGTTCGAGCGGACGTCTGGCTCAAGGATTTTCAGGAATTCGTGAAAGCCGGGAAGATGCCTGCTCTCGAGATAATGGCGTTGCCGAACGACCATACTTCGGGCGCGACTGCCAACAGGCCGACACCGCGCGCGTACATGGCGGACAACGATCTCGCGCTGGGACGGATCATCGAAGCGCTGTCGAAAAGCCCGTTCTGGAAGAACACGGTGGTGTTCGTGCTCGAAGACGATGCGCAGGATGGTCCCGATCATGTCGACTCCCATCGCTCGCCGCTGCTGGTGATCTCAGCGTGGAATCGTGGAAAGGTCTTCCACCGGTTCGCCAATACTTCGGACGTCGTCGCAACGATCGAAGAGATACTGGGGCTCGGTACGATGTCGCAGTTCGATCACTACGGTCGTCCGCTGCGAGAAATCTGGGAATCCACACCTGATCTCACTCCCTATGTAGCGTTGCGGTCGAGTATCCCGCTCGATCAGAAGAATCCGCCGCGCACGGCGCTGGCCGAAGCGTCGAAGAAACTCGCGCTCGATAAGGTCGATATGGCCGACGAGAACTTGTTCAATCACATCCTGTGGAGTGCGATCAAGGGTGATAAACCGTATCCTGGCACGACGAGAATGTCGGCGCTGGAGGCGAAGGTCTCGCGGTGAGCAGAACTAATCCGCGGGTCGAGGTCGAAAGCCGGGGAATAATCGCCGACGATCCGGCCAGCCGGATGCGGCGCGTGCGGGTGCTGGCGCGACTGCTCGACAACTCGATCACCATTCCTGGAACGGGACGAAAGATCGGACTCGATCCGATCGTTGGGTTGATTCCCGGCATTGGCGACTTGATCGGTGCCGTGCTGTCGGCGTACATCATTCTCGAGGCAGCGCGCGCCGATGTCTCGGGCTTCATGCTGGTGCGAATGGTGACCAACGTCGCGTTCGACACGTTGCTTGGCTCAGTCCCGGTAATCGGCGATCTGTTCGATGCGATGTGGAAGTCGAATACCAAGAACGTCTCGTTGCTGGAGCGTCACCTCTCCAGACAGGCGTCGTCCTCAGCGCACGGCCGCGGACACTCGGCGGGGGCGGTCGTTTTGACCGTAATTGCGTTGCTGGTGATCATCGGTGTCGGCCTGTTGCTGGGGATTTTCACGGCGCGATTGATCTGGAACATGAAAACCCGATAACTTTGTCGTACGGCGCCGTGGCCAAGTGGTAAGGCGGCAGACTGCAAATCTGCTATTCGTCAGTTCGATTCTGACCGGCGCCTCTCCTTCCGGCCGCTCTATCACCTGGAGCGAAAACTACCAAGAAAAACTACCAGCCAGCCGCTGGCGGCTTTCAGCCAGCGGCCTCGAGCTTGAAGATGATCCGTCAACTAATTACATAGTTGACACTCAGCCAGCCAGCTACGAGTATTACTAATCTTTTCGTAGCAGGCATCCACATGGACGTGTCGTTCACCGAACGCGAGCTCGATGTGATGGCGATCCTGTGGGACAAAGGGTCCGCCACCGTCGCGGAAGTTCGCGAAGCGCTGGAAGAGGATTTTGCTTACACCACAGTCCTCACCGTACTGCGCACTCTCGAGGCGAAAGGATACGTAGGTCACCGAGAGGAAGGGAAAGCCCACCGTTACGCGCCATTGGTGCCGCGCGCGGCCGCCGGACAGTCGGCACTTCATCGCATCACAGACAAGGTTTTTTCGGGATCAGCGGAAATGTTGCTGACCCAGCTGGTTTCAGGACGGAAACTCAAGCCGGACGAGCTGAAGCGCATGCGCCAGCTGCTCGATTCCCGGCTGAAGGAGGCAAGTCGATGATTCTGGGATGGATGATGTACAGCATGCTGATCGGCGGGTTGGGTATTCTCGCCGCGCACGCGCTCGAAAATGCAGCTCGCGTCGTCGGGAAGCCGAGTCGCTGGATCTGGTTTGCAGCCATAGTCGCGACGATCGCCACCAGCCTGACGGCGATGTACCAGGCAGTTGGAATGGCGCTGTGGTTCATCCCCCGACGCCACGGTGCCACGTCCTTTGATGCACCGGTGTCGAGCTACATCCGCTTCTATGACAGGCTCTCACACTGGGACGTTTACCTGTCTCCGCTGCTGTGGATTGCGTCGGCGTTGACGGCAGGGATGTTTGCCATCGCGATCTGGCGGTTGGTGCAGCGGCGTCGCGCCTGGCAGCGTACGTCCATGGACGGGCATTCGGTGCTCGTATCCGAGGCCGAGGGCCCGGCAATCGTCGGCTTCATGCGCAGTGCGATCGTGGTGCCGAAGTGGGCGCTGGCCGAGAGCGAGCGGGTGCGCGCTCTGATCATGGCGCACGAGCTGGAGCACCAGCGCGCGGGCGACCACGTTCTAAGTGCATTGGCGCTGATCGCGACGATCGCGCAGCCGTGGAATCCAGCGGTATGGTGGCTGGCGAGGCGTCTTCGTGTCGCGCTCGAAGTCGATTGCGATTCACGGGTGTTGAGGCGCGGGTCGGATCCGCGTACGTATGGACTGCTTTTACTCGAGGCAGGCTCGCGCGCGGCAGGTTGCAGGCTGCCGATCCCGGCGCTATCGCGTCCATTGTCATCACTCGAGGAGCGGCTGCAGATCATCACGGCCGAACGGCGGTCGGGTCGACTCCGCGCTGCAAGGCTGGCGCTGGTAGCGATGATTCTGCTGGCGACCGCGGCGTTTCTGCCGGAGCCGGGCGCGCTGCATTGCATGCTCGAAGGCCTTGGCTTCCAGGTGAGCATTTCAGCCAGTTACTAAGTAAACAACTCGTCTAGCTACTAAAGAACTAGTTGACACGCTGAACCATCGGATCTAGCTTCTACTACAAAACTAGTAGGAGCTGGGTCCGATGGTTTTGTTTCTCCTGCTGCTGGGAGCTGCGCAACAGTCTGGCGCGAGTGAGCTGAGGCTCAGCGCCATAAAGCAGCCGATCGTCGTAGCGGAATCGAGCGCCGCGGGACTGAGAGTGCTCCGCGGGAAGAAAGGAGCCGCGCCGCCCGTCATCGATGGTCGCCTCGATGACCCGGTGTGGGCGACGGCCCCGGTCGCCACAGACTTCACCCAGAACTATCCCCAGACGGGAGTACCGGCATCCAGGCGGACGGAAGCACGAGTGGTGTTCGTCGGCGACGCGATCTATGTCGGGATGCGCGCCTTCGACTCACCGGACAGCATCCTCGCGCCATTGATGCGGCGCGACGGCATGCTGAGCTCCGACATGATGGATGTGCTGATCGACAGCTTCCACGACCGGCGGAGCGCATACCATTTCGCGGTCACTCCGGCTGGCGTGAAAATCGATCTGTATCACTACGACGACATCCAGGCCGACATGAGCTGGGATGCAGTCTGGGACGTCGCCGTCGCGCGGGACTCGCTTGGGTGGAGCGCCGAATTCCGAATACCGTTGTCCCAGCTGCGCTATACGCTGTCGTCGGACAAACCGCAGACGTGGGGAATCAACTTCTATCGCAACATCGGCCGACGACAGGAGTGGTCGAGCTGGGCGCCGGTCATTCGCGGACAGAGTCGAGAGGTGTCGCAATTCGGCGAGCTCACCAATATCGATTTTCTGACGCCGACCCACCGTCGCGAGATCACGCCGTACGTCAGCAGCAGCGTGACACGTGCATCGGGCAACCCCGCCGATCCCTTCTTCCGGTCGACGGCATTTTCCCATGGCGCGGGCTTCGACGCCAAGGTCGGTTTGCGCAGTGGATTGACGCTCGACCTCTCGGTCCACCCCGATTTCGGCCAGGTGGAGGCAGATCCCTCCGAGGTGAATCTCTCCGGCTTCGAGACGACTCAACAGGAACGAAGGCCGTTCTTTCTCGAGAACTCCGGACTCTTCGCGCTCTCCATCTATGAAAGCCCGGACGAAACTCTGTTCTATCCGCGGCGAATCGGTCGCGCTCCGCAAATCAGCGTCGACAGCGATGGCAGGTTCGTCCGCGAGCCACACCAGACCACAATCGTTGGCGCGGCGAAGCTCTCCGGCAAAACGAGCAGCGGGCTCTCGATCGGAATTCTCGACGCAGTCACCGACGCCGAGTACGCCGACATTGTCGACAACACCAACGGGAGGTCGAGGCAGGTTGTCGAGCCTTCGGCGAATTACGGTGTGATCCGTGTGCAGCAGGATCTGCGCGGTGGGCGATCCGCGCTCGGCGCGATGCTCACGACGACGAACCGATACAATCTCGGCTCGGCAGCGAGCGAGCTGCACGATGCGGCGTACGCGGGCGGCCTGGATTTCCGTCATCGCTTCGGCGGGCAGAGCGGGAGCGACTACGAGATCTTCGGTGCGTTTTTCGGATCGGCGGTGCACGGTACCTCAGCGGCGATTGCGGAAACACAGCGATCGTCGGCGCACTACTTCCAGCGGCCCGACGCAGACCACATCGACTATGACACCACGCGCACCGGGCTGACCGGCTTTGGAGCCCGGTTACAGGTCGATCGGGCAACTGGGCGCGTGCGCTACGGAAATGCGCTCTACACCCGAACGCCGGGCTTCGAGGTCAACGATCTCGGCATTCAGAAAGTCGCTGATTGGTCGGAGAACTTCTCGTGGATCGGTACGGTCCAGACACAACCCAACTCGGTACTCAATAACTGGAACGTGTACGCCAACACGTGGTCGTGGTGGACGTACGGCGGTGAACGCACCTTCACGCAGTTCAACGTCGATCTGCAGGGCGAGCTGCGAAATTTCTGGGGCTCGTCTCTCCGTGTTGGGCGACGACTGTCCGCGCACACGCTGCGTCTGCGCGGCGGACCGCTCCTGAATGAAGAAGGCGCGTGGGTCGCGAATGGGATGCTTTATTCGCCACAGCAAAAGGGGCTCCGACTAAACGGCTCCTACAGCCTGCTGCGCTCGGACGATCCAGGAACGATCTCGCTTTCGTTTGCGCCGACGGTAGCGTGGCAGCCGTGGAGCAGTGCGACGATCACTCTGGCGCCGATGTGGGGACGCGACAAGAGCGATCTCTTTTACGTGGCTCAGGCGGGTGTTGGCGCGACACCTCACTATGTACTTGGTGCTCTCGATCGTACGACCACGTCACTGACGACGCGACTCGACCTCGCGTTCTCTCCGACGATGACGTTGCAGCTGTACGGGCAGCCATTCCTATCGGCTGGCTCATACACCCGCTTCAAGGAAGTCGTCGCTCCCCGCGCCAGAAACTACGCCGACCGCTTCCAGCCACTCAGTTTGCAACTCGAAGACAATGTCTACAGTAGTGATCAAAACGGTGACGGTATTGTCGATATCGAATTCGACAACCCGGCATTCAACGTAAGGGAGTTCACGTCGAACACCGTTTTCAGATGGGAATATCGGCCCGGATCGACTTTGTTCGTCGTTTGGTCGCAGGGACGGCATTCGGACGGCGACAAAGCATTTCAACTATCACGCGATGCATCGGAGCTGTTTCGAACAGCTCCCGAAAACGTGTTGATGCTGAAAATGACGAGGTGGATGTCCTTCTGATAAACCTTTTTCGCAATTCAGGGATCAAATATTATCGGAGACTGCAGCTTCGGCCCACCCAGCTCACTGTGCTCCGATCAATCCAGAGGGGGGCCGCATGCGCAGGACCTGCACGCGCGCAACGAGGTCGAAGCACTTGCTTCTCTTCGACAACGTTAGCGTTCGCAATTGGATCATCTTCGCCTTTTCCGGGCTGCTATTCGGTTTTTCAGAAGTTGCAGCAGCTGCTCAGACACGGCTCGAAGCTCACGTCAGTTACAACGAGGACAGTCTGCTCCTCGGCGGAGGGGGCGCAGCCAGCAGTGGCGGCCCTTACATTGCCTCGCGCGCGCCAATCGAGCCGGCCGACGCGACGCCTGTCGCACCAGCGACGCCGGAATCGAGTCCGGCCTTCAACGCCGCCGAATATTGGGATGCCCTCGCCGACCTGAATCTTTCAGCACTGCGCAACAGTGCGGAGGGTGACGTGCAGCAGGGATTCGCGCGCGGAATGTCGCTTTTGGCCGACGGTGATACCGAGGGCGCAGAAAGGGCGTTCATCGCGGGCGGTGAGCAACGATCCGATGCGAACGTCGGCATCGCGTCGCAGATCATGTTGGCGACTACGCTGCTGTATGAGCATAAGTGGGCGGAGCTGCGAGCGTTCGCCTTAAGTCCACAGCTAAGCCCTTCCGACAAGGATATTCTGCACGACTACCAGCGGTGGGGATTCGCGTTCGCCAACGTCGAGCCGCAACGAGTGTCGATGTCTGTGGATTCGGCGCTGATGCCGCTGCGACTGAGCCCGATCGGCACGCCGACAATCAAAGTGAGGATCAACGGCAAGCTGTACGACTTCTGGCTCGACACGGGCTCGAGCATCACTGTGCTCAACTCAGACGTCGCCAAGGAGATAGGTGCGGCGTTATTGTCGAGCGAGAATCTGGCGGTTCGTACATTCGGCGGATCGGCTCCTGTAAAGGCGTCGTTCGTGCGTCGCATCGAGATCGGCCCGCTGTTGCTGGAGAACACACCAGCGGTAATCGTCGACGCCGCGCACATGGTTCTCAAGCCGGCGCCGGATCGGCCGCGTGGTGCGGGGATGCGCATCGATGGCATCATTGGTTGGGACACCATTCGGCAGCTGGATCTGTTGCTCGACTATACCGGTGGGTTGCTCGAGATCCGGCGCCCGATACGCGAGGGCTATTCGCCGCACAATCTGACCTGGATGGGCAAGCCATTCGTGGAAGTGCGGACGAAGCGCGGAGAAACACTGCATCTGACGCTGGACACCGGGGCGCAGGCAAGTTTTCTCAACGCACTGGCTCTCGATAGGACCGGCGCCACTTCAACCAGCTCCGAGAATATCGTGTTCGGAATCGCAGGTACCGGAACACGGGCCGACAAAGTCATTCGCGCGTTGCGCCTCGATGTTGGCGGCACTCAGGTCAGCCTCGAGGGCGTGATGGTCTACGGTCCCAAGTATTCGGGGATGATCAACTGCGACGGAATTCTCGGCAGCGACGTCGCCCGTTTCGGCACGATTCGCATCGATGCAACCAACGGTGTGTTCGCCGTCGGGCTCAATCCGCTGCGAGAATACGACTGAAGACAGCGCTATCGACGTTGCCGCCGGACAGCACGACGGCAACGTTGCGGCCGCGCACTCTGTCTTTCTCTTTCAGCAGGGCGGCGACGGCGGCAGCGCCGCCGCCCTCCGCGGTGTTGTGGGTATCCGTAAACAGCACACGCATCGCGGCTTCGACTTCGTCGTCGGTCACGCGAATGACGCGCTCGGCGCCGCGGCGTGCGATTGCCAGAGCTGACTCGTTGACCGTCCGGCACGCCATGCCGTCAGCGATGCGAGTTGTGGCTTCGTGGGACATCAACCGGCCTTGTTCGAACGAGAGCGCGAATGCAGGCGCGCGATCCGATACAACCGCGACGATTCGGGTGTCGAGTCCGAGGGCATCACGCGCTGCGATCATGCCGCACAATCCACTGCCCATGCCGACGGGTACATAGACAGTGTCGAGATCTTCCACGGCGCGAAGAAGCTCCAGCGCATAAGTGCCCACTCCGCGCACGAGCAGCGGATGGAACGAAGGAAAGCGATGCCACCCTCGTTCGGCGCAAATCTCGTCAGCGATTTCGTGGGATTCCTGAAAGTCGCGGCCACGCTCGATTACTTCGACGCCAAGGGCACGCATTGCCGCATTCTTTTCGACGCTATTGCCGAGTGGTACCACGACCGCGGCGCGCACGGCGTACTTGGATGCGGCATAGCCGATAGATTGACCGTGGTTGCCGCGGGTCGCTGAAATCACGCCGTCAGGCTTGTGGCCGTTCCGGCAGAGGTCATGCAGGTAAACGAGTCCGCCACGAACCTTGAACGCGCCTGTGGGATGGTGGTTCTCGTGCTTTACCCAGACCGCGGCTCCGGCGCGCTGATCCAATAGCGGCCACCGGAACTGGGGCGTCGGTGCGAGATGGCGATAGACCAGCGTCGCCGCTTCCTCGAGGGAGTCGAGCGACGGCAAATCCGGCGAAACAGATCTCAAACCACGGCCGTAGGTAGTGCTGTCCAAGCTAGTGTCCATAATCCGTCCCGTCGTACCGATGTCAAAATTCGTCGCTTCCCCCAATTCGTCAAACCTGATCGAACGTATTCGCGGCTGGCTGATCACGTCAGCCTGCTTCGCCGGTCTCGTCGCACTCTCCGGAATCAGTCCGGTAAGGGCTCAAGCGCCAACCCAATCCGGGAGTACGCGCGTCCAAACGAGCCCGACCGCGGCTCCATTGCCAGTGGCAGCGGCTGCCGAGGCGACAACAACCATCAATGTCGATGGCAAGCTGGACGAAGCGGTGTGGTCGCGCGCGACGCCGATCACCGACTTCCATCAGCAGCAGCCGAAGGAAGGGGCCGCGCCGAGTGAGAGAACGGAAGTGCGCGTGCTGTTCGACGCGCATGCGTTGTACATCGGTGCGCGCATGTACGACTCGCTGGGTAAGCGCGGCATTCGTGCACCAGTCTCGCGTCGCGATCAGCTGCTCGATTCGAATGGCAACAACGGCTCCTTCAATTCCCTGACGACCGACAAGCTGATCGTCATTCTCGATCCTTATCACAACAAGATCGATCAGGCGCTGTTCGAGGTTAATCCAGCCGGAGTAAAGGGCGATCAGTTCAATGGCGACCCATCGTGGGACCCGATTTGGGAAGCCGCGACGAACATCGACTCACTCGGCTGGACGGCCGAGATGCGAATTCCGTATTCGCAGCTCCGGTTCTCGCGCGACAGTCTGCAAACGTGGGGTCTGCAGATCTGGCGCTACACTGACCGACTGCACGAGCAGGATATGTGGTCGTTTCGCAAGCTGAGTGAAGCGGGAGGCCCAGCCTATTACGGCTCTCTGACCGGACTCAAGATCGGGCCACAGCCGCGTCAGCTCGAGCTGCTCCCGTACGTCACGTCGCGCGCCGGATTCAAATACGCGCCAGCGGCGGATCCTTATCACAGCAGCAGGTACGGCCAGATGGATGCGGGTGCCGACATCAAGTATTTGCTGACGCCGAGTCTCGCCCTGGATGCGACAATCAACCCTGACTTCGGCCAGGTGGAAGTCGATCCGGCAACGATCAACCTCTCGGCGTACGAGACCTACTATCAGGAGAAGCGGCCTTTCTTCGTCGCCGGCAGCAACGCCTTCGACTTCGGCGGCATGAATTGCTACTTCTGCAGCAACACCTCGAGTCTCGACTTCTTCTACTCACGTCGCATTGGTCGTGCGCCGCAGTTGAACGGCTATGTCAGGGACAACTCGGCGTTTTCGGACACCCCTGACAACACCACGATTCTTGGTGCCGGCAAGATCACGGGCCGCACGACTGGCGGTTATACCATCGGACTGCTCGATGCGGTAACGAGCAGCGAGACTGCACGGTATGTGAGCGCGACGAACGCGCCCGAGCAGACACAACTCGTCGAGCCGCTCACGAACTATTTCGTGGGTCGCGTGAAGAAAGATCTCAATCAGGGCGCGACGACAATCGGAACCGCTTTTACGTCGGTGATACGTGATCTGAGCGACACCGTCGCGTCCGACAGATTGCGCAGTCACGCCGAAGCGGGCGGCATCGACTGGGACCACCGCTGGGCACAGCGCACGTACTCGTGGATGGGCTCGGTGCTGATTTCCGACGTAGCGGGCTCGACGTCAGCGATCGATGCGACGCAGCAGTCGAGCGCGCATTACCTCCAGCGGCCGGATCGCAAGAATACCAGCGATGGACTTTTTGACACGCGGTATCGTCCGGGTGCCAACTCGTTGCAGGGTTATGGCTTCTACACTCGCGTTGCCAAGAACAACGGGTTCTGGCTGTGGGAGCTTAGTCAGAACTGGCGGAGCCCCGGCTTCGAGGTCAACGACGCATCGTTCCTGAGTCGTGCCGATTACAAGTGGATGAGCGGCAACATCGGCAGCTCGTGGCAAACGCCTGGCAAGTGGTATCGTGAAGTCACCTGGCTGCTCGGCGGTCAGCAGCAGTTCAACTATGACGGCGACCGCACCGACTCGCAGATGCAGGCGTACTACGAGAACATGTTCCTCAACTACTGGAAGGTGCGCAGCTTCGTCATCTACCATCCGACTGATCTAGATGATCGCCTGACTCGCGGCGGACCAGTGGTGATGCGCACGGGATACAAGTTCGGGATGCTCGAGCTTTCGAGCGACGCGCGTCAACGGGTAGTCGGGGATTTCCAGGTTCAGGTGGGTCGCGGTGTGAACTCCGATACCCATACGCTGATCCTTCAGCCCGGAATGGCGATCAAGCCTTCATCGAACGTGTTCATCTCGCTCTCACCGAGCTTCGTCGCGGATGAAGACGCGGCGCAGTACGTGACGAAGGTGGCGGACCCGACAGCGACTTCGTTCTACGGCGATCGCTACGTGTTCGCGTTCATCAAGACCAAAACCTTGTCGCTCGACACGAGAGTCAACTGGACTTTCAATCCGAATCTGACCCTCCAGCTCTTTGCCCAGCCGTTCATCTCGAGCGGCGCCTACTCGTCCTTCCGCGAGTTCGCCGCGCCACGGACATATCGAAAGCTGGTGTATGGTCAGGATATCGGTACTATCACGCGCACTCCGGCGACAGCAACCGACGGAGCCCAGTACACGGTCGATCCCGATGGAGCGGGACCGGCCGCGCCATTCACCTTCTCCGATCCGGATTTCACATTCCGCTCGCTGATCGGCAATGCGGTGCTGCGCTGGGAGTATCGGCCGGGATCGACGGTGTTCTTCGTATGGACACAGAGTCGCTCCGGGAGCGACCCGACCGGCAATTTCGATTTCGGTACGCAGCGTAGCGCGATATTCCGGGATCGGCCGACCAACATCTTCCAGGTCAAGGTCAACTACTGGATCGGCCGCTGAGTAAGTCGGAGGGTGGATGCCGTCCGAGCTCGAGGGTGGTGCCCACTCCATCGGCTTCAGCCGCCTTCTCGTAAACGATCGCCGCGGCAGCTGCATCTTCGATCGCGACTCCCGTGCTGTCGAAGATGATTATCTCGCCGTCGTTGGTTCTTCCCGCGACGCTGCCGCTCACGATCTGATCGAGTGTCGCCCGTACATCGGAACCGGCGACAGCGCCGGCTGCGATTGCGTGCTGTAGATCGCCGTACTTCGCGCATTGCTCGATGTCGTCAACGATGATGACCGAGCTCCGAAGCAGCCGCACCGAGATCTCGTGCTTGTCTTCATTGTCGGTGCCTACGGCGGCGACGAAGGTGCCGGGGCTTACGTCCCCCGGGTGGAGTATCGGTTGTCGCGACGGTGTAGAGGTGACGACGAGCGGACTGTTTAGAGTCGCCTCGCTTACGGTTGATGCAATGTCGCAATCCAGTGTGTGGGCGCTTCGCATCTCGGCCGAGAACCTGTCGGCGGCGGCGGGATCGAGATCGTAGGCGCGTAGACGTCGAATTGGCCTGACGGCGAGCAGGGCATCCACATGCGCACGCGCCTGGATCCCGCAGCCGATCAGTGCCAGGGTCGAAGCGTTCGGTAGAGCGAGATACTTCGCAGCGACAGCACTGGCAGCGGCGGTACGGATCGCTGTTAGTCTGCCCGAATCGAGAACGGCCAATGGCGTGCCGGTCGTCCCGTCAAACAGCACGACGACTCCCTGAATCGCCGGCAATCCCAGACGAGCCGGATTGCCCGGCATGTTGGCGTTGATCTTCGCGACAGCGTAGAAGCGTCTGCCATCGAGTGTCGCGAGCTTGGCGTGGAGCTTCCCGCCTTCCAGCTCGACGCCTGTTACGCCGCTCGCACCTCGAGCGCCAGCGCCCCGGGCCCGGAATGCAGCGTCGACGGCGTCAATGCACGATCGACTGTCGAGCAGCCCATCTACCCGCGTTGAGTCCAGGACCAGCATTGCGCCTCCATTTGTTGACGCCCTGTGTCCGCTGTGATACAATTGAATCATATGGATGCTTCAACTGAAGCCCGAAAGCAAGCCAACCGAGGCCAGCGCTGGCTGCTCTTCATCCATCGGCTGCCACCCAAGCCGGACTATCTGCGGGTGAAAGTCGCTCGTCGGCTGAAAAAGCTGGGTGCAGTCGCGATCAAGAAGACAGTCTACGCTCTACCCGCCAGCGATGAAGCGCTCGAGGACTTCGAGTGGCTGCGCCGTGAGGTCGAAGCGGAAGGCGCGGGGGCGGTGATCGCCGAAGCTCAGTTCATCGCAGGAATCTCCAGTGGGGAGCTCGCCGCGATGTTCGGCCTGCAGCAAAGGAGCGGAGGTGCGATTGTCCAACAACCTGCTCGGCCGGAGAGGGTGAAACCAGGCAGCGTCTGGGTCACGCGCGCGGACATTCACGTCGATCGGATCGCGAGCGCCTGGCTGATTCGCCGTTTCATCGACAAGGCGGCGAGATTCAAGTTCGTTGCGCCGAAGGGCTATCGACCGCGGGCCGGCGAGCTTCGCTTCGACATGTACGACGCCGAGTTCACGCACGTGGGCGGTGATTGCACGTTTCAGACACTGGCGCGGCGATTCAACCTGCGCGACAAAGCGCTAAGTGCGATTGGTGAGATCGTTCACGACATTGATTTCAAGGACGATCAGTTCAGCCGGCCCGAGACGGCAGGCGCAGCAGCGATGGTCAAGGCGATCGCTGAATCCACCAGGGACGACCTCAAGCGAATCGAGCGGGGCTCGATTCTGTTCGACGACCTGTACGCTTTCTTTGCCAAATCAAAAAGGAGGGCGAGATGAAGTGGATTACTCGCGAGCGACCGAAGATCGACCGAGTTGCATGTCCGTGGCTGATCGCGCGGTTCATCGACAAGGACGCGGAGTTTCTGTTCGTCGCGCCCTCGGACGTGAAGAGAGTAGCGGAGCAGACAGGCGCTATTCCATATGACGTCGAAGGGGTAGAGCTCTCTCACGACGGACCGTTGTGCAGCTTCGACGCGTTTCTCACCCGCTATGGTCTGCAGAACCCGTCGTTACAGTCCCTGGCAGCAATAGTTCGTGGTGCGGATACCGATCGACTGGACATCGCGCCGCAATGCGCCGGACTGCTGGCGGTATCGCTCGGTCTTTCGCGGCTGTACGGTGACGACCATGAGCAGCTCCAGCACGGCTTCGTGATCTATGACGCGCTCTATGCCTGGCTGCGGGAAGCCACAAACGAGAAGCACACCTGGAATCCGCAGCGCCAAACTAGTGCGAGCGATCGCAACCCAGCTCCGGAGCAACGGATTTCCTGATCGCGTAACTACGGAAAAGCTGATTGCGCTCGGCGCACAGCTGGGCGTTGTCCGGCTGGATCGACTGAGCCAACGCGTAAAGGGTGAGCGCTTTGAGCGTATCGCCCTGGGCGAGATAGCGTCGCGGCTCATAGAAAGAGGCGCGCACGAAAATCGATGACAGCTCGCGCTTTGCTGCCAGCGCGCCGAGTGCGTCGCCGGTTTGCCGAGCGTGATCGATGATCTCGTTGAGCTTTAGCGACGAGCGTAGCCTGTCGAGTCCGGCCGGTTTGTCAGCGTGCGAGAAGTCTGTGAAGAAGGCGTCCTCTCGCTCGAGAGCGGTCTGGCTCTCGTCCGCCAGCTGCGATGCGCGTTTGGCGCTGTGTTTAACCGCGTCCGACTGGGCCAGCTTCGCCGTGGTTGCGACGATTTCACGCGTATCATGGAGCCCGGCGAAATCGACGGCCGCCTGCCGATACAATAGAGAGGCTTCGTATGGGTCGCCACGTGCGATCGAGTCGGCAGAGTGCACGGCGTTGGCGTAGATGGAGTCGATCAACGCGTGATTCACCGCCAGGCGTCCGTCTCGCATCGCCTGCAGCTCCAGCCAGGTGATTGCGTTGGTGCAGACCGATTCCGGTGGCCAGCTGTGCGGGCCGTCGAAGAACTCGAGATGATGACGAACGCCAAACGCGTCGAGCCTGGCATCGAGCGCGCGGACTTCCTCGTAGTTGAAGTCGGTGGTTCCGACGCTGAGAAAGACCGCGAACGGCGTGGTATCCCGGGCGACACTGCGCTGGAGCAGCAGTTGGGGTGAAGGCAGGCCGGCGCCGACCTCGATCAGGCCGGCGACGTTTTCCGGAATCGAGTAACCATAGTTCCACGCCAGTCTGCCAGTGCCGGAGAAACCGGCAAAATAGAAGCGATGAGCGTCGACCGAAAATTTCGATTGGGCATCATTGAGCAGGGCATTGATCGCCCGGTCGTTCGGCTCGACGGGTCCATCGCTTTGCGTTTGATACGAGCTCATGACGATGTAGCCGTATCGCTCCGCGGCAGCGCGGAACAGCCGCATTGGAACAAGCGCGCGCCCGCGCGGATCCATCAAGAACAGCACTGGCCAGTGACGAGCGCGGTCGTATGCGCGCGGCAGATACAGGGCGTAAGTCTGCGACGTGTCGCTCGACGCGTGAATGGTATCAACGACGACACCCGGACGAATGCTGTCGATAGCGAGGGCAGATGCGGGCGCACTCGCCGGCAGTGAGCCAATCGAAGCGATCAGGACGAAGAGTCTGAGCGAGCGCATGGGCTGGTCATGAAGTTACCCCGCAGTGCTAGCTTATGTGCCTGTGCTTTCCCTGATCGGCATCGTAATCGTGGTCATCGGGTTCGTCCTCAGGATGAATCCGCTTCTCGTGGTGACAGTGGCGGGCCTGGCGACGGGTATCGCCAGTGGACGGGGGCCGCTGGAAGTCATCGGGGCGTTTGGCAAAGCATTCATCACCAGCCGCTATGTCGCCATCGTCTGGCTGGTGCTACCGGTGATCGGCATGCTGGAGCATGCCGGGCTCAAGGAGCGAGCCCGCGCCGTTGTCGCGCAAATGCGCGCCGCGACTGCCACGCGCGTACTGCTGGTGTACTTCGCCATTCGGCAAATCACCGCTGCGCTCGGCCTGACATCACTCGGCGGCCATCCACAAATGGTGCGGCCGCTGATCGCGCCAATGGCGGAAGGCGCTGCCGAAAATCAGTATGGCGAGCTGCCGGAGAAAGTACGTAATACGATTCGCGCAAATGCAGCCGCGGTCGATAACGTCGCGCTGTTTTTCGGCGAAGACATCTTCATCGCCATCGGGTCGATTCTGTTGATCCGCGGCTTTCTCGATCAGAACGGAATTCACGTCGAGCCGACCCAGCTGGCGATCTGGGCGATTCCGACGGCGATCTGCGCGCTGCTGATACACTGCACGCGACTGGTTTTACTCGAGCGCCGTCTGCGCAAAGAGCTTTCCCAAAAGTCAGAGCGCGCTTGATCACACTCGAGCACATCTACTGGCTGACGGGGCTGATGATGGCCGGTGTGTCGATTGTGAATTGGCGCGATCGCAGCAACCGCCGCCGCTTCAACAACACGGCCTTCTGGGGCATTTACGCGATTACGTTTCTCGCGGGCTCGCGCATGCCGGATCTCGCTAACGGATTTCTGCTGATCGGGATGGTACTGGTGGCGAGCATTCGCGGCCTGGGCCAGGGCGTGGATCAGAGCTCGCCCGTCCAGCGTGAGCAAAGCGCGGCGCGCTGGGGCAACAGGCTATTCATTCCGGCGTTGGCAATCCCGATCGTCACCGTAGTCGGCACGCTTACTCTCAAGCGATTTACGATCAACGGCAACCCGATCGTCGACGTGAAACAGGTCACGGTGATCTCGCTGGCGATCGCCACGCTGGTCGCTCTGGCAATCGGGATGATGCTGTTGCGGCCACCGCTGGCGACACCGATCAAAGAAGCGAGACGACTACTCGACGCGGTTGGATGGGCGGCAGTACTGCCACAGATGCTGGCGGCGCTGGGTGCATTGTTCGCGCTGGCGGGTGTCGGCAACGTCGTCTCCAATCTGGCGCAGCGCTGGATCCCACTCGACACTCCCTTTGTCGTGGTGATCACCTATGCGGTCGGCATGGCGGTGTTCACGATGATAATGGGGAATGCGTTCGCGGCATTCCCAGTGATGACTGCCGGAATCGGACTGCCGCTGATCGTTCAGAAGTTCGGCGGCGATCCGACGATCATGTCGGCGATTGGCATGCTCTCCGGATTCTGCGGGACGCTGATGACGCCGATGGCAGCAAACTTCAACATCGTACCGACAGCGCTGCTCGAGCTGCCTGACGAGAACGCCGTCATCAAAGTGCAGATACCCACCGCGCTCATTCTGCTGGGCGCGAACATCCTGCTGATGAATTTCCTGGTGTTTCGGTCGTGACGCCCAGCCGATTCTCGTTGACCGAGAAAGTCGCCAGCCAATTCGCGCGCGTGGCGCTGGCGCACGTCACCCGTGAATATCCCAACAAGCTCGATCACGTTATCAACGATTCGAGCGATCTCAAATCACCGCGGCAGCTGCATCCCGTGTTCTTCGGCAGCTTCGACTGGCATTCGTGTGTACACGGGTATTGGCTGCTCGCGACGGTCGAGCGCCTGTATCCGGGAGCCGACATCGCAGTCGAGATCAAGCGAGCGTTCCATGGACAGCTGACACCAGAGAAAGTGCAGGTGGAAGTCGAATACCTGCGGCAGCCTTTGCGCGCCACTTTCGAAAGACCCTATGGCTGGGCGTGGCTGCTGATGCTGGCGGCGGAGCTCGATCGTGGAGATAGGGAGCGCCAGCGGTGGCGCGATGCACTGCGGCCGCTGGCGAATGTGTTCGCCGATCGCTTCAAGACGTTTCTTCCCAAGGCGACGTATCCAACGCGCGTCGGTACGCATTTCAACAGTGCTTTCGCCGTCGCACTCGCGCTCGAATACGCCGTTGTTGTAAGCGACACAAAGCTGGAGCGACTGCTTCGCGATACCGCGGTACGTTGGTTCCTCGGCGACACCGATGTCCAAGCGTGGGAGCCTGGCGGCGATGATTTTCTCTCGCCCGCCCTGATGGAGGCCGAGTGCATGCGACGTGTGATGAGCGGCGCAGAATTTGGGAAGTGGATTGATCGATTTCTGCCGCGCCTCGAGCGCCGCGAACCCACGAGGCTGTTCACCCCGGCAATCGTCAGCGATCGCAGCGACGGAAAAATCGCGCATCTCGATGGATTGAATCTGAGTCGAGCGTGGTGCTGGCGAGCGCTGGCGCAAACGTGGCCGCTGACTGATGCTCGTCACGGGATCGCGCTCGAAGCTGCGGAGACACACCTGGCCGCGAGCCTGCCGTACGTCGCCGGCGATTACATGGGCGAGCACTGGTTGGCTACTTTCGCACTTCTGGCGCTCCTGTGAAAAACTCGAGACGCGTGGCAGTCGGGGTGCTGTTTCTTTCGAACCTCGTGATCGCGATCGCCTATGGCGCGGCACTGGCTACGAGTGGGGCGTCCTCGTGGGCGCCGTGGGTAGCAGCGATCGCAGTTCCGCTCGCACTCACCGCGATGATGATCCTTGGCGCGGCCCGCGGCGGCCAGGGGATCGGCAGCCTCAAAGTGCCGTTCGCGTTCGTAGCGCTGATGCTGATCCTTGGTTTCCTCGTAGCGCTCGCACTGCCGGCGACGGAAAGTCCGGCAAGCCGGTTATGGCTCGGCCTTCCGCTCCGCGCAGCGATCGTGATTTACGGAATCGGCCTGCTACCGATCATCGTGCTGCCGGTGGCCTACGCACTGACATTTGAAACCCAGACCCTGAGCGCGCAGGATGTCGAGCGGGTTCGTGAGCTCGGCAGAGCAAACGCCGCCAGGCAAGAGCGCCTCGCCGAATGACGCAGTATGCGCTGATCCAGACCGCCTTGCCGAGAGTGGCGCAACCGGCGGTTATCACAGTCGGGATCCTTTACTTCGCGGTCATCGTTGGCATCAGCATCTGGGCTGCACGCCGCACGCGGACGGCAAGAGACTTCTTCGTGGCGGGCAAAGGCATCGGGCTCGTCGCGCTCACTGTCGCTTCTGTCTCGGTATCAGTGTCTGGCTTCGCTTTCATCGGCGGACCAGGTTTCGTTTACGCTGCCGGATTGGGCGCGATGTACATCGTCCTGCCGGCGGCGGTAACCAACGTGATGGGTGCGTGGGTGCTGGCGAAGCGAATGCGGTTGTTGGGCGAAGCGCGTGGATTGATCACGATTCCCGATGCAATTGGCGCGCGCTACAACTCGCGCGCGGCACAGGGCGTGTCGGCAATCGCAATCCTTGTCGGCATCATCGGCTACATGGCGACCAACGCGCTGGCGATGGGCGTTGTGATCAATTCGATCTTTGGCGTCGGACTCGGCTGGGGCATCTGGATCGGGATGGGCGTGACGCTCGCGTACTCGGCGTCGGGTGGAATTCTGGCCGGCATCTACAACGACGTGTTTCAGGGCACACTGATGGGAATCGCGTCGGTGTTGGTGTTCGCGTTCGTGCTCAAGCTCGCGGGCGGTCTCGGCGCGATCAGTCACACAATTTTGCAGCAGGATCCTGGATTCCTGGCGCCGTGGGGCAAACTGACTCCGCTGGCTGCTCTCTCCTTTTTCTTCGTCTTCTCGATGGGCTCGCTCGGGCAGCCGCAGGCCGTGCACAAGTACTACATGCTGCGTGATCCGCTGCAGCTGAAATGGTATCCGTTGCTCAAAACCCTGGGGCTGGTGCTGGTATTACTCCTCTACTTCGGAGTTGGCGTCGGCGTAAAGGCGTTCGTGGTCAACGGCAGATTGGCGCCGCTGGGCAGTCCGGATCAGGCGACGCCGGCGCTGCTGCTCACCGCGACGCCAATCGTGCTGGCCGCACTAGTGTTCTCCGGAGTTGCAGCGGCGACGATGAGTGCAGCCAACTCCTTCATCAACATTGGCGCGGCGATCGTCACGCACGATCTACCGGTCGCTCTTGGCCGCCGAGTCAGGAATGAGCTGTGGTGGGGACGAGCTGTGACCGTCTTTATCGCTGTGGCGGCGGGGGTGACCGCGCAGCAATCCGGCGCGATGGTCGCGTTCCTGGGGATTTTTGGCTGGGGATTATTCTCGTCCACGCTGGTTCCCGCGCTGGCGGTGGGATTGAACTGGCAGGGCGCGACGAGGGCCGGCGCGATCGCGTCAATCATGACTGGATTGCTAATTACACTCGCGCTCGAGACAGCATCGTATCTCAAGCTGTTCAAGTTCCCTGCGGGTGTTACTGCATCTGCAGTCGCAATGGTCGCGTCGTTCCTGGTGTTCTTCGCGGTGTCGTGGCTGACCAATCGAGGCGAGAATGCGATCGCGGATGACGTGAAGCTCGTAATGGAGCTCTGACTACTCGGTCGCCGCCTTCTTCTCGCTTTTTGGCGCCATCACGCGCACGCTCTTGATGTTGACGAATTCGCGGATGCCGAACTCACCGAGCTCGCGGCCAAAGCCCGAATTCTTGACGCCGCCAAAAGGGAGCCGCGGGTCCGACGCCACCATACCGTTGATGAACAGCAGTCCAGACTGGATCTCGGCGACGAACTGATCCTGGTCGGCGCGATCGCGCGTCCAGGCCGAGGCGCCGAGCCCGAAGCTGGTACCATTGGCGATCCGAATCGCATCGTTGATGTCCTTGGCTTTGAACACCGTTGCCACTGGGCCAAACAGCTCGTCGCTTGCTGCGGGCGCTGAGGGTGGAATGTCGACGAGGACCGTGGGCTCGTAGTAGTAGCCGTCGCCGGTGATCTTCTTACCGCCGGTGAGAACACGCGCTCCAGCTTTCACGGAACGCTGAACCTGCTGATCGAGCTCGTCACGAATAGCGCCTGTCGCGAGCGGGCCGAGCTCCGTGTTCTCGTCGAGCGGATCGCCGACGCGAACCTTTGACACTCGTCGCACGAACTCCTCAACGAAGCGATCGTAGATCTGCTGGTGAACGATGAACCGCTTTGCCGCGATGCAGGACTGACCGTTGTTGATCATGCGCGCTGTGACGGCTGTCGAAACGGCGGCATCGAAGTCCGCGCTCGGCATGATGATGAACGGGTCGCTGCCACCGAGCTCGACCACCGACTTCTTGAGATTCTTGCCGGCGGCACTGGCGACTGAACGGCCGGCTCCTTCGCTGCCTGTGAGTGTGACCGCGGCCGTCCGTTGATCGGCGATGATGCCTTCGACCGCATCCGATCCAATCAACAGAGTTTGAAAGGCGCCATCGACGAATCCGCCGCGCCGAAAAAGATCTTCTATTGCCAGGGCGCACTGCGGGACGTTTGATGCGTGCTTGAGCAGGCCAACGTTACCGGCCATCAGCGCCGGTGCCGCGAAGCGGAAGACCTGCCAGAACGGGAAGTTCCACGGCATGATGGAGAGCACGACACCGATCGGCTGAAATGCGACCCAGCTTTCGCCGCCTTCCATCGTTACCGGCTCGTCCGAGAGAAATCGTTCGGCGTTCTCAGCGTAGTAGTTGCAAGCCGTGGCGCACTTCTCTGCTTCTGCGACGGCGGCTTTGATCGGCTTGCCCATCTCGATGGTCATCAGCCGGCCGAGCTCACGACATTCTTTCTCGAGAAGACCAGCGACCTTGCGCATTCTGGCGGCGCGATCTGCGAAGGAGGTACGTCGATGTTTCCCGAATGCTTCGCGCGCGCGGTTCAACGCACGGTCAACGTCTGCCGGCGAGTGTGGCTGAAACGTCCTGACGGTCTGGCCGTTGGCGGGATTGATGGTGGCGATTCCCATACTATGGAGAATATCACCTCGCGTGCCGCAAATCCCCTTTGGCGACTCTCAGCTTCGGCTTTTTTGGATCGCTGAGATCCATCTCCTGCCACGGAACCTCGAAGACGGAGTAGACATGACGCGATCTCAGCGTCCGCTTGATCGGACGTACGAGCGTCCACGCCGACAGTCTCTCGACGAGCGCGGACGTGCCCACGAGATAGGCCTCGACCCGGCAGCGATCGCCATCTTCCTCAGCGCGCAGCTCCTCGATGCGGCCAACTTTGTCTCCATTCACATCGACGACCTTCCTGCCAAGCAAGAGCTCAACGTTCACGTCCATTACTCTTCCTCCTCCGAGCCACCGCCTGGAATCCGTTCGATGATGTGTCGGGCAACCCAGATCTCCCAATCGAGCGCTCCTGTGTCCTTCGCTTTGACGTCGAGCTTTACGTCTTTACCAACGGTGATAACGCGCGACCAGGGAATCTTCACCGGCTCATCGCGTTTCGGTCCCCACAGTTTGGCCAGTCGTATCGAGAGTCTCGCCAGCGCAGGGTGCACGCGCTCCCACAACGTCGGCCCCCCGACGAGAATGTGGGTGACGTGCGGCTGGGTGTTCTCGCCCAGCTGCATCACGAGTCCGCTGACACGGCCCATATCGCACTCCTCGCGGTCAATCAGCTTTTTGTCGAGAACGTCTCGAATGAGATGCATCTCAGCCCCCGATCAGCTGCAACGGAATTGAAATGATTGCCAGCACGAAGGAGATGACGATGACGATCATCACGATGGAATTGCTGAGCCAACCATTGCGATGCTTATCGAGATAGATCGGGTCGTTCATCAGGAACAGGAAAGGCACAATCGCCAGCGGGAGTGTCGCGCTGGTGAGGGCCATCGAGATCATCGTCACCTGGACCGGATCGACGTGCAGCATGAGCGGAACTGCAGCGAGGAGAATGATCAGCGTGTAGACGAAGGCGAATCGCGAGTCCTTTGAAGGTTCCAGGTCTTCACTCCAGCTCCAGCCAAATCCCTGCGCAAAGAAGTAGGCGATGGCGAGCGAGAACTCGAGAGCAGCGCCGAAGCACGCGAACAGCATCGAAAAGGCGAAAAAGTAGAAGCCCCACTTTGGCAAAGCGGTAGTCATCAGCAAAGCGGCCTGAGGGAAAGTGTCGACCTGAATTCCCCGCGGCTGCAGAGCAAGCGCGGCCGCGATGAGCACCGCCATTGCCAGAAACCCGCCGAAAAACATCCCGAATCCGGCGATGATGCGATTCATCATGATGTACGACCGATCCCATTTTTCCTCGATTGCGCCCGACGAATAGAAGTACATCAGGTAGGGCGAGATCGTCGCACCCAGAATGCTCACGGTCAAAAAACCGTAACGCGCCTTGTCGGTCTGCGGCATCCTGGGCAACAGGCCTGACGCAACGCCCGACCAATCGGGGTGCAGCTTGATCGCGGCGACGACGAAGGAAATCGTGATCAGACCGAGGAACGAAGCGCCGTTTTCGATCAGGCTGAAGCTTCCTTTCCACATCAGTAGCCAGACGGCCAATGACACCGGCAGTGCCCACCAGGGGAAGCCGATGCCAGTCAGGATCTGTAGTGCGAAGCCGATTCCACCCAGCTCGGCGATGAGCACAAGAAACGCGACGATGGTGATTCCCACCAGCACCATGAAGAAGAACGGGAACCCGAATCGCTCACGCATCGCGTCAACGATGGTGTGCTTGCTGACCGCGGCGAGTCGCCCAGACATCTCGATCAGGAAGACGAGGCAAATGGTGCCGAAAAAAATTGGCCAGAGCAGCTTGTAGCCAAACTGGGCGCCTGCCTGCACGGAGGTTGTGACCGAGCCGATCTCGAGAAAGCCACCCACGCTGGTGATGATCCCGAGCGTGAGCTGAAGAATCTTCTTCATTGCTTGTCTTTTGCCTCGACGCTGTCCGCGAACTGCTTCACGACTTTCTCGTCCGCATAGAGGGAGTCGAGCATCGAACGAAAGTCGGGCGAGTTCTTCTGCTCGACTAGCTTCGCCATCAGGCCGATGTGTTCGTTGCTGCGGGTCAGCGCGCTATCGAGTGCGGCGCTGTCGATCCCCGCCGGGAGCGCTTTGAAAAGTCCGGTGCTGATGTCGAGCAGCGAGCTGTGACTCTGCTCCAGAGTTTGCGCGGTAAACTTGTCAGGGGTCGTGTGCCTGAGCCACGCCTCGCCCGTCAAACCCGCAGTGCCGATCCAGGAGATGGCGGAGTCCATTCGCTCCGTCGCGCTCGGCTGCTTGCACGCAACTGCTACCAACAGTGAAAGCACTGCCAGCCTTTTCGTGCTCATACGATTTACATTGTTCTCCTATGCTCAAAACCAGACTGACGCTGCTCATCCTTTCACTTTTCGTGCTCAGCGGTATCGATACCGCTTGTGGACAATCCGACGCAGGGTCGGGGCAAGCCCTGACACAGCCACCACCAGTTCGTCGGGAATTCAGAGGAGTCTGGGTGGCTTCGGTGCAAAACATTGATTGGCCTTCGCAGCCGGGGCTGTCGACGCAGGAGCAAAAGGACGAGTTGCTCGGAATTCTCGATCGAGCGGCGTCGTTGCATCTCAACGCGGTGATCTTCCAGGTTCGCCCAGCCGCCGACGCTCTATACGCATCGCCTTACGAGCCGTGGTCCGAGTATCTGACCGGGCGAATGGGACAAGCTCCGAATCCGTACTACGATCCGCTCGAATTCGCGGTCGCCGAGGCCCATAAGCGCGGTCTCGAGCTGCACGCGTGGTTCAATCCATATCGCGCGCACCATCCGTCGGGGAGATCTCGCCCGTCCGCGAATCACATCAGTGTCACCCATCCCGAGCTGGTGAAAAGGTACGGCAGTATGCTGTGGATGGATCCGGGCGAGCCGCAGGTTCGCGCTGAAACCGTGCGCGTGATTCTCGATGTCGTGCAGCGCTACGACATCGACGGTGTGCACATCGATGACTACTTCTATCCATACAAGGAGAAGAATCGTCGCGGACGAACGATCGAGTTTCCGGACGCCAACACATATCGAAGGTACCGGCGCTCAGGCGGCGACCTGTCGAAGGATGACTGGCGACGTGCGAACGTCGACACGCTCATCCATGAAGTGTATGCGCGAATCAAGTTGGCAAAGCCCTGGGTGAAATTCGGAATCAGTCCCTTCGGTTTGTGGCGTCCCGGTTATCCGCCGCAGGCCGACGGATTTGATTCATACGCCGAGATCTACGGCGACTCCCGGAAGTGGATACTGAATGGGTGGGCCGACTACTTCACGCCGCAACTTTATTGGCCGATCGACCGGCCTGGTCTCAGTTATCCGGTGTTGTTGCAGTGGTGGGTGGAGCAGAACGCGAAGGGCCGGCACATCTGGCCCGGCAACTATCTCGACAAAGTGAACGGAACACCGACCGGCTGGCCGGCGACCGAGCTGCTCGATCAGATCGCTGATACACGGCAGCAGCAGGGCGCGACGGGCAACGTTTACTTCTCGATGCGGTCGTTCATGTTCCCGAGCGACGGTATCACCGACAAGCTGCTCGCGGGTCCGTACGCCGACCGTGCACTGGTGCCCGCATCGCCATGGATCGACAACATACCGCCTAACGCGCCGTTAGTGCGTGTTGGTCGCGATGCGACGACCGGTGGCAGCACGGTGTCGATCGACCCGCAGGGGACTGAGCCCGTCTGGCAGTGGTTGATTCAGACGCGCTACGCCGACTCATGGCGGGTCGACGTATATCCGGGGACTCAGCGCTTTTTCATGATTCCGCGTCCGGCGCGCGGAGCGCCGGCGGATGAGATCGCGGTATCAGCGATTGATCGGGTGGGGAATCAGAGTGAGATCGTTCTAAAGAGTCTGGCTGATTCGGCGGGAACTGCAAAATAGGAACTGCAAAATAAAAACTACCAGCTAGCGGCTGGCGGCTTTCAGCCGGCGGCTTCGAGCTATATAAACCAAAACGGCCAGCGTTTTTTGCTGGCCGTTTTCTCAGCTCAGAGCCGCAGGCCAACAGCCGCCGGCCGCCAGCTGGTAGTTTTTATTTGTAGTTAACGAACCGTAATCTCCTTTACCATCCCATGCGCGAGGTGCGGCTTTCCGTCCTTGGTATCCGGCAGGAAGCAGATCAGGCCGTATTTGCCGGGAGTGAAATTCGCCGTGAAATACTCGGTCATGCCCGGCTCCATTCCGGCGACGCCACCCATCGCTTTGCCCGGTGGCGGACCTTCCGGCTTCCCGAGCCAATCGAGAACTTCCTTGACGGTTTTGCCGGGAGCGAGCTGCACCAGCTGCACTTCGTGATGCTGCTTGCCGATGTTGCGCACGCGAATCGTGCGGGTGCCGGCGCGGATCGGCCCCGATAATTTGAAATTGTAGTCGAACAGCGTCATGGTGACGCTGGCCGCGGGCGCCGGATCGGCTTTCTTCGACGGAACGACTTTCAGCGGGCGAACCATCCCCTTCGCAAAGTGCGGAGGACCGCCGATGTCGACGAAGCAGATCAACGCGTAGTTCCCCGGTGTCATGTTCAGAGTCACGTTCGACTCCTCACCGGGCACCGGTGCGTTGGCGCCGCCGTACTCCTTTACCCAGGACGGCATTGGGCCGGGGTTAGCGAGCGCGGCCTGCAAATCATCAATGGTCTTGCCGCCATTGAGTTTCAGGATCGCCAGATGATGCAGCGCCGGTCCCTTGTTCGTGAATTTGAACTCCGTCATCCCGGCGGAGATGACATCGGGCGCGTCGAATTTGAAATCTTCGCCAGTCACATGAACGATATTCGGCTTCGCAGCGCTCGCTGCGTGAATCGCGTCGACTGGTTTGCTGACGGTATTGGTGCTGGTTGCGAGGTTTGCTACCGCGACTGAGGCTACTAATGCGCCCAGCACGGTCGTAACTGACGCCATGAAGTGACTCCTCCTTGAAAAGACTGGCCGATCGGCGGGCACATTTTGCAGCCACGCACAAGGAGTGTCAACAAAGCAATTTCGATTGCACGCAGAAATTGATAAGGACTCAGACGATCGAGCCTTTATGTGCGAGCAGCGTCTGCACGGCTAACGCATCGCTAGTGGCAAACCCTAGTGCGGTGTTGTCGAAGATGCACCACGTCTCGTGGGGTCGTGCTGCTGCGGCCTGGATCTCTGCGGCGACCTCGTCCAACACTTCCGGCGTATAAGCCGAGTAGTAAATCCTCGGCGAACCGTGCAGGCGAATGTAGATGAGATCCGGATAGCCGCCCGGCGTCCTCGCAGCTGGTACCCGCGCCGGATCCGCAGCAACGCGTGCAAGGCGATAATCGCGCAGCATCGCATCGACTTCGTCGGTGAACCACGTCTCGTGGCGAGGCTCGATCACCGCATTGCCTCCGTAACGACGGCGCAATTCGGCGAAGAAATCAGCGACTGTCGCCTGGTCAAATGCGAAGCTCGGCGGCAGCTGAATCAGAATCGGGCCCCGTTTGTCGCCCAGTCCGGCGGTCTCCTCGAGGAATCGCTCCAGCAGACCCTCCGCGTGAGCAAGTCGGTGCTCGTGGGTGATTGCCTTGGGCAGCTTCACCGCGAAACGAAAACCATCCGGAACCGACGCCGCCCACCGCTCGTAGGTAGAGAGACGATGGGGTCGGTAGAAACACGAATTGATCTCGACGGCGTTGAAGAGCGTGGCGTACCGCTGCAAATGACTGCCAACGTCGGCGAAGCGATGGGAATGCTCCCGTCTAATGGCCCACCCGGCTATACCGAGGTGAACGCCGGGTGGGAGCAAATCGTGTGGAATATCCGTGTGCAGCATCCTAGCTTGTGCATTACGCCGGTAAGAGCGGTGCCGGCAGACTACGCACTCGCCGCGCCAATGCGTTTTGAGCGGGCCATCAGGAGTCCCACTTTGCGAAGGATCTCACCGGACACCTTCCACCGACTGCCACGCGCGTTAATCGGCGCGGGGGTGCTCGCGTTGTGGTTGACTGCTAGTGGATGTGTCCACCGTCCGCCGCTCGCACGCTCGACTCGGCAGATGTCTTATTGGGAAGCGCTGGCCGAGCTGCATCCGGCGGACGCGGTCAGCTCGGCCCGCACGCCTTCCGAAAAAGAATTCGCTGAAGCGCTGGGAAATCTGATGTCCGGCGATATCGAAACCGCCGAGCGTCGACTTGGGAAGCTGCGGCAGACGGCGAACGACACGATCATCAGAGCAGGATCGAGGGTCGTCTATACGGCCACCCTGCAATACCAGGAAAAGTGGGGGACCCTCTCGGCGCTGAAAAAGGAAGAGACCGAGAGGTCGGAAGTTCATGACCGTGCCAGCATCGAGCTGTGGGCGGACGCCTTCAGCAAGGTGCCGCCGAAGAGATTCACTTTTCACTCGTCACAGGCGCGGGTCATGATGTCGATGTCCGATGTCGGCACGCCGCTGGTGCCGGTGCGAATCGGCGGGAAGGACTATCACTTCTGGCTCGACACCGGGTCCAGTCTGACGATGCTTGCCTCGGATGTCGCTCGGGATCTGAACATTCAGCCGCTGGTTCCCGACACTCTGGAAATCGTGACCAGCACTGGCAGAGTAAAAGCGCAGCCGATCCTCATCCCAGAGCTTCAGATCGGCCCATTGGAAGTTGATAACGCGCCGTCGATGATCGTCGACGAGACGATGATGCAAATGCGGGAGCCGGAATCGATGCTGCTGGCGAAGCAGGTGAAGATCGATGGCATCATCGGCTTCGACATCATCAGGCAGCTGGATATCGAGCTCGACTACGGCGAGAGCGTCATCAAACTGCGCAATCCGGCCGCGTCCAAGCCTGAGGATGATCGCAACATGTTCTGGGTAGGGCTGCCGGTCATCCGGATGTCGAGCGAGGACGGCATCCCACTCCACTTCGGTCTGGATACCGGCGCGCAGGTCACCTTCGTCACCGAGACTCTGTTGGACAAGCTGCAGGTGACTCCAGCACGCGTGGAGAGCAGGCGCGTTGGCGGACTGGGCGGCGAGATATCGATGCGTGCACCGGTGATGCCCGATGTCCGGCTGCTGGTGCGCGGTTTTCCGATTCTGTTCCGCGGCGCCGCGGTTCGTGCGCCGGTCTATCAGGTTCTCGCTTCGCTCGATGGCGTGCTGGGCGGCGACATCTGGAACAGCGGCATCGTGCGGATCGACATGACGAACGGCATTTTCGCCATCAAGAGGCCGCGCAACAACTAAAAGTTTGTTAGCTTCTTAGCTAACATGGCAGCTTCAGTCCAACCGCGCATCGAATTCGGCGTCACGCCACGGTTCGATGTTTTCTACGCGCTCTACACGCTGACGAGCTCGGCGCCAACGCCTCTCGGTGCCTGGAAGAACATGGCGATCGATCGGCTGCCGGGTGATTTCACGAAACGCGCGGCTTCGGTCGCCCCGCTCCCAATTTTCTGGCCGTTGCTCGCCGACGCCGCGCAGGGTGCGCAGGGCGAGATCAGCTTCGAGGAGCTCATCTCGACGATTGGCGACCTATCGGCCCGCGATCTACAGCGCAACATCCTGAGCGGAATATTTCACGACCCCGACGCCGTCGACACCCTCATCAACGAGCGGGGAACACTAAAACAGATCGTCGCATCATCGTCTGCCGGAGAGCTGCTGACCGCTTTTGGGTTGCGCCCATTCGATACGAGCTCGGCGGCGGTGCGTGCAATGTCATCACTGCTCAAGCGCCCAGAGCCGTTCCGCGACGAGCTCGTCGGTGTGCTCGTGGCGTTCTGGAACAATGGGTTTCACGACGATTGGCGGTTGCTCGAGCCACGTCTGCGCGACGAGTCGTTCCGGATGCGCGACATTCACGACGAGAATGAATCGGCGACGCTCGACGTGCAGCTGAACCTGCCGGTCACAATGGACCATTCCGGCCAGCAGGTTCGTCCAAAGAGCGGCGCTGCGATCCGCTACCAGAAAATCGAGCGGTGCTTCGTGATTCCTTCCGCGTTCAACACCCGGCGCTGGTGGGCGAAGTACACTACCAACAACGACCGCTTCGTGTTGTACTTCCCGATCGCGCGCGATCTCAACGCGGCGAATCGAATCGTCCACGACGATATGGCGGCAGCAGCGAGTCGGTCGGCTTTTCGCGCCGATATCAACGCGGAGTCAGTTTTCCGCGCGCTCGGCGACACCACGCGCTACGCAATTGCGTCGATCCTGGCGAGAACTCCAACGACATCCGCCGAGCTCGCGCGCAGTCTGAACGTTTCCAAGCCCACGATCACCCACCATGTGCAGGCGCTGCGGTCAGCGGGGTTGATCAAAGAAACACCGAGCGGTGGTTCGACAAAGCTGTCCTTGAGTCGTGATACCGTCGCCGCTCTGTCCAATGCGGCCGTCGATCAACTTTTCTCGGCCAGTGGTGAGCTGAACCTGGGAACAACCCGGAGAAAACGGGGCGGCTGACTTCATTTCAGCCCGAGAATCGCGTCTCCGTCGCCGAATTTTCGGCGACAGAACTTTTACAATGTATAAGAGAATCTTCTTAAACCCTTTGTGCGTACTATGAGTCTAAGAATGCAAAGACCGGAAACTTTCCCCTCTCCGGCTGCATGCAAGAAGAGCTACTGGTCGAGCTTGTAGGACGGGTGGGCCACCAGTAGCCACCCCCGTACCCGAAAGGGTACGGGGTTTTTTTATTTGGTGGCAGCCGGCTCCGGATAGCCGGTATCCATGATCACCAGCCAGCGATTTCCCTCGCGACGCCACATGGTGACGTATCGGCCGCGGGACAGCTCCTGCCCCATGCTCTCTGACTTTCTGCTCACTACTGAGTACTTACCGGTCGTCGAGCCGATCGCCCCAGCGCTGAAGACATACGCGTCCGTCGGCTCCCAATTCAGGGTGTAGGTGGTGTCGGAGAGATTGGGGAGATCGAATGCGCGAACGGCATCGTAGCCTTTGACCATGTTGGCGCGATAGCGGATGCGAATTGCATCGTGGGCGAAGAACGACATCCAGCCTTCGATGCCGTGTCGGTGTGTGGAGTCGGCGAAATCCCGATCGGCCTGCATCAGCGAGGCCTCAGTGAGACCGGCAGGTGCGCCAGCGGTGTTCATCACGGAAGTGCAGCCGGCGACGAGCAACAGGCAAACTACTTTCAGCGATTTCATTGGGCGCGTAGGTTAGGGAATGGCTGAGTCGAGTGGAGCGGGCGACCGGAAGCGAGAAGCGGTCTTCGGATCTCAGATACTTGCTGGCAAGCGCGCGATCATAACCGGCGGTGGTAGCGGAATCAACTTCGCAATCGCGCATCGCTACGCCGAACAAGGCGCCAACGTCGCTCTCGTTGGACGGACCAAAGAAAAGCTCGATAACGCCGCCGCGGAGATTCGTAAAACTGGTGTAAAAGCTTCCGGCTATCCGGCGGACGTTCGTGATTACGAAGCGTTGGCTGCAGCGATCAAGACAGCGCGCGACGACCTCGGCGAAATAGATCTCGTGGTGTGTGGTGCGGCCGGAAATTTTCCGGCGCCGGCACTGGGGATGTCCGCGAACGGATTCAAGGCAGTCATCGACATCGATCTGCTCGGCACCTTCAATACCTGTCGCGCGGTGTTCGAGCATTTGCGGCGGCCCGGTGCATCGATCATCAACATCTCAGCGATGCAGGCGTTCACGCCGATGCCGTTGCAGGCGCACGTGTGTGCAGCGAAGGCGGGCATCGATATGCTTACCAAGTGCCTCGCAATCGAATGGGGGCCTCAGGGCGTGCGCGTGAACTCGATTGCTCCGGGCGCAGTCGATGACACCGAAGGGATGCGACGTCTGGCGCCAACTCCGGAGATCCGCGAAAAATTCACGCGCGGCGTACCGCTGGGGCGATTCGCGACGAAGGAAGAAATCGCCGATCTCGCGGTTTTTCTCAGCAGCGACGGCGCACGCTTCATCACTGGTGCCGTCGTCGTCTGCGATGGTGGCCAATCACTCGCCGGACTCGGCGTCAACGTCATGGCGGCAGTGCAGTCGCGCGCAAGCGAGAAAAAAGACTGACCGTCTTCGGCGGTCGACGCGACTTAGCTCCAGGTCAGCTCGTCGATTGACTTCGGCCAGTCTCCTTTGAGGAGACGCGATAGCGCTCGGTCGGCGAGCAGCTTGCCGTCGGTCTGACAGCGCGGGCAGTAGTTGGTCTCGTTGTCCGCGTAGCGAATCCGTTGCACCGGAGTGCCGCAGACGGGGCAAGGCTGCCCGAACTTTCCATGCACCGCCATCTCGTCGCGGAACGCAGTGACCTTCGAGGGAAAATCGCCGCCCGCTTCGTCGCGCAGCCGCTGAGTCCACTCGACCAGAATTTGCTTCGTCGCTTCGAAGAGCGTCGCGATTTCTTCGTCGGTCAGCCGTTTGGTGTGCTTGACGGGTGAAAGCCTCGCGCGATGAAGTATCTCATCGGAGTAGGCGTTGCCAATCCCGCTGAATAACCGCGGATCCGTGAGCGACCGTTTGAGGGTGTGATTCTCATTTGTCAGTCGCTCCTTGAACTCGGCGAGCGTTGCGTCGAGAACCTCGAGACCACCGCGCGCGAACTGCTCGAGTGCCGCTTCGCCACGCACGAGCCAAAGCGAGGCACGGCGCTTCGATCCGGCCTCGGTGAGGATCAGCGTGCCGTTGGGAAAATCAAACGCGGCGAGGCCGAGCTTGCCGGGTACCTTTGCACCGCCAGGCTGCCAGCGCAGACGCCCCGCGATCATCAGATGGATGACGAGAAAGAGATCGTCCTCGAGCTCGAGCACGATTCGCTTTCCCATCCGCCGCACACCCCCGACCTTTTTTCCGTTGGCAGCGCTGATTGGTGGATCGACGGACCGCAGCAGAAAGGGCTTGGCGATACGAATCCGCTCGAGCGGTTGCCCGACAACACGGGCCTCGAGAGCCTCGATGTAGACGGTGATGTCGGGTAGCTCGGGCATTGGCGGGAGGCGAGAGGCGGGAGGCGAGAGGCGGGAGGCGAGAGGCGAGAGGCGGGAGGTGGTTACTTCGAACGCGCGCTCAGCGCCGCCAGCAGGTAAGTCAAATTAGCGGTGCCATCCATGATCGGTTCGTTGGTGGAGTAATCACCGACGTCGTCGTGATAGACGATGAATCCCGTATTGAACGGCGCGTATTCGTCCGGGTCGTGGAGACTGATGCCGAGCAGATGGTGATAGATCGACGAATACACTGGACCGTCGAGTAGGGCACCAGTGAGCTCGACATGCATCTCGTGTGCGACGACTGAGTGCGGATCGCGCGCATAGACGCCGTCGTGAGGCAAACCAATAACCATCGAAACGCCCCACGGATTGGCGCCGAACAACCAGTCGAGCGCTGCCTGCTCGTACTGACGGAACTGGTTGTCGCCGGTCATTCGACGATACAGGTAGGCCTGTGTCGCGAACGACGCCATCAGATTGTTGGAGCACCAGATGAACGGAATCCCGATCCGGAATCCGTTATCCGCTCGTTTGGCGACTGCCGCCAGTCCCTTCTTATAGTAGTCGGCGACAATCTGGCGATCGCGTCCTTTGGCGAGACGCCAGATCTCGTAATGCCCATTGTTGTGCCACGGATACCATTGATAGTGCTTCGCGGTATCGGCGCCCATCCATGGCGTAACGGGCTCACGCGCTGCGTAGGCTAGTGCATCGCGCAGATACCCGGCGTCGTGCGTTAGCGCATACAACTCGGCGGCGCCAAGCTCCATGTCGTCGACCCAGTTGTCTTCTTCGTAGTAGTAGGGTGCATGACCCGGCGCGCCCTGACAAACCCCAGGATGCTGTTTGCCAATCGCATACGCCGTGAGCGCCTTCGCGCGCAGCTTCCGAGCGAAAACAGGATCGCTCTTCGCGTAAAGCGACGATGCCAATGCGAAAGTCGATGCGTATTTGCCGGCGGTCGACGCGAAACCGTCCGAGCGATTCTTGTACTTGAACAGACCCTGTGGCTTCCCGGTGCACGGATAGACTGGCCGCTCCTTGCCCTTTCCCCAACCGTAGTCCGCCGAGTCGGTCGTCGGCAGATCCCAGTAGGTGTGATCGCGATCGTCGCCGAGCTGGTTGTACATCTCTGAATCGGACGGGAACATTCGCGCGAGCCACTCGAGGCCATGGCGTGCTTCATCGAGGATGTCCGCGACTCCGTTGCTGCCGGGCAGTCCGCGCGAATCGAACGCATCGGCAAAGGAGCGCGGGTGGTCGCGGTAGGCCATCAGCATCACGTAAGTCGCATTCGCTGATGTCATGACGTACTGCAGATAATCCGAAGCATCCGCCCAACCGCCTGTGACGGGGACGAAGCGACCGCCACGCAATGAGTCGTCGACGACGATGCCGTCGCGGGTGTGGACCACCGTTTTGAAAAGCGGGTTGTATCCCGAGCGCTGTTCGCGCATGTAGTAGAGCAGGGTGTCTGCGGCGCCGGCGTACACGTCAGCGCGGATTCGCGCGAGCGGTGACACAGCGTCACCGGCGCTGATTCGATAGGTACCGGCGGTCTTGACCGAGCTGAAATCGAGTCGATAAGTCGTGGCGCAGGGGCCAAACGGCTTGGCCGATTCCGCAGTGCGCTCGATAACGGTGCGACCGGTGGCGTCCGTGACTCGAAAAGTCGAGAGCTCTCGGTTGGTCAGCGAGCAAAAGACCGCGACTTTTGGCGCGTCGGGCAGATAGCCGAGCTGATTGACGCGAATGACATCGGTGGCAGTGGAAGTGGCACCGAGCTGACCGAGTATAAGAAGCTGAACGATCATACAGTGAAGGGATGGTCAGACACTGGAATAACACGATCGAAATATTCTGTAGCCGTCTCGACGTCTGCTGACGACAGGTAGTCGGTACCCAGTGACTGTGCACCGTCGAGCGCGATGTCCGCCAGTGCGCGCGCCATTCTGCGCAGCGCCGGGTGTGACAGCCCCTTGATACCGGCCAGCTCGAGCAGATCGGCACTCGGAGTTCCGACAATCTCGAATGTACGCTGCGCGCTTTCCCGGTCGTAGATGATCCCGGTGACAAAGAGGACCGGCGCGGCCAGCCATTTTGGATCGACGGTGTCCGCGGAGCGGAGCTCGAAGTAGTGCTTCGGCCTGACTTCCGGGAAAAGAGTGGAGAGGTGGAAATCCCATTCGTCCATTCCGACTCTCTCGTCGCGCATCCAGTCGCGAAAGGTCTGGTAGGGATGCTTTGCGTCGCCGCTGCGCATCGCATATGCGTCGAGCGCGAAGTCGACGTACTTGCGAGCCGGATCGTTCTCGTCGTACGGAATTCCGGTGCGCGAGTCGTCGAGGGTACGCCAGAGATGAGCGCGATAGCTGGCGTGATTGGTTTTTTTGCCCGCGTAGTGGGCGGAGTTGCTGAACAGCGCCGTCACGATCGGCGTTATCGCGTTCAGCAGCAACCACCGACCCAACGGATCTTCGCCACGCTCGACATTGATCTGGAGCGCGGCGGTCTGACGCATCATGCGAACCCCTGACGGCCCGATCGACTCGAAGTAGGTCGTCATTCCCGTATAGCGCTCGCGGCGCAGCTGCAGCGGTACGACGCCAATGTCGTTGTACGGATCGACACCATTGCTGAGCAGCTCGATTCCCTGGCGCTGCATCGCGTCGCGCACGATGTCGACGATATGACGCGTTGCGGAAATGACGGCAGTGGCTTTCGGATACGGTGTGCTGCTGATCTCGATTTGACCGCCTGGCTCGAAGGAGATGCGTGCACCATCCCGCAGCTCCCATGATGGCGGGTCGTTGCCGTTTCGTCTCTCGGTCCAGGACTGTTTGCGCGCGAGCTCGGAGAGCACCCGGGTCGTGGCCGGCGTGAGTGCCGGTTTCCGCGTGAACTCAATGACTGGAATCAGCTCTAGCTCGACGCCAACCGCTTTTGGCGAGGTCGACTTGAGTGGAGCAAAGAATCGCTGGCGGACATCCGCCAGCAGCTGCGCCTCGGTGAGGCTCACGACGTTACTGAGCTCTCCGCGCGGGCAAGGGCCAGCGCAAATGAGCCGTCCGGCGCCGGCAGCCACCGCTCGATCACGAGGCCCGACGCGCACAGAATGTCTTCCAGGATCGTGCGGTCGTATTTGTAACTCAGCTCAGTGCGGATGCTTTCGCCGGCGTCCAGTGAGATTACGCCGATGTCAGGGATTGTCACCTGATGTGGCCTGCGCGCGATGAGGTGCATCTCGACGCGATGCTGGTCGGCGTTGTAGAACGCGCGGTGGTCATAATCGTTAAGCGGGAAATCGGCGCCCAGCTCCCGGTTAAGCCGCTCCAGGATATTGAGATTGAATGCGGCCGTAACTCCCTGCGAATCATTGTACGCGTCGTGGATCACCCGCGGATCCTTGATCAAATCAGCGCCGAGCAGAAAGCGGTCGGTCGGTCCCATCGCGCGCGCGATGTGCGACAGAAGATTCACAGCCTGCTCGCGCGGGAAGTTACCAATGGTGCTGCCGAGAAACGCCACCAGGGTTGGACTCGCCATCGGCGGCAATGAGAACGGCTCGGTGATGTCGGATGCGACCGGCTTGATCTGAATGTTGGGATAATCCACGCGCAGCTGAATCGCGGTCGCTTCCAGAAAATCCTTGCTCACATCTACCGGCACGTAACACTCGGCGCAGCCGTTGTCGCGCATCTGATCGATGATGATCCGCGTCTTCGTCGCGCTGCCGGCGCCCAGCTCGACGAGCGAGCAGGGCTTCACCGCGGAAACGATCTCCTCGATTCGATTTTCCAGCAGAGAGCGCTCGGCGCGAGTCAGGTAGTACTCAGGTAGCTGCGTTATTTCCTCGAACAGCTCCGATCCCCGCTCGTCGTAGAAATACTTGGGCGAGAGCTGCTTCGGCTTGTGCGCGAGGCCGTGGCGAACGTCGCGCAGCATCTGCTGACGGGAACGCCGCACGGTGTACGGCGGAGTCCCGTTGAAAAGATCAGAATGGATTCCGCTTTTCATGCGTCGCGCGCGCAGCGGAAGCCGCTGAAGATCTGTCGCCGAATGGGATAGTCCCAATTGCGGAAGGTATTGCGGATCGCACCAGGTCGAGTCGCCCACGATCCGCCGCGCAGGACCTTGTAGTCGGAGCCGAAAAATTCTTCCGAGTATTCCCGATACGGAAAGCTTCGGAAGCCCGGATAGCCGCGGAAATCGCTCGACGTCCATTCCCAGACGTCGCCGATCATTCCGTAACAACCGATTGGCGAGACGTTCTCGTCGAAGGTTCCGACTGGTGCGGTCTCAAAGGCAAGCTGGTCGATGTTGGCGAGTGTGGGGCCAGCGCCGTCTCCCCAGGGGAATGTGCGCGCGGTTTGCGACGATGGATCCCACGATGCCGCGGCCTCCCACTCGAGTTCGGTGGGAAGTCGTTTGCCACTCCAGCGAGCGAACGCGTCTGCCTCGTAAAAGCAGACATGACAGACCGGGCGTGTCGGATCGACTTCGCGCGTCAGGTCCATCACGCGCGAGGTCCAGGTATTACCATCGCGCTGCCAGTATTTCGGCGACTCAGTTCCAGTTTCGGCGAGCCAGCGCCGCCCTGCCTCGGACCACAGCTCTTCGCGCTTGTAGCCGCCGTCGTTCATGAAGTCGAGATAACGGCCGTTGGTCACCGGCGTGCGATCGATCAGAAACCGCGTCAGATCGACGTGGTGCAGCGGCCGCTCGTTGTCGTAGGCCTCGCTGCGATCTTCGGTGCCAATGGTGACCCGGCCACCCGGAAACTCCACCATTTCACTGGCAAAAGGTGCCTGTGCAGCAAAGCGTCGTGCGCGCGGCGCTCGATAGGGCTCGCCCTTCTTGAGCTGCAATGTCTGCAGAATGGTCTCATCGTGCTGATACTCGTGCTGCAGCACCATGTGATACACGTAACCATCGCGCAGCAGCGGCTTGCGATCGTCGAGCTCGATCGATGCGAGCCGATCGAGAACACGCTCGCGAATTTCATTCAGTCGATCGGTCATCTCCGACAGCGAAGGAAGCTGGAGGGAAGCGCGAGTCGCTCGCGGATGCTCGAACGGGTTGTACAGTCCCGGCATCTCGGAGAACTCGATCGGCCCGTCGAGATTGCGAGTCAGCCACAGCTCCTCGAAGTGCGCGATGTGGCCGATGTCCCAGATGATCGGGCTCATCAACGGGTCGTGCTGCCGATGCAGGTCGGCATCGGACAATCCGGAGATTAACAGCAGCGTACGCTCGCGCGCTTCAGTCAGAAGACTCGCGATCTCCTGCTTTGAAGTTGCCGCAGATGTTGGCGTGGGAATTGTGATTCGGGAGACAGTCATCGTTCGAGGCGGGCGCACCGCGAGTATCGGAATGATATCGCTGGGGCGCAAACTTGCCAGACAAACAGGCGCGCCTACGTTCTTAGCACCCTGTAACACTCACTAACCACAACAAATAAATGCCCGAGCAGAGAATTGCGCTCGTGACTGGAGGCAACCGTGGCATCGGCCTCGAGCTTTGCCGGCAACTCGGGCAACAGCAGGCTCGCGTCATACTCGGGTCTCGTGATCTTGCCAAAGGAGTCGCTGCGGCGGCGGAGCTGAAAGCGAGCGGACTGCCGGTCGAGGCGCGCCAGCTCGACGTCGCCAACGTGCAAAGCATCCGCGAATGTATGAACTGGATTCGGCGTGAAGTAGGCAGGCTCGATATTCTCATCAACAACGCCGGCATCATGGTCGAAGACGATGATGCTGACCCGCTGGAGGAGCTCGAGATCGTGCGGGATACGATGCAGACGAATGTCTATGGCCCGCTGCTGCTGTCACGACTGGCGATTCCGATCATGAAGACTCGTCGCTACGGTCGGATCGTGAACCTTTCCAGCGGCATGGGCGCGCTGAGTGAGATGGGCGCTGGTTATGTGGCTTATAGAATGTCGAAGGCGGGGATCAACGTCGTGACACGCGTTTTGGCGGCGGAGACCGAGGGGATGGGCATTCTGGTGAATTCAGTGGATCCAGGCTGGGTCCGCACGGCGATGGGCGGCAGGGGCGCAAGTCGTACGGTAGAGAAAGGCGCGGAAACACCCCTGTGGCTCGCTACACTGCCTGACGACGGACCCACTGGCGGATTCTTCCGTGATCGCCGAGTGATTGCCTGGTAGAATTGCACTGGCAAATGCGGCCGGGTAGGTTTTTTCGCGTTGACGAGTAACATGGCCAATCCCAGTAGCGCAGCGTCCGGTCCGCCGGTCCGCCACAGCCCGCTGATTCGAGTTTTCGAGCGAGTACCGGTCGTAGCAGGCATCGGCGTCGTTGCGCTTGGCGTTCTGGTGCTGATCGGGTGGTCGTTGAATATGCGCGCGGTCGTCACGCCGCATGGCAACGCTTACCCGATGCTGCCGCTCACCGCGGTCTGCTTTCTGTTGTCCGGCTTCTCTTTGATCATCGCCGGTCGCTTCGATCGCAGTACATCCGGCGAAGCGATTCAACAAGCGTTAGCTGCGCTGGTCTCGACCATCGCAGGTCTCACTCTCTACGAATACCTGCGAGGAGGAGAATCCGGATTCGACCTTCTCCTCTTCGGCAGTCGGATGCACCAGTTGTCGATCACACCGCCGGGGAGGATGGCGGTGGATACGGCCGGCACTTTCCTGCTGTTCGGTTTGGGCTTGTTGTCACTGTCGCACGATCAGAGAAAGCGAGATTTCCGCGCGCAGCTTTTCGTTGCACCCGGTCTCGTCATGGCTCTCGTAGTGCTACTCGCGTATGTGTTCGCAGTCAGCGACGTCTATCACTTCGCTTCGGGCCCGGGTATGGCGCTCTCGACGAGCGTCGGGCTGTTGCTGCTTGGCAGCGGAATTCTCGTCGCAGTGCGTGAACGAGGCGTAGCGTCGCTGTTAATGGACGAAGGTGCCGCCGGCGTGCTGACGCGTCGACTGCTTCCCGCAGCGCTGGCGGCTCCCATCATCCTCGGCGTGATCAAAGTCGCCGGGGAATCCGCGGGAATCTACGAATCCGATTTTGGCGTCTCTCTGTTCGCCATACTCAGCATCATCACCTTCGTCGGACTCGTTCTATGGTCGGCGCGGGTGCTGCGCGACACCGACCGAGAGCGAATCGACCTCCTGGCGCTGGAAATGGAAGCGCGCGCGCACGCCGAATGGGCGCTCAAGGAAGCCGAGGAAGCGCGATCCGACGCTGAGCGCGCCAACAACAGCAAGACCGACTTCCTGGCGGTGATGTCCCACGAGCTTCGCACTCCGCTCACCGCAATCATGGGCTACGAGGAGCTTCTTTCCGACGGTATCACCGGACCAGTGACGGAGCTGCAGCGTCAGCAGTTGGGAAGGATCAACGCCAGCGCTCGCCACTTGCTCGGATTGATCGACGAGATTTTGACTTTCGCGCGCGTCGATATCGGCCGCGAGCGAGTGCGATGGGAGTCGATGTCCGTAAATCACACGCTCGGTGATGCGGCAGCGCTGGTCGAGCCAATGGCGGCAGCCAAGGACATCAGATTCATCGTCGAGCTCCTCGAGGAAGACCAGGCGATTCAAACCGACGGCACCAAGCTCCGGCAGATGCTGGTCAACCTGCTCTCGAACGGAATCAAGTTCACCGATAAAGGCGAAGTTCGGGTCAGTTGCGCGGTGAACACCGGCAATCTCGAGGTTCGTATCGCTGACACGGGCGTCGGCATCGCGGCGGAGAACATTGAGAACGTGTTCGAGCCGTTCTGGCAAGCAGAGCAGACTGCGACGCGAAAAACCGGAGGCACTGGCCTCGGCCTCAGTGTAACGCGCAAACTCGCGCGACTGCTTGGCGGCGATGTGACAGTCGCCAGCAAACAAGGCGCTGGCACCACGTTTCTCCTGACGCTGCCGATGAAGGCGCCTGCGGGCGAAACAGTGCGACGTCGCGACACGCCAACGACTCCCTCGAGCGCGATCCCAGCGCTCCACATCTAGTCGCCCGTCAGCGGCTTCCTTTCTTCATCAGCCCATGCATGACTGGCGCGAGCTCGCCACACAGCTCGCGCGCCAGGAATCCGATCGTTCCCACGCGCCGCGCCAGTCGATTTCCTGCTTCGCCGTGGAGATAAACGGCCCAAGCCGCAGCCTGATCGAGCGTCGCACCTCGAGCCAGCATTCCGACAAGCGCGCCAGCCAGTACGTCCCCGGATCCTGACGTCGCCAGCCCAACTCCGCCCTCCCCGTAGCGAAACACTTCACCGTACGGTGACGCGATGAAAGTTTCCGGACCCTTGAGGGCGACGACGACGTTCAGATCCTGCGAGACTCGCAGCGCGACGCTCTGCGGGTCGCGCTCTATGATTTTCTTGTCGTCACCGGTGATCTTCGCCATCTCGTCGATATTCGGCGTAATGACGACGTTGGTGTCCTCGCTGAATCGGTAGCGATTGTCCCGGAGCGCGTGCAGTGCGAGCGCATCGATCACGAGCGCACGGTCGGCAACTCGACGGATGATCTCGTCCATAAAGCCACGGATCGCGTCGTCGTTGAGCATGCCGGGGCCGATCAGAATCGCTTCGGCGTTGGCGACATCGCCAGCGCGAGAGCCCGATCTGCGATCGAGAAACCCGTCACCGGTCTCGGGCAGTCCGATGACGCGTGCTTCCGGCATCGCGACGCCGAGTGCGGCCATGGTGCTCCTCGGTCCAGCGAGCTTGAGCTTTCCGGCGCCGACGCGTAATGCGGCAGTCCCGGCGAGAAGCAGCGCGCCGGGAATTTCTGCAGCGCCGCCGATTACCATTGCCACGCCGCGATCCTGCTTGTCCGCCCGCTCGTCGGGTTCCGGCAACTGCCAGCGGCGCAGCAGCGCGCTCGTTACTGCGACGGGACGTTTGTTAGCGCGCGCCAACCTTCGCGTCCGGCTCTGATGTCACCGGGGCACCCGCTTCTTCGAGCGGGGCCACGAAGTTGAACAACTTGAGACGAAGATTGCCGCGCGGGCCGAGTGTCTCATCGTGTTCGTAGAGGGTCACCGAACAGTTTGCGATGTCCGATTTCTTGTCAATGGCGAGCAGCTCGGACTCGGTGAGGTGCTCGAGGATGTAGCGCATGCAAAGCACGACGACGGCGTGACAGACAATAAGCACACGCTCACCGCAGTACTCGCGCGAGATCACCTCCGTTGCACTGCGCAATCTCAGAATCACATCGCACCAGCTCTCGCCGCCGGGTGGGCGGTGATAGAATTTGCCGAGCAGTCGCCGGAATTCCGCCTGGTCGGGATACTGCTCGCGAATACCAACCGCAGTGAGCCGGTCGAGAATTCCGAACTCCTTCTCGCGCAGTCGCTCGTCGACCATGAGCGAGTACGAATCTTCGCGCATGCCGGCGGTCTTCACGATCAGGCCTGCGGTGTGTCGCGCGCGCAGGTACGGAGAAGTCAGAACGATGTTCGGCCGACGTTCTGGAGGCAGCGCGCCCAGCCAGCGGCCGAGTGCAATCGCCTGCCGTTGACCGAGCTCGGAGAGAGGGACATCGATATCGCGAATGTCGATGTCGATCATCGGCTCGCCGGCCTGAACCGCTGCGTCCCGAGCAACGTTGCCGGCGGATTCGCCGTGTCGCACGAGATAAAGAAGATCAGGCCAGATCTGGGTCGATTTCACGCCGTGCCAAAGGTCAAGGAGTGTACCAGTCCTGTCTCACCGCTCGCAGCCATGGTGCGAACATTGTAATTCCATCAATCATGCAGACGACGCCCGATCAGCACGACCCGGATTGGCCAAAGTATCCGGAAACCATACTGCTGTTCTCGACCTCGCCAAAGGTCGAGATCGACCTTCGGCAGACCGTGACTGACACAACGCTGACACAGTTGGCGCGGATTGGATTCAGCAGTCCGTTCGCGGTGATGACGGCGTTCGATCCGGGCGGACGTGATTTGCCGGCGGCCGAAAACGAAAAACGTCGGCGAGACTTGAATGATCGCCTAACGAAATCCGGCTACCGATTCGTCGAAGTCGACGCGTGCTCGCCCGACCGTTCGCACTGCGAGTGCAGCGTGGCAGTGGTGATGCCGCAGGATTCCGCCGTAGCGTTGGCGAAGGAGCTCGAGCAGGTCGCGATTTTCTGGTTCGACGGCGAGCGATTCTGGATTGTCGGAGCGCTGGTCGAGGCGGATCCGGTAATGCTGCCCAGGAATTCTTAAAGGCAACTGAAAACTACCAGCTTGCGGCTGGCAGCTTTCAGCCGGCGGCACCGAGCTAAAAGAAACGGCCAGAGAAATCTCTGGCCGTTATTGTTTTTTCTTCCCTTTTGAAAAGCTCGAAGCCGCTGGCCGAAAGCCGCCAGCCGCAAGCTGGTAGTTTTCAGTTGCCTTTAACTAACCGGCTTGTACCTGTAACCATAA